>JAZDKI010000014.1:0-19576 GCA_043803165.1 Microcaldota archaeon
GCTCGCCATCATCCCGCTCACCCCCAACCAATGGACCCTGCTTTCGATTGTGATAGCGCTCGCTGCCGGCGCGATGGTCGCGATGGGCAACCTCCCACTCGGGCTCGGCCTTTTCGCGCTCGCCGCGCTTTCCGATGTCATCGATGGAGCGGTGGCGAGGGCGAGAAACGAGGTTTCCGCACTTGGCGGCTTCATGGACGGCGTATCCGACCGCTTTGTCGAGGCGATATTCCTCTTCTCCTTCATGTTCTACCCATTGCCAACCCTCCTGATCGACCCGAAGATATGGATCGCATCCGTGATATTCCTCGGGACCTGCATGCCTTCTTTCATCCGCGCATACGCCGACCATAAAGCCGTCGTATCGAGAGAGGAAGCGAACGCGCTCGGCGGGATATGCGAGCGGAGCGAGAGGATTTTGCTGATCGTGATAGGCTTGGGGGCAGGGCTCGCCCTCGCGATGGACTATTTTGTCTATTCCCTGATCCTCGCCTCTGCGTTATCCCTTGTGACGATCATGCAGAGGCTTTATCAGATCAGCCGAAAGTGAACGCATACACGCGCACAGGGCCGTTGAAGATGAGGGCCAGCTCGCGGATCGCGTAATCCTTGTCCCGGAACACGGTATACATCCTCGGGGAATCCACCGTCACTTCCCCGATTTTCTTCTCGTTTATGAAGACATCCGCCTTGACCGGGTTACCAAGGGGCACGAGCACTACATTGGCCTCCCTCGCGTTGAACCGATAAGATACCTTCCCGGGGGCTTTCTTGAGCTCCAGGTAATCCTTCTCCTGGACCCATCGGCCGTGCGGATAGATGACATCCCGCTCATGCGGACCCGGATCGATATACACGTTGCATCCGTCCTTGTCGCAGGCGAGCCCTGAACCTATACCGGAGTTCTTGGCAAACCCGGCGTATTCCTCCGGGCTCTGGTCGAACATGTATCCGGAGTATTCCTCCTTCTCCATCTTCTTGCTGACGCCTAGCTGCGTCTGGATCTCGGTTTCGGTCTGGGAATAATTGCCCTCCCCGAACTGCACGTAGCAGAGGAAGCCCTCCTTGTCTATCATGAACCTGGCCGGCCAGCACTGGGCGTCGTATGCATCATAGCTCGACATGTCGCTGTCTACGGCGACCGGGTATCTGATCCCCAGCCTCTCCACCGCCTTCTTCACGTTCGCCACGCTTTTCTCGAACTCGAATTCGGGCGAATGGACCCCGATCACGACCAGGCCGTCCTTGGAGTATTTCTCATGCCACCCCTTGACATGCGAGAGCGTGCGAAGGCAGTTGATGCAGGTGTATGTCCAGAACTCCAGGAGCACGACCTTCCCTTTCAGGTCCTTGATGCTTATCGGCCCGGAATTGATCCACGAGGTGATGCCCTGGAACTCCCTGGCTGGGATCTTAGCGATGAATGTGTCGACCATGGTGTTTAAACTCGGAAAAACGATATAAATTCTCCCTTTGTATGAAAAACCATGTTCAAAACCGCATTGCGCATCCTGCTGATCGTGATAGCCCTCGCCCTCTTCCTCTCGATATGGTCGAACTGGGGGCCGGTGCCCCTCCTTATCAACACGGTATTCGCCCTGCTCGCCCTGAAACTGATGGCCTGGCTGGGGATAAGGATAGAGGTCGGCATCTGGAGCATCCTGATTCTGCTGCTCGGCGGGATGCCTGGCCTGCTCATCCTTGTCTTCCTGAGCGTGACCGGCATCGCCTTCAGGGCGAAGTGACCCTCATCCGGTTCTTGAAGAGGATCGCCATGCAGATCATCAGCGAGACCGCGCTTATCCCTGCGACCGCGAGCGGGACTGCCAGGCTCCTGCCCCCATAATAAGAATCAGGGGCGATATCGCCCACCAGCTGCCCTTCTGACATCTTTGCAGCCTCAGCATCATCGTCCGATGCGCCAAGCGACCTTGCGTCTTCGGAATAAGCATCCCCCGCCTCGTTCTCACCAGGGGGGATAGCAGATGCGGTGAGCATCTGCCCGCTATCTTCCATGAGCGGAGCCTGCTCTCCCGCAACAGCTGAATAGCCGCCAATATCCAAGGCAGGGGGCGAGAATATCGCGAACATCGCAGCCACAAGCGCGATAGTCGACATCGAAAGGAGTATCCACACGCGGAGTTCGCGGGGCGCGACGATATCGCTCCCCTTCCTTGTGAGTTCGTAGTATTTCCATTTGTGCCCGTCGTCCTTCTTCTCGATGAGCCCCACTTTCTCGAGGGTCTCCAAGTGCTCCTTGACCCCGGATACGGACATGCCCTGCTCTGAGGCTATCTCGGTAAGCGTCTTCCTCCTCTCCTTTAGCGACTTGAGTATCTTGACGCGCGAATCCACCGCGAGGGCCTCGAAGCTCTTGCGGTCCAGGACGATCTTGTCCTCTTCCATGGAATTCACCTACCCGTTGGCAAATAAATACCCTGCGCTATCTTTCGGCCTAGACCTAAAAGAGCGGACATATCAAGAGATCATCGTCCCTACGGTTTGCTTGCGCTTATCATCTTCAATGCCGATGCAGCGAGATCCCTCTCGAAACCCACGACGCTCGAGCGGGCCTTCTGCAGGTACGATACCGCAGGTTCGCCCATCTTCACAAAGGCTTCGATGATGGTCTTTTCATCGAAATGCCCCCAGCAATTATCGTTTTCCTGGCTCATGATCCGGATATATCTGTCAAGATATCCCGGCACCGATGCTTGAAACGCATGGTCGCCGGGATTGTCCCGGGTGTGCGTGAGGACTGCCTTGGCATGGGCGAGCTTGATCAGGGCGGGGATGGCCGGAGCGCCCATCCCGATCAGTGCTTCCGCCTTGTCCTTGCTGCGGATCTCCGCATCCGATATCTCCTTGATTGCGGAAAGCGGATCCATCCGTCCCGGATCCTTTTTCACGATGTCTGCAATCGTCCGCGCCGCCCAGCCTTTGGCGAAGAGCAGATCTTTCCTCATACTATTGTAACCCTGTCCCTCTCTTAGGACATCGACCAAAGCGGTTAGCGCCTGCTGAACGCCTGGGGCATCCTTTCCCTGCGCCATGAACATATCCGCGTTCAACTGGACCAGGGTGACTATCGACCATGCGGCGATATCCTTATCCTCAAAATCCGGATCCCTATACGTCTTATGCTTCTTCCAGGCCTTGACAATCTTCGGCAGTATCCGAATATCTCCGATCTGCACGGCGAGCATCGCGGCCGGAGCGAGAATCTCCGAATATGCATCAAGCATCTCGCCCAGCGCTCCGATCATCTCGCTCCGGACCCGGCCATCCTTCCGCAACGGGTCTTCCCCATGCACTTTGGCCAGGCCGGATTCTAGCTCTTTCTTTATCGTTCTTGTCTTGTCGGAAAGGCTAGCGAAATAATCGAGCACCTCATGATGACAATAACGCTCGCTGCTTTTCAGCATATACGCCATCTTCGCATGAAGGCCTGTCCTTCCCATGGAAAGCAGGTTGTGCCTCTTATCCATGTCCTCGAACGCATGGAAACCAGGGTAGACCCAGTAACACCGATTATCCATAAGCTCTTTCGTCAGCGCCGGGACGAACGCCTTTCCCCTGCGCAGGAACTCCTCCCTCGTGCATCGAACTTTCTCCTTGCATGCCCTCAACCCGGCCTGGTATCTCTTCAATCTGAAGCGCCAATAAAGTTCATTATTGAAATCCGCAGGCGTCAACCTCAGGTGCTCATCTATGAACCTGTCCCATCCTCTGCGCGGATAAGCGTTCTCCAGCAACTCCCGATGACCGAGCCTTTGTAGCCGCCATCCGCTGCATGGGCCGCAGCCCTCTAATAAGGTAGCCAAGCCCAATGCTGAAGCGGTGAGCACCGCCTTTCCCCAAAACGACTTGCCAGTGCATTTTTCTTTCTCGACACCTGGCTTCTCCCGCTCCTTATACGCTGATGACACCATCCTCCACACCCAAATATACTATCTATCACCTGATTAATAATGCTCCGGTTTTTCCCCGCTCCGCAGGCCCAACCGGGCCCCATTCGCAGCGTCTGCATCCAGGCCGCTGGAAAACGCCCAGCGATTTATAAATTTAGTCCCTGATTGAATTGCGTGGAGCTCAAGACCTCGCTGTTCATTCTAGCCTTGCTCTCAATATCATCTGCCGCCACGCTCCTCGAGCAGGCGCCGGCCGCCCTCGGCGGCACCGTCGTCCTGGTCGTGATAATACTGGCCATCACCGCGATGGTCGCCGAAGCGATAAACGCCCAGCAGCTCCACGCCTGGGTGAAGCAGGAATACCGCGAATTGATCGTCGCCGCGATATTATTCGTCCTCGTCATGGCGCTCTTCAACGTCGATAAGCCCATCATGGAGACCCTGAGCGGCACGGACGACTACAAGGAGGACGCCGAAGGCGTGATAGACGACATGATGGGCCGGGCCACCGTCGCATACAAGGACCTGATAGACGCATATTTCGTCGTAGGCATGCGCTCCGGCTATTCGACCAACGTGATGGCCGGATATTACGTCTGGGTGTCTGTCGGCGGGGTCCCATCATCCGGCTTCTCCTCGTTCATGATATTCTTCAACCAGGCCGCAGGCGGCCTGACCAACATGATAATCCTATACAGCGCGCTCCGGGCGGTGCTCGGATTCTGCCTCTCGACCATGGGGCAATTGATATACCTGGCATTCATATTCAGGGTTATCCCCTTCACGAGGCAGGTCGGGAGCACATTGATAGCGCTGGTGATCGGCGGATACGTGATATTCCCCCTCGCCGTGTTCCTGCTCGCCCCCGCGCATGACCTGATCAACGTCCCGGCGCCGAACCTGGACCGGGACATGATAAAGGACCTCGAGTTCTACCTCCCTTCGGGGGCTTCGCTGATCTGCGGCGAATGGTGGATGAGGATGCTGGTCGGCATGTTCGGGGAGGTGGGCTTCGCCCTGCCCCCGTGCCTGCTTGTCGCGGCGGTGACCCTCGGCACGGGGTTCCAGCCGTGCTGGGAGGTCCTGACGAAGGTGGTATACCCGATCATGATGCAGATAATACTGCCCATCCTCTGGGGCCTCACGATGGCGATATCCACATTCGTGACCCCTGACCTGGGCAAGCACTTCGACCACTTCGCGCCGTTCCTGCGCGAGATAAACAATCTCGTGGTGGTCAGCTACGTCGACGCCATATTGGTAATAATCATCACATACGCCGGAATTCGGAGCGTCTCAGCCGCCCTAGGAGGCGAATATATGCTGCCGGGCATACAGAGGCTGGTTTGATGCGGTGGATGCTTTTCCTGCTCCTGCTTCCCGTCTGCTTCAGCGCGCAATGCGCTGCGAACGTGTTCGACGACATCTTCACCGGCGACAGCGGGATGATGATCGGGGCGGCCATCGCGCTCACGACCCTGATAATCGCGATATTATACATGGCGGGCTCGGCCACGCACAACGCCGAGCTCACCGTCATGGCAAAAGACGAGATCTTCCACCTATTGTTCTCCATCTTCCTCATCTTCTCGGTCGTCGGGATAATGCTCTTCTCATGCCAGACCCTGGGAAGCTTCCTGGATTTCGTCTTGGGCCCGAGCGGGCTGGGGCTGATGTCTCCGGACGGCTGCTATACCGGCATCGAATCGCCGCAGTCGGTCGCCCAATGCTACCTTTCGGATGTGGTCAAGACCACGCAGTCCGGCATGACGCGCATGATGAAGGAGAGCCTCTCCAACGAGATGGACTCCACATTGGTCGTCTCTATCTATAATCCGATAACGGGGGGGGTCTCAATCCCGTATGGCGCATACCGCAAGGCATACGCGATGCAGCTGGACATGGTCGCGAACAACTTCATGCTCCCGGCCTTGATCAGCCTGCAGACCCAGAAGCTCGTCCTGCTGATAGCCATCGACATCATCAAATGGCTCCTTCCGGTGGCGCTCCTGCTCCGGGTCCTCCCGGTCTCGAGGCATTTCGGGAACATGCTGATCGCCCTTGCGGTCGCGCTCTATGTGATCGTCCCGACATTGTACGCCTTGAACGGCGCCATGGACCAGGTGGTCTTCTCCGAATGCCCGTCCTACTCGGAAGTGATAGACGACCAGATAATGGGCGGATGCGATTCCGATACCAGCTTCTGGCTGGTCGCGCGGGCCCTGCCCCAGGCGTTCTTCCTGCCGAACCTGACGATAGCCCTCACGGTGACGTTCCTGGGGGGCATATCGAAAGCGCTCAAGGTGCTCGGATGAAAGCCAAACACGCCAAACATCCCGTCCCGCCATACGCCCTCCTGCTCGCCTTCCTCATCATCATCTCGGCATCCGCTCCGCTCGCATTCGCAGAGGACACCGCTTTGGAGGAGGGGACCGAATCCAGCTCGCTCGAGATCGTCAGGGACTGGCGCCTCATCTCCGCCCTGGCATTGATGTTCTCCATATTCCTGGTGGCCCTCGCATACATGGTCGGCCACGCCTTCGACATGCCCGAGATAAAGGCATGGGCGCAGAACGAGATGATCCAGGTATTCGTGACATGCATAATCATCATATCATTCACCGCGGTCGCCTTGCTGCTCGATGTCTATATGGAGGCGATCGTCAACGGCTCGAACCTGGGCTTCGACTGCGAAGGGAGCAACAACTGCGCCGTGACCGTCGCGCACGAATACCTCAGCGGGAATATGGAGACCGCCCTCAATTCGGCCCGCGAGAACGTCGTCGAGGCGGGGAAGGCTTCCCAGGCGGCCAACTACCGTTTCGGCCTCTCCACCCCGGTCCTCATCCCCATGCTCCAGCTGTCCACATCCTTCACCGCGAGCGCGGACAGGATAATGGAGGTCGAGCGCAGGAACGTCGTTATCGAATACCTGGGCAACATACTATCTTCATTGTATTCGCAGGAATTCTTCGTCAGCGAGATATCGTACAAGCTCGCCCCGATGGTCCTTGCTATCGGCATAGTGGCAAGGTCATTCTTCGTGACAAGGCGCGTGGGGGGCCTGCTGATAGCGGTCGGGATCGGCGTGATGTACGTCTTCCCGCTCATGTACGTCTTCGACTGGATGACACTGAGCATCACGATGTTCGGGGGGGCGTCCGTGGAGCCCCCTGCATCGGCCTGCCCAGCCGCCTGCCTGATAGCCCCGCCCAGGTTCTATTCGGTGACGGAGGGCGTGAGATACTTCAATGCCCAGAACCTGAGCGCGCACCTTGTCGAATCCGGGATGGACGAGGACGTGATCAAGATACCGATCGCATTCCTGGACGAAGGCCTCGCGCCGGACTATAATTTCGGTGGTGAAGAGGTCGTGAGCTGCCAGGCCACCGAATGCCCCTCATCCTGCCGGGACCTTCCGTATTCGACGGCATCCGAGTGCCAGGCGGACGGCATCCCGCAGGCGTGCGCCAGCCTGAATCCAGGATGCAGGTTCATACGCTATGTGAACCCTGATCATTCCAGCGACGACATATACAGCGACGGGCTTATCGAGAACGGGGAATGCCCGATCCGCTGCAGGAGCGTCCCGCCCCTCAAAGCCAACTGCACGATGGGCGGCTGCCTGGACGGGAGCGACCTGTGCAGATACGCGCGGAGGCTGAACGCCGATGAGACCGGCCCTATGACCCGGCCAACCAACTGCATGGGCGAAGGCGACCTGGATCCCGACCCGTCTTTGGACTGCGACGAGAACCTGACCGCCACTGAATCCTGCGTCTGGGTGCTTCCCAGCGAAGAGGACATCGAATCGCACGACTGCGATTCCTGCAACTTCGTGCCCCAGTCATACACCTATGATCCGCCGATATACCTGGCCTGCACGGACCTGTGCAACCCGTCGCCGAGCGGCCCGCCGAAGATATCGCCCTCCGAATTCACCAGGCGCTCGGCTGAGGGCATGGTGGGCAAAGAGGAGATAAAAGGGGTGGCAGCCCTGATGCTTCCGGCCTATGTGCTGCCGATACTGAACATACTCGTGACATTGATATTCATCCGCTCGTTTTCGCAATTGATCGGAGGGGATGTGGACATACCGGGGTTGAGCAAGATACTATGAGGCTCGCGACATTTGTTGTGCTATCGCTGCTTTTGGGGCTCGCGTTCGCGGCGCCCCCCCAGCCTTGGGCAGGGACCGCATTCACGGCGCTCATGCTGTCCCTCTTCATCCTCGCCGTGCTGTACATGGTCTCGATGGCATTCAGCTTAAACGACCTCAAGTTCCTGGCCACGGAGGAGTTCTACCAGCTGATCATGACCGGTGTGATGGTCGCCGTGCTCTTCTCGGCCGAAGCGACGACCAACCAGATGTTCTCTTCGATCGCGCCCAACCTGCAGGATGCCGGACTGGAGCGCATCAACGCCACATTGGACACGCAGGTGAACGCATATAACATCGTCAAGGGGTACATGATCAAGGTGGTCCCGGAATCCACCCGGTCGCAGTACTGCGGCCTATCCGGGGCGGGATTCAATATCGCCCCCTGCGGGTCTTATTCGGCGCTCACGCCCCCTCTCACCATCTCGCTGCAGGCGATAAGCCTTTCCATAGCCGAACTCAGCTCGCTCAAGGTCCTGACGCTTTTCGCCAAGACATACTCCTTCACCCTGCTCCTTCCGATAGGCATCCTGCTCCGCACATTGAAATTCACGCGGGGCGCGGGCGCCCTGTTCATAGGCCTCGCCGTGTCGCTCTATCTCTTCGTGCCGATCGCGGCGATATTCATGGATGATGTCACCGCCCCGGGGGAGCCTTCCGTCTCGCCGATCGATATAATGGAATGCGACACCCAGAAGTTCTCGACGGAAGTCGGCTTCTCATATTACAATGCGGACAACGTCAAGGACATCTATGACGACCTGCTCGAGCAGATCAACGACTACCTCTACCTGTTCCTGGTCCGGGGGACGCTGTTCTCGGTGGCGGTGCTGACGGCATTCTTCGCGACATTCCGGTGGATATCGAAATTGGCAGGAGCCGAGGTGGACATCTCGGCATTGATGAGGATAGCGTGATCCTATGGCACTCACAAGCATATGCTCGGCGGATGCGACCCTGGTGATACAGGGCATCGTCTACCCCCTGGCCGCCGTCTCGTCCATCGTCACAGCGCTCATAATAGGGATAAGCTACATGCTGGGGAACGCGCTCAGCAGCCCCAGGCTCATCCTCTGGTCCAAGACCGAGGTGTTCCAGCTTTTCATCTCGGTCGTGGTGGTCGGGTTCATCCTCATGGGGATAAACACATTCTGCCTGCTGGATATCGGCTCCATCTATTCTCTCCTGGATATCGAGATGACGGGCATGCCCCCGGGCATGACGATATTCGACGCGGCGAACAATTACCTGGTCGAAGGGGGGATCTGGCTGCACGACCTTTTCAGCGCGACCAGATACCACCTCGGCGGATACAGCATCCTGCAGTCGTTCGGAAGGAACCAGTGCGAAGGAGACCCGTCTTATGCCTGGCTTTTCTGCCTCTTCGGGGCGGTGCTCCCGAGCATAACGGGCGGGAGCGGGGCGGCGAGCATCAGCGTGGCGCCGGATGCGGGCTATGGCCTCCTGACTTCGGTCCTCGGCGCCGCGTTCAACACCATCACGATGGCATACCTGTCCATCCTCAACTACATGTTCATCCTCAAATACGTCTTCAGCGGGTTCATACTCTTCTTCCTGCCCCTCGGGATATTCCTCAGGGCCCTCCCCTATGTGCGCACGCTGGGCTCGCTCCTGATGTCTGTGGCCATAGCGTTCCTCATGATATACCCGCTGGTCCTGTCCATATTCTATATCGATTTCAAGGCGGGGCATGTGCTGACCCCGCGGGATTCGCCGGTCTTCGATTATTCCGACAAGGATCTCGCCGACCAGGTGACATTCCCGATGTTCGACCAGCATATCTCGGACAATGTGTTCGATTCGGGCGAGCAGAGCGTGGAGATTATAAAGCTCTCAGGCAATGCATTCCTTGTCGGGATATTCATCCCGTCCCTCGCCCTTCTGGCCGCCGCGGCCGCGGTGGGATATATCAACAAATTCCTCGGAGAAGAGATAGACCTCTCGAGGATCGTGCAGCTGATGTGATATGGTAGAAGTCTCGGGCTATCTGAAGGGTTTCGACTATGCGTCGCTCGCAGGGGTCGACCCGGGTTCGGACCTCGCGTTCCTGCCATTGACCATCCTTGCGACAGTTACGATCGCGATAATCTATGCCGCGGTGATGGCGGTCGCGAAGGCCTTCAACGCCCAAGAGGTCGAGCGCCACGCCAAAGCCGAACTGCTTAACGGGATGGCGACCATACTCATGGTCTGCTCGCTGATCGTGATGCTCAATGCCGTCGAAGACTTCACGATCCAGTACTTCCTCTGCAGCGGCGTGAACTGCCCGTCTTTCGAATGCGCTGGGGAGACGATAACGATAGACGAATTGGACAATTCATTGGACCTCCTCAAATGCAGGGTGGGGGACAAGGCCGCGGCCTTCGCACAGATCCAGGAGCAGGTGACGAAGGCTTCAGCCACGCCGCTTAACCTGCTCAACCTCTATATCAGCCTCCTGGGCATACCGATATTCACGGGGCAGTACGTCTCTGCCTGGTACAAGGACGCGGAGACATACCGCCTGCTCAACCACACCCTCACCGTCCTGCTGATCGGCATGAACGCGGTGGTGGTCGTCGCCGACTATGTGAGGAACAACATGCTCAGCTTCTTCCTCCCGATCGGCCTCTTCCTCCGCTCCATCTTCTTCACGCGGGGGGTCGGCGCCTTCCTGATCGCGATCGCGATCGGGTTCTACTTCATCTTCCCGGTGGTCTATATCATAACGGATCCCGGCTTCGTGAAGCCGGCATATGTCGCCCCCGCCAAGACGTCCGACCAGGAGAACGCCATGTGCTTCCCGACATTCTCAGGGATATCATACTCGATATATTCGGCGATCGGGAGCCAGACATCCTCATCGAGCTCCGGGGGGACGATATCCCTCGACCAGCTGAAAAACGACATCACGTCCGTCTATTCGTCTGTCCTGCTGCAGCCCTTCATCGCGTTCGCGATAACGATAATGATAGTCCGCTACATGATAACCGTCCTCGGGGGAGATTCCATGGACCTGATACGGGCTGTCGCCAAGGTGGTATGATGAAAAGGATCCTTCTCGCCTGCCTGGTGCTGGTTTTCATCCTTTCCGGATGCAACATGAAGAAGCCGGTGTCCGTCGGCTGCTGCATCCTGGACTCTTCCCAGGACCCCCCGGTCTGCGGGGAACTCAAAGGCTCGGACTCGAATACGATGGTCACCGCGACGAATTTCTGCAACGTGACGGATGGCGTGTGCAATATCACCGTGGAAGTGAGCCTGGAGGGCGTGAGCAACAGCTCCGACCTGGTCGTCCCCATATGCTCGAACTCGACCTCCGGCTGCCTGGGAAGCGACTGCGTGGCCCAGGTGTGCGGCGGCCTGCACTACAACCCCGCACCCCTGCCGACCTACAAGGACTCCCTTAATTTCGGAGCCGAAGCCGAAAGCACGGGCAAGATCGGCGCGGTGGAAGAATCCAAGGAAAACGCCCCGATAGGCCTATATGGTGCGAGCTGCTCCATGCAGCCCTCCGGGGACGAACTGACCAGCTACCTGAAGAACATGCGGGGGAGCTTCGTCAACACCTTCCGCTTCGGCGTCGGCGATTCATTCGAGGAATTCGGCCATTACCGCTGGATGTTCCCGATCAGCGACCTCTACTGCAATGTCAATCCGGCGGCAGGATCCAAGGACAGGTTCATGAACTACCTGCTCTCGCCTGAGGAGTTCGAGGACAAGGTCGATGGCGTCCCATACGATAAGCCGGACGAGAAGGCCGCCTCAGAGGAATTCTGCCTGGAAGAGGACGAATCCCCGTTCCTGGGCCAGGAATTCCAGGGGGCGGTCAGCCCGGATTACCGGTATGTCCGGACAAAACGCGGATCATTTGCCGCGGGGTTCATCAACGAGACCTCGCTGGACAAGGAATTCTATGCGGATTTCCTCTCCCTGATCTATGAGAAGGAGATGTGGTCGGGGCTTTTCCAGGGCTCGACCACCCCCGTGCCCGCCCCCTTCGAATGCACCTCTCCGATGGACTGCGCATCCGGCTACTGCAATATGCAGGAATACAACCGGATGCTCTGCTACAACGAGCTTTTCGGCAACTGGGTGCTCTGCGGATGCGATTCGGCCTCCAAGACATGCCTGGGCCAGCGCAGCGAGATTGTATACCTGGACAACAAGAAGCCCAAGACCGCGGCCGATTTGGAAAAATATTTCGAAGGCTATAAGGACGGGGAGCGGTTCCTCAAGATCGACCCGCTCCCGGTCGGTGTTGTCAGGGTGGGGGTCGATCCGGACTGCAGCAGCGACGGCACCGAGATCAAGGGGATCGATAGGATATGGGTCAACGCGGATCCCCCGATAACCGTCCTAGACTTCATAGAGGACGGGGTCATCGTCCCTACCCCGGAACAGCAGGAGCAGATAGATAACTGCACAGACCTAGGCGATTTCACCGAATGCGATTATATGCTTGGCCAGCTGATGTCGGCCCTTCCGCGAGACGTGCTCTCCCCGGGCGAGACCTTGGAGGATGGCACATTCCCGAACGACATCATCTTCTTCGGCACCCCTAAGGAAGGCCACATCGGCTATACCCTCCTCAGCCTCCCGCGGTTCCAGCAGACCGATTTCTACATCGCCTGCCAGCCGGAATACGACGTGGTGTTAGCGGTCCAGCAATTCGGCGGGGTCTCGCTGCACCCGGTCGATCCGGCATATGACGGCGACGATCTTGATAAACGGGAGGATACGACGAGCGCGGTGAAGAATGCGAAGCTGTTCATACCCCCGGAGCCCATCCCGGATTATCTCGGCTACAGCTGGGACCCGCCTGACAACCGGATACGGTGCGTCTGGGACGGCGACGACAACAACGGCCACTACCGGTGGGTGCCCAAATACATCATGATAAAGAACGCCGGCAACTGCCAGGCCGAAGAGAACTCCGGCATCCCGATCACCAAGGCCTTCGGCTGGTGCGAGCCGTGCAGCTATTCGACGCTAGCGAAGCAGCAGGTCAACACCACGGCGGGCTACTCGCCTTCGCCCTTCAAGATACAATACAAGAGCTACTTCTTCGATTCTCCGGAGAATATCTGGCTATGGAAACCGACCACTACGGAAGAGGATGCCCCGGATGCCGATATGTACTTCCTCCAAGGCACCACCGACGACCCGAACAACGAATACCGCGCATATGTCAAGCTGATGTTCAACGGGACGCCGGACTCGGTGTACCTCCAGGAGAGGCAGTCCCAGCTCCTAAAGGAGAACGTCATGCCGATACTGGATATCGCATCATCATCCAACTGGGATCCCAACGGGCATCTCAAGCTGAACAACACGATAATCGACCGCGGGCCGTCGATACTGATCGTCCAGAACATCAACGCGACCGGACTCGTGGATTCGCGCATCCTCGAGAGGATCAATTCATCGAGGAAGGCGTGCCCGACCTGCCTGATAGCCCTGCGCCTTTCGACCGGATCCCCGCATATGCTGAACGCTTCCGAGCGCTATGACATGACCATGCAGGCGTACCATCACATCTCGCCTGATGTGGCGCCCGGCCTCTTCGGCTATGTCGATATGCTCACATTCGAGTTCTACCCTGATGAATACACGAAGGAGAAGCCCAACTCATGCACGCTTCCCCCAGAAGACCGGAACCCCAGGATAATCGATATACTCGAGAACACCTCGCGCACCCTGATGATGGCCACCGGAAAGCCCGTGATGGTGACCGATTTCTCGATAATCGGGGACGGTTCGTGCTGGGGCCCCGGGAACACCCAGATATTCATGTCGAACCTGTTCCTCAAGCAGAAAAAGCTCGTCAAGGCGGGCCTCACCGGCATTTTATATACGAATGTATCCACCCTCACCATCCCGAAGGGGGATCATCTGGAGAACTTCTGCGCGGTGGAGAAAGGGAGCCACAGCATGGTGGCAGAAGAGCCGGCCACGATATACAGCAAGGTATACGAGTCCGCGCCTGATTCCGTCCTCTGCATCGGCTGCAGCGAGACCGACATCATAATGGGCGGCTGCAACCAGACCTGCTCCTCCGGCGCGGGCTGCATAGCAGACGAAGACGTGCTCTCTTCGGCAAAAGAGCAGCTCGGGCTGCCGGCCGAGACGCCTGATGCGGAGGTGCCCCTCCGCTGCCCCTCCCAGACGATACCATACCCGTGCCCCCCCTGCTCGGAGCGGACCGAGAGCCTGGACTGCACATTCTACCGGAGCGACGGCACGACCTTGGAAGCGCAGTATGACATCAGCAGCCTGACCGTGCTGGAGGCCGATATCATATCCAGCATCCCATCGCCATACGCCTGCTGCATCTCCGATGAATCAGGCAACTACACGTTCATGAAGGCGACATCGATGGGGAAGATAACCGCGCCGGTACTCTTCTCCACGGGGGGGGATCCCCGCGAGGACTGCGGGATCGCCGACCTGTCGCTTCTCGCCGAGCCGACATGCAGCATACCTCTTCCGATTAAAAACCATAAAGTCGAATGCAAGATCATCTGAGGTCTAATATGAACAGGCTCGCACTGCTGTCTATCCTTATGCTCGCCGCGATTGCGGTCTGCGGAGGCCCCGTCTTCGATCTGGACATGGACACCTATGCGAGCCAGTATTCCACCGATGTGCTCGAACTGCTCCGCGCGGCGGGCTGCACGGTCTGCGAGGATACGGAAGGATGCGCGCAGGGGGAGTTCATGCTCGCCCCGAGCGAGAACCGTCAGGAGATGGACGTGATCTTCTACAACGGGACGATCGAGCGGAGCGCGATAAAAAACGCGCCGATAATCGTATACGTATACAACAACAGCGAGAGCGCGATATTCAAGACATACACCGATGAGGAGGGCGTGGCCGGCTTCGAGTTCGAGCAATGGAACGCGAGCTGCCACGACTATATGATATTCTACTGCAGGGGCGGATCGGGATGCGATTTCGAGACATGCCTCAAGGCTATCGGCCTGAACGCGACGGATCTCGGCTTGGCTTCGGTGGATGACATACCCCTCGGCCCAGGCGCGACGGCATCCGGAGGCCCCCAGGATCCGGAGCACGTCCTTCCGGCCTATACTACCTACCGCTACTGCCCCCCTCCGGACGAAGGCGGGGGGATGCCCATCTTCTGCCTGCCGCTGATACTGATAATGACGTTCCTTCTGGGCTCGATGTACCTTTCCGGCAAGAACCCGTTCATGCTATTCGATTTCTCATCCCCCAGGATGGGGAAGTTCATGAGATACACGGCAAGGGGCCGGGGATTCGGCTTCGACATGATGGCGATCGCATCCGCCGTTACGACCGTCGTATCGATCGCGAAGAACCCCAAGGGCGCCTTCGAAAAGGACAAGAAGGCGATGAAACAGGGGGGGGCCATCGGCGGGGTGGCGGCCGGCGTCTTCCGCGGCGTGAGGCAGAGCAAGAAAGGCGTCGCAGGTTACAGGGAGGTCAAGGGCAGGTGGGCGAGCTGGAAGACCAAGAAGGGCGCGGCAGCGAGCTGGAAGGAAGTCGGCAAGACGATGCTTCATTCTACCGGGCTGGGCCGGATCATCTCCGATACCGCGATAGCCGTCAAGGGCGCGAAGAAGGGCAAGGGGGCGGCGGCCGGAGCCAAGGCATTCTTCATGGGCCTCGCCATGCAGTCGAGCTTCGCGCCCCTTGTCAGCGCGATACAGACCGCGTACCTCCTCTGGAACGTTGCATCCTCGGTGGAAGCGGCCAAGAAGGAGCGCCAGGGATGGACCGAGACCAAGAGGTTCGTAGGCAAGGACAACAAGACCTACGAGCTTGAAGCGAAAAAGGACAAGGACGGCAAGATAATCTACTCGCTCTACGAGATGGCGCCAAGCCCGTCCGGGACGGGGCTGGCCCGGATCGGCATCGGTCAGCATTTCTCAGACGGCAAGCAGATAGAAACGTTCCTGCTGAAGAACAATGTCCCTGATGGCCTCAACCTCATGAAAAAGATCGAGATATCCTATATATCATCAGAGATGAGGTATCATCGGACAGTGGCATTCTTCATGCCCCTCGAGATCGAGAAGGTTGAACGGGGCAAAGGCGGGCTGGTCGACCAGCTAAAAAGCTCCAATCTCAAAGACAACCCGGGCCAAGAGCTCAAGATCGGAAATGGACGCGGGGAGACGATAGGCACCATCAGCGCCGGCACGATCAGCGAGATCGCGAAGACCGGCCTCGATGACAGCCGGCAGGGCACGATCATCACGATCAAGGGGGAGGACGGGAATCCCAAGACAATCATCGTATCGAAGGAAGCTTACGAACAGCAGCTGCTCCCGAAAGGGACGGTGGTCATATCGAAAGTGGGGGACATCGACCTGTCCAAGATCGTTTCAGGCATAGACAAGAACTCCGAGCAGGCCAAGATGCTCGATCTGCACAACTCCATCTCGGTCGCAGGCTCCGTCGAATCCATGAAAGCGATGGTCGCTTCGAGCGCGGCCATGTACAACCACCTGGAGAACAAGGTCCTGCCCAATATAGTCACCCAGTTCGATGCCAGGACCAAGGCGGTATCAGAAGCGCTCGAAAAGCCGCTCGCGCAGAACTCGAACGTCACGATCGGCGGGGAGACGAAGACCGTGGCGGACTGGATCGCGGCCGGGAAGAAGGACGAACTCGTGACGCATCTGGCCTCAGACCCGACAGGCGCCCCGCCAAGCCTCAAGACCCTTGCTGAAAGCGCATACAAGCTGTATCATGGGGAGGCGATGACGGCTGCCAATCTCTCCGAGATATCCAAGACCACCACGATCCTCGCGAACGATATCGACAAGGCTTCCTGGCTGGAAGGCGTAGGGCGCCTGAAGGCGGAGGTCAATGCCAAGGTCATCCTGGCGCAGCAGGCCGCGGTCGGGGCCGGCACGATGGAGGATGTCGGGAAGTTCGAGCGGGCGAGCTTCAAGGATTCCACGGCTGCGCCCGATATCTCCTATCTCCGGATGGCCGAGGAAAACATCCGGAGGATAACCGCCCAGATGGGCACCGATGCAGGGCGGGTCGCCATAACCATCGAGTTGGACCGGGCCAAGGAGGCACTGACCGCTATCCCCCCGGATATGCGCACGACCGATGAGCAGCGCCATCTCGATACCATCGAGGCGACCATCGCGGCAGCCAAAGCCAAAGAAGCCCAGATCGAAGCCGCGGCCTCTAAGAACCCTGCAGAGATAAAGCAGGCCAACAAGGAATACCAGGAAGCCGTCAGGAACCTCTCCACGGTATCCTTATCCTTCGCTGCATATGATCCGGCAAAGCCCCCGCCCACCATCACCGAATCCGAAGCGCTCATGGCCAAGCACCAGGCGCTCACCGTGGTCACAGACATGTTCGAGAGGGGCAAGACCTCTGACGAGAGCAGGCATATGGTCGAGAGGATGTTCAACAATGTCATCCTCGACGCGACAACGAACCCCAAAGACGCGATGAAATCGCTGAACGTGCTCTCGGCGTTCGCCGCGGCCAGCGAGCCCCAGGCCAAGCTGATATTCGAAAGGTACGAGAATTACGTCACATCGCCCCAAAAAGAGCGGGGATCCGTCATAGAGCGCATGCGCATCGATGACGCCACCGAGCGCCTGGCGAACCGCGTGTATGCGACCGCCCTGGATTCGTCGCCCGAAGCGCGCGCGGCATTTTCCCAAGCGCTCAGGGATGCGCCCGGGGGCGGTGGCGGCACCGACATGACGTCGATACATACTACCGCTGCGGAAAGGAAGTTCCCCGAAGAGGTCGAATCGAAATGGGAGAAGTTCGAAGAGGCCAAAAAAGAATGGGCCAAGAAAAGGGAGGAGTACGAGGACCTCCAGAAGCGGGGCAAGACCGGGATACAGCTCGAGAATGCCAAGACGGCTATGGAGCAGTCCAAGCAGGCGGTGGACGGGACCCGCGATGAATATTACTCTTCAGGCAGGAAGGTCCTCGGCGACACCCAATTAGCGACGATAGTGCAAAACCACATCAAGCACGGATCGGATGCGGGCCAGATGCTGGGCGCCTTCGAGCAATTCAAGAAGCATGCGGCCGATTCGCCGGACATGAAAACCGCGTCCGCCACCCTTGACAAGGATGTCGCATACCTCAAGTTCAAGGATGATCCCCTCGGTCCTGCGCGCGATAGCCAGGGCAAGCTCCTCTTCGGCTCTAACATCGGGGCCGCTCCGCCGCCGCAATACCGGCCTTTCGATTACGGCGTGGCGCAAGGCCTGCATAACGCGGTATTCGAAGGCGTGGTCAACAGCACCGACCCTATGGCGATGGACGCCGTGTCCCGGGCGCGCGAGCGCGGCCTCCTCAAATGACGCCCCCACCCGGTCCTGCAATGCTGCATCAGCGGACCGTCGTCGCTATGGCGCCGCCCGGCCGGCACTTACGGCGAAGCTACGTCGTATCATCGGAACCTTTATAAAGACGAGTATCGTATATAACTCTCGCTCGTTTTGAGCATAATCTTTGCTTCAGAACGGGTCATCTAACAATCGATGGAAATCTATGCCTTATAGATTTGACTCACGCTTCAAGAGTATATGACCAATGCAAGTCAATTCCAATGAGGAATTGATCGTACCATCATGCAAGGTTCATACCGAGCATGTTATTCGTGTAATATAATTGCACGATCAACTGAATTCCAGTTGATCCTGCTGGAGGGTACTGCTATCAGACTTCGATTAAGCCATGCAAGTCGGCTCACTCACCTGGGTGGGCGGCACACGGCTGAGTAACACGTGGTCAATCTGCCCTGGAGACGTGGATAACCTCGGGAAACTGAGGCTAACCCGCGATAGATGCCCTATGCTGGAAGGCTTGGGCGTCCAAAAGGCCGGTGAATTGGAGCCGGTCCGCTCTAGGATGAGACTGCGGCGGATCATGGTAGTTGGTGGGGTAATGGCTCACCAAGCCGATAATCCGTAGGGGCCATGGGAGTGGTGGCCCCCAGAAGGGTACTGAGACAAGGACCCTAGTCCTACGGGATGCAGCAGGCGCGGAACCTCTGCAATGCGCGAAAGCGTGACAGGGGAAGTCTGAGTGGCGGAAACTTAGTTTCCGTCTTTTGCCAAGTGCAAATAGCTTGGAGAATAAGGGTGTGGGCAATCACATCCTTAACAGGTGTTTTTGACAGTTTAAGGAAGTGGCCTTAGACTGGTGGCAGCCGCCGCGGTAACACCAGCGCCTCGAGTGGTACCCACGAATATTGGGCCTAAAGCGTCCGTAGCCGGACCTATAAGTCCACTGTGAAATGTTGGAGCTCAACTCTAACGCGTGCAGTGGATACTGCAGGTCTTGGGAATGGGGGAGGGTCGGAGTACTTCCAGGGTAGGGGTAAAATCCGTTGAGCCTGGAAGGACTACCAGTGGCGAAGGCGCCGATCCAAAACATATCCGACGGTGAGGGACGAAAGCTGGGGGAGCGAACGGGATTAGATACCCCGGTAGTCCCAGCTGTAAATGATGCAGACTGTGGTGTT
>JAZDKI010000015.1:0-12927 GCA_043803165.1 Microcaldota archaeon
GCCTTTGTGTTGTTTGTCATGCTAGACTATGGTATTTTATGGATAATAAAGTTTAGATAGGATTTTGAGCATATTTTTGCAATTATATGCTAATTAACATGAAAAAGCAAAAAATAAGACATAATATTCAAAGAAAATGAAAACAACGGGATAAGATGGAAAAGGAAAAGAGGATCATCCTAGAGACTCTTTTACCCTGCGCAGAACCTCATCAAAGAAGCCCTTAGGGTAAGAGCATCCCGCTGATTTGGGGGGGCAGCAGTTGTTGCATGGGTTCTTGAATCTCCTCAGGCCCACATTCTCTTCCCAGATCCGGGTCAGCGTCTTCTCTTTGACATCGCCGATGATGGCGGTGTCGTTTCCAGGGCAGCGGAGCACCTTCCCGTCACCGCGTAGGAACATCCCGGTCGAGAGCTGGCTGCATGGCGGCGTGGTCCCGTATGCCGAGACGCCCAGCGTCTCCAGATCATCAAGGGTGAATATCCCTTGCTTGATCGCGAGGAGGTTCAACTTGACGTAAAGGCTGATGAATTCCTCGCCCTGGACTAATAGGTCCGGGCGGGCTTTCGCTTTCCCCGCCATGATAAGGGGGCCAAGCACGGGCTGGATATGGCGCTCCCTGGCAAAGGCATATGCCTCCAGCGCCTCGTCGATGTTTTGCGGGGTGACCGGGGAGAAGCTCAGCCCCAGCCTGGTCGGTTCTCCAGATGTGAAGTCGGCAAACCCTGCCCTGACAAGGCGTATGAGAGCTTTCTCCCTAAGGGAGTGGTAGCCTTCTTTGCCCACTGTGCTATCCTCGGTAGGAGCGTCGAATGAGGTTGCGCCCTGCAGTATCGTCGCGCCGATTTCGTAAAGCTTTTCGGCGAGCTCGTCGCAGCTTAAACCGTATTTGAGCTGGGATAGACGCTCGTCCCCTAGGACATGGCCTTTCGTGAAAATCAGGGGGATTATCTCCAGCTCGCGGAGGAGGCTGAGAAGCCTGAAGAGCGAACGGTCTTCGAGAGGCTCTCCCGGGCCGATTATCTTCACGCTGCGCACGCCTAGGGCTTTTGCCTGGCGGAGGTTTGATCCAAGCTCGTCGAAGCCGAGCCGCTTCTCTTTCCAGAAGTCCTTGGTCCTGCGGAAGCAATGGCCGCATCTCAATGAACAGGCGCCCTTGCCCGACATGTCGATATCCATTGTGAGCATCCTCCCGTTTTTGAGCGCTTCTTCGATCTCAGGCTTGGTGTTGGACCAGCCTTTCACGTCGTTGATGAATCCTGGGGGGACCTTGCCCCTGAACTTTGGGGCGATAGCCGGAAATTTCAATACTTTGTGGTTTGTCATGCTTTATTATGGTATTTTTTGGATAATAAGGTTTAGATAAGAAAATGAGCAGAAAATAAAAGAATTTAATAATTATACTTGTAAAAGCAAAATATGGTCCAGATAGATAAGGTAAAGCTCGACAAGGCCGACAGGCTCATCCTCGCAGAGCTGGACAAGAACTGCCGGATCCCCATGAACAAGCTCGCCAAGATCTCGCGCAAGTCCCGCCAGAGCGTCGAATATCGGATAAAACGGCTGGTGGAGGCCGGGGTCATCACGAGCTTCAACGCCGCCATCAATCCCCACCGTATGGGATTCAAGCTATACAAGATATACCTGCAGCTGAGGAACGTCCCGAAAGAGAGGGACCGGCTATTCGCTTACCTTCGGACGTCCGGCATCGTCTACTGGATGGGGGTCTGCGACGGGGCATGGGACCTCATCTTCGGCGTCTTCGCGAAATCAGACAAGGAATTCTTCGCCCTGAAAAACGAGATGATATCTGGTTTCGGATCCATCATCGTGAGGAACTACTACGACGCCCTCTTGGATGTCAAGCAATATCTCAAGATGTATTTCACGAACGGGATAAGCGAGCCGGTGATGTTCGGGGGGGAGGTGGTCGCGAACGATATGGACGCGCTCGACCATGCGATTTTGGGCGAGATCGTGAATGATGCGCGGATCGCCCTCACAAAGCTCGCTTCCAAGGCCGGCTCGAACCCCGCGACCGTCGCAGCGAGATTGAAGCGCATGGAAAAACTGGGGATAATCATCCAATACCGCATCGGGGTAGACCTTGACAAGCTCGGACTTGAGCAGTACAAGGCGATTCTGCATATCGAGAGGTACACAAAAGAAGACGAGAAGAAGCTGCTCGAGTACCTGTCGAACGTGCCGAACATCCAGTATTTCATCAGGAACATCTGGGACATCGAGCCGGAGCTGGTCGTCGAGGACTATCACGGATACCGCGAGATCATCGAGAAGCTGAGGGAGGAGTTCCCTTTCGTCATCAAGAGCACCGAATCCGTCCTGATGAAGACAGATGAATGGACTCCGGGGTATAGGAACCTTCTTGGAAAAAGCGGATGATGGAAAAGAGAGAAGAGAGGTCACTTCAGGAACTCCACTATAACATCCTCAAGGGGCGCCGACGAATCAGCCGTATCGGCGAAAAGGTCGGTCCCATGCGCAGTGCCGGGATACAGCTTCGTCTCGAGCTCCGGCCTTCCTGAGATGGTTTTTATCTGGCTTATCGAGCTCTCCGAATAATCATCGCCCGTGGATGCGACCATCAGGATCGGGTGGACATAGTCCTCGGCCCCGGCGGTGATATCGACGCCCTGGTATTCGATGCCTGGCGAGATCATCACAAGCTTGTTGATTGTTTTCTCCTGGGCCCCGGCCATGATGGCTGATGAGGAACCCATGCTCGCACCGACCGCATAGAAGGTCTCCACGTTGGGGTATGCGGGTTGGAGGTATTTCCGGAGGCTGAGGATGTCTGTCTTCATGTCCTTGAACATGGCCGTGTCGAAATCATCCCAGGTGCCCAGGTTGGTGCTCTTCCCGTGGCCCCTAGGGTCGATCGCGACCACCAGCGAATCGGGGAATCCGTCGTGGAGCTTTTCGATGAACGATATCGGATAGCTGTCCCTGGCCTCTCCGAGCATCGGGATGAGGAAGATCGCCCGTTTCGGTGTCTTGTCTACGCTGTCATAGAGCGTGCCGTAGATCTTCCACGCACCGGAGGAATATGATATCTCCCTGTTTTTCAGGCTCGTGATCTGGGTGCCGGATGTGCCGGAATCCTGCGTGCCGGCGTCTTGGGTCCCGGTGTCCTGGCCCGCGCTGGAATCCTGGGTGCCGGAATCCTGGCTGGTCGTTCCGGTGTCCGCTGTTCCGCCCGCGGTCCCTCCGCTCTGGGCTCCTCCGCCGGATGTGCCGCCGGCCTGTCCAGCCGTCGAGCCTCCGGGCATCTGGACGCATCCGAAAAGAAGGACGGAAATGGCGAAAAAAACAAGGAGCTTATTCACGTTCAGCGCCTCTTTTTGGCTTTCGCTTTCTTGGCGCCGGCTGCCTTCTTCGCAGGCTTGGCCGGAGGCGCCTCGCAGCACGAGCAGCAGCATTCCTCCGTGACTTCCAGCTCGTTGTTGAACATGTCCATGGTCTCGGTGAAGCCTTCGAGCGAGATCACCAGCTTGTCGATCCAGCTCGCCAGCATCTTGGCATCCGCCTTGTGCATGCCATGGCTCATCTCGTACCTCAGCGCGCGCAGTTCCTCCCTGAATTCGGTTATTGATTTTGTCATCTTAACACCGGATATGCTTAGCATCTGAGGTTTTAATCTTTTTCTAGGAGCTTTGAGATCTCCAGGCACTCCTCTTTCGAAAGCGTCCTCGCCCTGCGTTTTGAGAACGCGCCGAGCTTCTCGACCTCTTCCTTGGAATACATCTTTGAATCGAGGAGGGCGTTGCGCACGGTCTTGTTCTTGTGCTGGTAGAGCCAGCGGATGACGTTCTCTTCACCCTGGGATAGATGCCCGCCTGTGGGCTTCAGGATGATTATGGCCGAATCCACCTCCGGCATGGGCTTGAAGAGATGGCGGAGGACGGTGCGCTCGAGCTTGATATCGAAGGCGATTTGTGAGGTGACGGAAAGACGCCCGTAGTTCCTATCGCCGGGCTTTGCCGCCATCTTCTGCGCGAACTCCTTCTGCACCATCAATACCGCCCGTTCGATCTTCTGCTTCGCGAGGCGGAAAACGATGTCAGACGAGATGTTGTAGGGTATGTTCCCTAAAACGATCTCGACTTCGCCCGGGAAATCGTACTCTAAAAAATCCGCTTCTATTATCTCGATCCCGATATCCTTCCGCTCGTGATACCGCTTCCTCAAAAGGTCTGCGAAGCGCGCGTCCTTCTCGACCGCGATCAGTTTTTTGGGTTTTTGGGAAAGTATCGCTTCGGTGAGCCTTCCGTCGCCAGGGCCGATCTCGAGGACGATTTTTCCCTGCACTGATGCGAGCTTCGCCTCTAATGCCAGGATATTCTTATCCTCCAGAAAGCATTGGCCGAGCGATTTCTTCCTTTGCACGTCTATCTACTAGAAAAGGAGAGATAATAATCCTGCCAGAATCAAGGCCTTGGGAAGTTGAAGTATTTCGACCAATCGATTGGCCGTTGGGGGGCTCCCGAATCGCAGCTGTTATCCTTGTGTTAAAGCATGTGCTCGTCCTTCTTCCCCTCTACGACCAGTATTGCATCGATGAACCCGTAGGCGTAGTTGGCCGCCCCGAAAGATGTGAAATAATCCCCTTTCTCGAAGAAATGCTTGGCGTCATGGCCGTAGTTCTCGGCGTATTCCATTATCCTCGGGTATTTCTTATCCAGCCCGAGCGACCTGAAGACGGACATCATCTTCGTCAGTTTGTCGAGGTCTTTTTTGGCCCGCTCTTTCTGGTCCATCTTCAAACCTCCTTCACCATCTCTTTTAGGGGGCGCCTTGCGCTCTTCTTCCCAGGCTCCGCAGGATGCCCAACGGGGAGCATCGCAATAGGCACCTCGAAACCCATCGCATGGACTATCCGTGATACCTCAAGGGGGTCGAATGAGCCCACCCACACCGAGCCCAGGCCTTCCTCCGCCACGGCCAGCTGCGCGTATGCGCAGGCGATTGTAGCGTCCTGGATGGAATAGAGCTCGAATCCGCGCTGCTCGTATTTGGCCTCCGCCCTCCTTTGGTCTGCGCAGAAGACGAGGATGAAAGGGGCCTTTGCGAGGAATTCCTGGTAATGGGCCGCGCCAGCGATGGCGGCCTTGGCCTCGGGCGAGCTTACGATATAGACCTTGTAGGACTGGAGATTACCTGCAGATGGCGCGGACATCGCCGCATCTATTATGCGCTTGGCTGATTCCGGGTCCACATTTTTATCCTGGAACGCCCGGATGGAATGCCTGCCCCTTAGCACGTCGTAGAAGTCCATGGGGATGATTCTCCGGCAAATATAATAAAATCAGCGTATGGGCTCGTATTGCGTGTGCGACTTGTTCAGGAGGTGCATGCGGAGAAAGTTGGAGCTGTGATATAATAGATATCTGCCGTAGCCCCACTTGCGGAACCTCCGCGTGGAGAGGCGGACGACCGCCTTGGGGCAGTATTTCACCTTCCCTTTTATCAGGAGCCTTTTCATCAGGTCGGTATCCTCTCCGGTCACAAGATCCGTCCGGAACCCTTTGACCGCCCGGAAAGATTCGCGCGTGAAGGCCATGTTCTCACCGCCTACAAAAGGCATCTTCAGCCTCATGCCGGCGCGCGCCACGTTCGCCATGACGACCTCCGAGAAGATGTTCTCGATGTGGGTGCCTTCGTGGGGCAGGAGCTTGCCGGCCGTAGCGATATATCTCCCGGAAGCGATCGGCTTTATCAGCTCTTCGAGCCAGTCAGGCTCGTAGATGCTGTCCGCACAGGTGCTGACGATGATATCCCCTTCCGCCGCCATGCTGCCCTTCTGCCTGGCCTTTGCGATTATGCCCGGGGGCGTGAAGAGCACTTTGTCCGCCAGCTCTTCCGCGATCTCCAGCGTCTTGTCCTTGCTGTAAGAATCGACTATTATTATCTCGATATCATGGGCGGTCTTCTGGGAGCGCACGGACTCGAGCATCTTGCGCAGGCTCTTCTCCTCGTTGAGCGTCGGGACGACGACCGAGACCTTCATTTCACACCGATATCATGTTGGAGGCAGGGATTTTATAAAAATACCGTAAGCGCATCCGAAAGATGGTGGTGGCGCCGCGGGCATCGCTAGCGCAGCGGAAGGGAAATGAGGATTAGAGGAGTATGGTGTCAGCAGCAGTGCGTTTTCCCGCCCGGAGGGCAGTACTCACGGCACCGTGGAGAGTCTTAACTTCTGAGTTCGGAATGGGATCAGGTGTTGCCCCCTCCCTATGACCGCTGACAGGGATTAGTGTGTCCTGAGGGATTTTTAAAGATTGCTAAATCAGAGTGAGCCATGGCTGCCGGTATCGAGGATGTCTTAGGTTCGCTCAAGGATGCGCTTAATCTCGTGCTATCCAAGCCGGCCCTGGTGCTCAGCGACCTCGCAAAGGTCGCGGCGCTCGAGATCGTGCTCTCTTACGCGTTTGCCATATGCGTCAGCCTGGCGTCGATGATGATCGGGGGCGCCGGAGCGCTCAGCGGATCCCTCCCGCTGGCGCTGATCCTCGTCCTTGTCTTCTTCATCCCGTTCGTGGTGCTGAGCGCCGCCCTGGGCGCGACACCATACCGCCTATTCGATGGGAGGGCCAAGGGGGGCAGCGCAGGGGCCATCAAGAGCTTTTCAGGCCTTATCATCCCGATGGGGAAATACGCATTGCTCACCGCCTCGGCCCTCATAGTCGTCGTGGGCGGGGCTGCCCTTTTGGCCCTTTTCTTGGCTTCTATAAATCCCTGGATCGCTGCCATCGTCGCGTTGGCGGCTTTTGCCCTTCTTATATTTTTCGTGTTCGCGGTCCAGTTCGCGCCCCTCGAGGTGGCCCTGAGCGGCGCCGGCCCATTCGAAGCCATAAGGAGGTCATATTCCCTTGCGACCGGCAACCTGCTCGCCGTGATATTATTCGACATATTGATGGTCATAGCGGGCCTCGGGGTCGGGTTTGCGATGATATTCGTCAGCATGCCCGGGGGCATGCTCAACCTGGTCCCCGGGGTGGGTTTCATCGCGGCTATGGCATATTCGGCCATCGTCACGGTGATAGGCAGCGTGATCTCGATGCTCTTCACGCTCACGCCGAACTATTTCTTCTGGAGGAGGCTCACCGGCGCCCCGCCGCAGAAGAAGGCAGGGCTGGAAGCGCCTAAAGCGCAGGAACCTAAAACACCGGTGACGCAGGCCCTCCCGGCAGACAAGCCGGAGGCCAAGGCGCCAAAAGCGGTCCGGAAGAAGCGCAAGGGATGAAACATAACAATAAAACGCTTCTTGGGGAAACACTTCTCTGGATTCTATGTCAGAGCACAAGCACTGGTCGGAATGGCTGGCGGAGCGGGTCATCGAGGAGAAGGAAGAGCCGTATGTGATCACGAGCGGCATCACCACATCGGGCCCGGCTCACCTGGGCACCCTTTGCGAGTTCTTGTTCCCCGATTCCATCCGCAAGCAGCTCGAGCGGAGGGGGAAGAAGGTCACCTTCTATTTCCTGGCCGACATCCTGGACGCCTTCGATTCCGTCCCGCTGGCGATGGAGCAGTACAAGGCCCAGCTTGAGCCGCACCTGGGCAAGCCGCTTTGCATGGTCCCTGATCCGACCGGGAAATGCAGGAGCTTCGGCGACCACTTCTTAGATGAGGTGAAGGCGCTGATGTCCCGCTTCGGGGTGAAGGCGACGATCCTGCGGATGAGCGATTTGTACCTGCAGGGAAGATTCGACGAGTGGGCCAGGTTCTACCTCAAGAACGAGGCGGAAGCGAAAAGGATCGTCGAGGAGTCAAGCGGGAAGCAGGAGAAAAAGGACTGGTCCCCCATAATGCCGATCTGCGATAAGTGCGGGAAGATCGCGACCACGCGGGTCATAAGCCATGACGGGGAGAGCTATGAATACGTCTGCGACAAGGACGTCAAATATACTAAAGGCTGCGGCTACCGGGGCAAGGGGAAAATCAGCGACCATAAGTGGAAGCTGACATGGAGGCTGCATTGGCCCGCATGGAAGCAGGTCTTCCACACCAGCATAGAAGGCGCCGGGATGGACCACCACACGAAAGGGGGGTCCGAGGATACCTGCAGGGAGATAACGAAAAACCTCATGAAGGCGGAATACCACATCCCCTTCAAGTACGGATTCATCCTCTTCCAGGGCAAGAAATACTCGAAATCCAAAGGGATCGGCATGGGGGTCTCGGACCTCGTCACTCTTGTCCCGCCCGAGATAATCAAGTATATCCTCATCAAGCCGGATTTGGAGGAGAACGTGGATATCAACCCGACGGCGGAGAGCATCATAAAGACCATGGAGGACCTCCAGAAGGCCGCGGAGCTCTCCGGCAAGGACCGGGAATCATTGAACCGCCACGAGAGGAAGATGGCGATAGCCTTCGAGCTGTCGGCCGACAAGCTGAACTGGAAGGCGCCGTTCCTGGACATGCTCTTATATCATCAGATATACCACGACTGGAAAGAGGTCGAAAGCATGACCGGAGACCCGGAAGGGGTCAGGTACATGCATCCGTATATCGAGGAGTGGGTGAAGCGCGACTTCATGCCTGACGATTACCGCTTCAAGTACCAGCCGGGGGCGGTCAAAGCGACCAACGATGCCCTCGCGCTCGTCAGATCGCTCGATCCGGGGATGGACGCCCTCGCGGTGCACAACGCGATATTCGATTTCGCCAAAGCCAACGGGATAGAGCCCAAGAAGCTGTTCGCAGAATTATATCAGACCCTGCTCGGAAAGGAGCGGGGGCCGAGGCTCGGCAAACTGATCGCCGCCCTCGGGGTGTCGAAAGTGAAGAAGGACCTGGGGATCTGATGACCGCGATACTCAAGATTTCGGATGATGATTACGAATCGGCTGTCGATGTGGCGCATACGATGCTCCATTCCAGGTGCCTGATGGTCTACCCGACCGACACGGTCTATGGGATAGGGGGGGATGCGACTTCAGCGGAGGTCGTCGGCAAGATCCATAAGCTCAAGGGCATCAGGGGAAGGAAGCCGATGTCGGTCATGGTATCGGACTTCGGCATGATCGAATATTTCTGCGATACCGGGGTCTGGGAGGATATGATCCTGGATAGGTACCTGCCCGGACCATACACGTTCATACTCAAGAAAAAGAGGGACCTCCCTGCTTCGGATACGGACCGGCTGGGGATTAGGATGCCGGATTCGCCTTTCTGCAAGGCGCTGTGCGAGGTTTTCGGCAAGCCGATAATAACGACAAGCGCCAACCTCACAGGGGGCATCCCGCCGACCAAGCTGGAGGACGTCGAAAAGAAGGTATTGGACGGCGTGGACCTGGCGATAGACGGGGGCTTCACCAAATACAGATGCCCGTCCCCGGTGATAGACCTGGTGGACCGGACCATGAAGAGGGAAGGCTCGAACGAAAAGATAGACCTGGTGAGGTTTCCCGAGAGATGATAACTCAGGGCCGCAAACCCAAGCGTTTTCGTACTTCTTCTGTCGAATAAACACGCCCTTTGTCTATATCCGTCGATGCACGGAGCAAAGACCGCTTGAAACCAGGCGAATATGACCCTTCGCCGTCGCCTTCTGGTATCGATATCACATCCATTCCTCCAGCTTGCTCTGGGCGGATCGCTCCTTTGTGGCCTTCATCAGCCCGTCGAGCATCTTCCCGATGCGCTCTTCGGAAAAATCGTGCCCTTCCACCATCAGCTTCTTCACTTTCTCAGGTTCAGGCATCCGGTGCTTTATCTCCTTGGGCGGGGTATAAGGCGGGTCCAGGAAAAGGCGCATCACATCCTCCGGGTCGGTTTCGAAATCGTATTGGTATTTCTCCTTCACGTATCGCACCACTTCGCCCAGGTTGCGGTGCTCCTTGACTATCTTCAATGCGGTCTTGGGCCCCACCCTTTTGACGCCCTCGTTGAAATCGGTCCCGAGCAGGATACCTATCGTGATCAGCCCGGCACGGTCGATCCCGAGCGATGATAGCGTCTCCTTGAGATCGATCATCTCAGGCTCGACCATGATATAGCGGTCCTGGCGCGGGACCTTCCTCCTCCCGGTTATCGAGAGGTTGCGGACCAAGATGGGCGAGCCGAACATCAGTGCGTCGTAATCCTGCGACGCCGTCGCATAGGCGAGGCCTTTCTGCACCATGAGCGCCGCTTCTGCCTCCCCGTCGGATGGCGCCTGCACCCATGGGATCCCCATATGGTCGAGAAGCACCTTGCTCTCCTCTATCATCTCCTTGGTGAGGCGGCTTGTCGCCTGCGCGTATTTCTTCGCATCCTCCCAGCGCTCCTGCTCCAATGCCTCCTTCCATTTGGCTTCTGCCTTCTTTTTGACCAAGGAGCGCTCGGCCTGCACCTTCTCCTTGAACCCGTGGGCTATGCCGTCGAAGACATACACCGGCTTCATTCCGCATTCCAAGAGCTTGCAGTTGCGGTAGAAGAGGCCGGAGAGGTGCGCCGTGATGTTCCCTTTGAAATCCATCAGGGGGGTTCCGTCCTCCTGGCGTATGGAGGCCAGGAACTGGTAAAGGATGTTGAACGCGTCGATAGCTATCACGCGCCCCGAGAGGGATTGGAGCGAGATCGTATGCTTGACCGACAGGTCGCCCAGGTCGACTCCCATCTATCTCTCCTTTTTCTTCTTCGTCTCGATCATGTCTGCGAGCGTCGGCGGTGAATATGATTTGGGGTTGTTCGCCGCAGGGCCGGCCACGCTCTGGCTTTTCTCGACCAGCTTGATGCCGAGCTCCCGCTCGAGCTTCCTTGCGACCCCGATCGTCGGCATGAGCCGCTCGTGCTCCACCGCCTGGAGGTAGCTTTCCCTCTCGCTTATGCGCTCGGCCACCACCGCCATCGGGAGGCCGGCCTTCTCCCTCGCGTCCTTGATGGTCTTGCCGTAGCCTTCGGCGACCTCTTCGGTGGTCTCGATAGCGGCCGGGCCTATCTTGTGCTCGGCCACGCCAGATTCATCGAACCGGTGCAGCACCTTTCCGATGCGCATGCAGCCCCCGCAGGCGAGCATCTTGGCCCCTTCGACCAGGATCTGCGCCCGCACAGGCCCCTTGCCGCATATGTCGCAATAGAGCTCTGCCATGAGGTATCCGTATGTCTCCATACTTATAAAAACACCTGATACGAAGTCATATCATGATTCCCCTCATGCTAATCATCGTCGCAGCGATCGTGCTCTTTTACTCCGTGATGTTCCTCTTAGACATGCCGGGCGCATGGAAGTTCGCCATCATATTGGTCGAGATGGCTGCGGTCAGCCAGATACTCATCCGGCGCTACAAGATGCCCAGCGAGCTCGGATTCGTCCTGGTGAAAAGCAGGAGGGGCATAGAGTACATAGAATCTTTGGCCAAAAACGAGAGGCTGTTCAATTTCTTCGCAGACAGCGGAACGGCGATGTCTTATGGCCTGCTCAGCCTGGGGCTGATGCGCAAGAACGTTTCTCCGGCCAGCACTGCGTTCGGGATCATCATGCTCTTCGTGATATCATTGGTCGTCGCCCCGGTGGCCATGGGCTTCCTGATGTATTCCTCAGGGATAGGCGCCGGGACCAGCACGGGCGGGACGCTGACCGGCATGGATTATGGGCTGCTCTTCTACGGGGGGATGCTGCTTTTGGGCGGCCTTTTCCTGCTCATCATGTTCGGGATCGTCTTTTACGGCGTCGTGATATTCAAGGCCCTGGTCACGTCATTGTTCTTCGGGACCGATGCGTTGGCGAACACCGCCCCTGGGGGGGACATACTCCTGCCGGGCGTGAACCTGCCGCTCCTTGAAGGCATCGCGGCCCTTATCATCGTCCTGGTCGTCCATGAGGGGGCGCATGCCATCCTGGCCAGGATAGCGAAGATCCCCCTGCTATCATCGGGCATAGTCTTTTTCGGGATAATACCCATCGGCGCTTTCGTAGAGCCGGATGAGAGGAAGCTCGTGAAGGCCGAGCAGAGCAGGCAGACGAGGGTGCTGGTCGCCGGGCCTACGGCGAACATGTTCACGGCGCTCGGATTGTTCGCGGTGTTCCTGATCTTCTTCTTCGCGACATCAGGCTATAGGGAAGGCGTCCTCATAGCGGCGTCCGGGCTCCCGAGCGGCACCAACATCTACAGCATCGACGGCCAGGCAGCGGAATCCATAGACTTCGCCACATTCAGCCTGGATCCTGATAAGGACGTGGTATTGGAGACCAACCGCGGCGAGATAACCAGGCGCACTGACGGGTCCGGGAAGCTCGGGATAGATTTCTACATCGTCGGGAAGGATTCGTTCTACTCCAGGTATCCCAATCCATTCCTGGGCTTCATACACGTGATGCTCGGATTGGCCCTTGCCCTGAATTTCGTGGTCGGGACGGTGAATATCCTCCCGATACCGCTATTCGACGGATACCGGATCGTGGACACGAATGTGCGGAACAAGATGGTTGTCAAAGCGCTGAGCTACGGCACGCTGTTCTTCTTCATCCTGAACTTCCTGCCCAGGCTCTTCCAGTGAATCAGCGGGCGGCTGGAATTTTCCGGTTTTTTCGTCTCAACTTATCTGTGAAAAGCCCGAGAAGCGAATAGAGACGGCTCTTTTTCATCTGCTTTTTTCCTCTTCGCTGCGGGATTTTTGAGAGACCGGATGCGTCCTTTTGGGGACGCTTGAAGACGGCCGGATTTCGGCTCTCCTGTCTCTGGCGGATATCTATCGGCGGTCCTGCGGTCTTGGGCTTTGGCGCGGATTTCGGGTTTTGGGCGGGTTTCTCCTGGAGCGGCTTTTGTTTTCTATAAGCGGAGGGGGATTTCGCGGGTCTTAGGGTTTTGGGCATCGCCAGCTTCTCGGGCTTCGCGGTCGTCGGCTTCCTGATGTCATTTTTCTTTCCCCGCTTCCTGGCCGCCCCCTCCCGTGATGGTCTTCTCGCCGCCCGCT
>JAZDKI010000016.1:0-18643 GCA_043803165.1 Microcaldota archaeon
CCGCAGGCATCAGAGCTTCGACCATCCTTTTCTTCACCAGCGCGGAGGCTTTTTTCGATTTCGAATGGTGGCCCTCGACGACCCTCACCTCTATCCTCCCGCCGTCGATCCGTGCCCCGAACCTCTTTCCGGGCACGAAAACGACCTCATATCCCTTCCCTAGCGCGGTCACCTTCTGGCCATGGTAGAACTCCAGCTTGCTCCTCTCCCCGATCTTCCACTTGCCCTTCTCTATGGAGCGGACCGCCTTTTCCAAAAGCTCCTGGCCGATCCTTTTTCGCTCTGTTTCAGGCCACCTTGAGGGCAGGCTGATGGCTATTATCTCCCCTTTGAGCCTCACCCAGGCGTTCCGGTTCTTGCTGAGGCTCCAGGTGACCGAGAACGACTTTCCGCCGATATCCACCCGCTCCACAAAGCGCATTCGAAGATAATCATTTTAATCTGAGATGGGTTATCAAGATGAGCCGGGATTGAAACGATGGAAGAGCAAGAACGCAAAACCTCAGACAGCGGCCTCAATCGGCTGCTTGCCGCGCATATGCTCTATTCCTTCGTGGCCGCCGCCCTCGCCGTCCTAGTCCCGCTCTATCTGCTCGAGATGGACGTGGATGTCGCATGGATCGGCGTGATCCTCTCGCTTGGCCCCATATCGTTCATGGTGGTGCGCATCACGCTGGCGAGCATGGCCGACGATATCGGCACCAAGGCGATCGCCGCTTTCTATTCCATATCCAACCTGTTCGCCATAGCGATATACCTGCTGTTCATCGCGCCCCTCACATTCGCGATAGCCACATTCGCCGAAGGCATCCGGGCCTCGGGCTTCTGGGCGATTGCCAGGACCGAGGTCTTCGAGTTCAACGGCGACCACAATCCGGGCGAGACGCTCGCCAGGTTCTCGAATATGAGGCAGCTGGCGGACGGCCTGGGCAGGCTGTGCGTGGGGCTGCTCATCGCCTTTGTCGCTTTCCAGGGCGCACTCATCTTCCTCCTGGCCTTATCGGTCGCGCTCCTCATACTCGCCCTGACATCCAAAGAGCGCAGCATCGGGGGCATGAAGGTGGACAGCCATCTGATCAAGAGGATATTCAAGCCCAGGCCCGCGTCGTTCTGGTATTCCACCATCCTGCAACTGCTCATCTGGCTCCCCTATAACATGCTTTTCGGCTTCCTCCTCCCCTTATACCTGACCTCCACCCTAAAGATGGGATATGCCGAGGTCGGCCTGACGCTCGCAGTGCTATCCATCGCGACGGCTGGATTCGCCCTGCTGTTCGTGAAGCTGGACCTGTCAAAGAACGCCCTTCTCGCCCTGACCGCATTCAGCGTACCTGCCCTTGTCGCATTCCCGCTTTTGGGCTCGGCCGGGCTTGCCCTCCTCGCAGTCATCGCGATAGGCATAGGATGCGTTAATATCATCGGCGAGTATATCCTTGTCGACCAGGTCTATCGGAGCAAGGACGTATCCACCGATATCGGGGTTCTTTACGCCCCCCTGAAGATAGCCGAGTTCTTCTTCCTCCTCCTGGGCGGCATGGTGATCGGGACCTCTGGCTACGCCCCGCTGTTCTTCGTCTCTGCGCTGTCGATCGGCCTTTTCGTGGCGCTCGGCAGGTCTGTCCTCTCATCGGCAAAGACCTAGCGTTAGGCTTTTATTGCCAGGTAGCGAGAACGTTTTGTGAGATCTGTAGAGAAAGTCCCTGGCGGCAAGCTCGTCTGCATCGAGGCGGAGGTGCAAGAAGGCAAAACCACGATCGTCAAGATAACCGGCGATTTCTTCCTGCACCCCGAGGATGCGATCGATGGGCTCGAGCGCTCGCTTTTGGATTTGAAAGCCGGTTCGAGCGAAAGCGAGATATCCGAAAAAATAAAGGAATCGCTCGCGCGCTCGGGCGCCTTATTGATCGGGGCATCCCCCGAGGACCTCGCGAGGATTTTCAAGAGGGCGATGGGATGAACTGGCGCGTGATATTGTTTTCCGAATACGACGCCTTCATGAACATGGCGATCGATGAAGCGGTGAGCGGGAGCGTCGCAGCGGGAGGCCCCCCGACAATCCGGTTCTACGGCTGGAACCCGAGCGCGGTCTCGATAGGGTATTTCCAATCGCTTGAGGCTGAGGTCGATACCGATAGGTGCCTCCTAGAGGGCGTGGATGTCGTGAGGAGGAGGACCGGTGGCGGGGCGGTGTATCACGACCGGTCAGGCGAGATAACCTACAGCGTCATCGGAAAGGAGGAGCTTTTCCCGAAGGACATCCTAGCATCCTACCGGCTTATCTGCGGCCATATCATCGACTCGCTCGCATCGCTCGGCATAGCTTCCGAGTTCAAGCCCATCAACGATATCACAGTGAACGGGAAGAAGATTTCCGGGAACGCGCAGACGAGAAGGGGCGGCGTCCTGCTCCAGCACGGCACCGTCCTCTTCAGTGTGGACGTAGACCGCATGTTCTCCGTATTGAAAGTGTCGGACGAGAAGATAAAAGACAAGATGATCGCGAACGCCAAAGAGCGCGTCACATCGATATCCCTCCAGCGCACGGTCTCGCGCGAACTCGTCCTGGAAGCCCTTCTGGAAGGATTCACCAAAGGAAAGGGGTACCGCATCGGGGAGATCTCCGAAAAGGAGCTCGCTGATGCCACGCATCTGGCCAAGACGCGCTATATGGAAAAGTCATGGAACTCGATGCGCTGAAGCTAAGTGAGGAGATCCGCTATCGCCAGTACCTCGCGGCCGCTCAACGTGTGCATGAAGGAATGGGACTGCCCATATGTCCTTTCGAACCTGGTCGCGACCTTGAATCCATCGTCATATTCACTGGGTGCCGGGACACCGAGCAAGGCGCACCTGTCTCCCATCCTTTTGAGGGTCTCGACCATCGAAGGGAGCCCCATCGAGACATCCCAGCTGTCGAGCCCTAATATCTCCAGGGCTGACCTGAGGTTTTTTCCTCCGTTCTCTTCGATATCGTCCAGCACGGGAAGCCATCTGTCCAGGAGCCCGAAGTATTCGTATCGGAAATCCTTCAGGAAGAGGGCCCTGGTCCCCGGCAGCCTGATGAAAAAATCTGCGCAAGGGATCATATCGTCAAATGAATAATCCCTCTCAAGGGCGTGCACCTCAATAAGCGTCGCCGGGCCGGCCGTTTCCAATATCCCGCTCACCATCCCCAGGCGGAGAAGCGCATCCTTGAGCCTGAACATGCCGTCCAAAGCATTCGCCTCTTTCTTCGAGAAACCCATCTTCGAGAGCTTAGCGGACATAGACAGCAGCTGATGCTTCATATCCTCGACGGAATGGGCCCCGCATATGACCCCCCTATATCCGAGGATATCCGACAGGTCCGATATCAGCGGATGGGTGGCCTGCCGCTCGCTCGTATGCGGTGCGAAAAAGACCGCTTTCATGGGCCTTTGGACATGTGGCTTGCGCTCTTCGATGTCGCGCAACCTCTTCATGCCCTCCTGCGGGTGGTCCATCGAGGGATCACTATGATGCCAATATTTTATATATTAACATTTATTATAACTTTATCAAAAACCGATGGCGCCAGATTGTCTTTTTTAACCAAATCGGTGAAATCCATCCCATGAAAGCGTTTCTCCCCGTGTTCCTGGCATTGCTATTGATATCGACCGCCTTCGCCGTCTCTGACGACGAGAAGGCGAAAAACGTCCTCAAGAACGCCGCCGCCCGCCTCGGATGGCCCGAAACCATATCCATGGACGAGGACGACAATGTGGGGAGCGGGATAACCTATACCATCTCCCCGGAGGGGACCGGAAGCGACGAGGACCTCCACGGCTCCATCGCCGTCTTTTCGACCGACCAGGAGCCGGTCATGTGGCTCACATTCATGGACGAGCAGTTCGACATGGACCGGGGCAGCTACCAGGGCAGGGACGCCGTGATAAGCAGGTACGGGAAGAACTGCAACCCGCAAGGCCTCGTGAAAGTCATGAATGACATGGTGGTCGGGTTCTTCGAGAGCATATTCGGCCCTTCTGACGAACCGAACTGCGTGACCGAACACGGCGTCATCGTCTGGACGTGCGGGAAGTACTTCTTCGCGGCAAACGACGCCCGCGATGACGAAGGCGGAGAAGAGGACAACATCGCGGCAGCGATATACGCCGCCGCTCAGGAGGAAGGCCTCTGCGAATACGGCGACACGCTGGTCGTCATGATCCAGACGCCTGATTCGGCAGGATCAGACGGGATCAGCGACCAGGCACTTATGGCCCAGAAGGTCAACGAATATTATGGGGTGGTCTCATACGGCCAATACCCGCCCTTCAAGTTCACGTTTTTGGATGCCGACGGCTCGCGAGGGCTTGACGACTGGTACACCCTGACCAGCACCATGGCCTCATTCAATAACAATAACAACAAGTTCAACGACTTCGAGGACGAAGCGGTGAAAAAGGTGTTCGACGGGAAGGATGTCCCGGAGGACCTCTATTTCGAGAGGATCGTGTTGGTGTATTCCGGCCCGCCCCTGCAGACCAGCCCCGGCAAGCCGTTCTACGACGCGTGCGACTGGAAAAAAGACAGCGACTATGTCGAAGTGCAGGCTTCTTCGGGAAAGCGCAAGATCTACTCCAAGAATTTCGTATTCCTGAGCGAAGAGAGCGAGCTCGGCCAGTGGGTCCATGAGTTCGGCCACTCGCTGCCGTCGCGATATACGATGCCTGCCCCAAGGGACTCGGGCAGGATCTGCGACCGGTACAATTACGCTCCATATACCTACGGAGAAGTGAACGACTGGGGACTGATGGGCTACGGCGTGTGGTGGCCGAACGACGCCACGAAGCCGGTCCATATGGAAGGCTTCTCGAAAGTCTCGGCGAATTGGCTGGAATACTCTTCAGCTTCCCTCAACCAGACCTACGTGCTCCAGTCCTTGGAGGACATGAAAAAAGGGGATACCGTCCTCAAGCTGGATGACCCGGTCTCAAGCGATGCGGACCACTATTACGTCATCGAAGCCAGGGACCCGAGCGCGTATTTCGGGGCCCCTGAATCGGGCGTCGTCATCTACAAGGTCAGCAAGACCAACGGATACCACACGGTCAATGCCATCGCCCCCCAGGCCAGCCCGGCCAGGACGACGAATGCCCAGGGCAGGGATTATCAGAGGCCGACCCTCTTCGATACGTCTGGGAACGGGTCTGTGTACATCGACGTCCCGGGCAACTTCAAGGTCACGATGACATCCGAATCCGACAAGGCCTCCACGATCAAGATCGAGCAGTTCTCTCCGATCAACCTGATCGGCGCGCTCATGGGCGGAGCCGGGGGAGGCGTCGGGGCCATGCCTGGGATCAGCCAGAGCGTCAACCCTTCGGACTCGCCGCCTATGGATTCTTCGACCCCGGAGCCGGACCTGGACCTCCATGCCTATGATCCGATGGGAAACCATGTCGGCATGGACTACCAGTCCGGCATATACGAGAACGAGATACCCGGCGCCTACTCGTCAGGCGACCTGATAGGCGCGGACGAGTGGATATTCGTCCCGCAGGGGACATCGGTGCGCTTCGAGGTATCTACATACGATACCCAGCGGTTCCTTTCAGCAAATCCCGCATATTCATCCCTCGCCACGCCCCAGGGATACCAGGCTACGGCTGTGAGATTCGATTATCGGGGTGTGCGCAGCGAGGCGGAGTTGGGCAACGGCTCGGCAGGCGCCGGGCAGTCCGTGCAGTTGAAGAGCCCGGACGATCCGTCGCTTGAATATATCCAGAAGGACATCTCAGGCGTAGGGAACAACGCCGCATGCCCCCTGATGCCCGGGCTGGTATTGGCGCTTCTGGGAGCGGTGTCCCTCAAGAGGTGAATGCTATGGATATCCCGCAACCGACGCTGATCCTCATCATCATGGTAGCCTTGCTGATCGCGGTCTTCGTGGTCCTCCCCAACCTCCCTGGCAGATACGATTCTTTGGCCAGGTGCCTGGATGAAAAAGGGGCCAAGATGTACGGGACCTTCTGGTGCACGCACTGCAAGGCGCAAAAAGAGCTCTTCGGAAGCAGCTGGCAATTCGCCCCTTATGTGGAATGCTCGACGCCTGATGGCACAGGCCAGATGCAGGTCTGCAGGGATGCCGGCATCACCGGGTATCCCACCTGGGAGTTCCCAGACGGCAGCCGGACCTCGGGCGTGGTGCCTCTGGGAGAGCTCGGCTCAAGGACTGGATGCCTTGCCAGCTGATCATCTTATTATGCCGAGCTCTTTGCCTGCCTTCTCGATCTTGGATAATGCGAAATCTAGGTCCTCCTTGCTGTGCTCAGCCGTTATCATGGTCCTGATCCTGGCCTTGTCCTTTGCCACCATCGGGAACACGATCGGGAGGGCGTAGACGCCTTCCTCATAGAGCTTCTTGCTCATCTGCGTGGCTTTTCCTGCGTCATAGGTCATGACCGGGGTTATCGGCGTCTCGCTCCTGCCTGTGTCGAACCCGAGCTCCTTGAGCCTTTTCTTGAAGTATTTCGTGTTCCTCCAGAGCTTCCTGACCAGCTTGTCGCTTTCCTCCAATAGCTCGAGGGCGGCGATCGATGCCGCTACCGTCGCAGGGCCGTGGGAACCTGTGAGCAGCCAGGTCCTTGACTTATTGAGCAGGTATTGCTTGTTTGTCTTGGATGTTGCGATAAGGCCGCCCATCGTGCCGAACCCTTTGGAGAATGTGCCCATCTCGAAATCCACCCTGCCCTCCAACCTGAAATGATTGACGATCCCCCTCCCATGGTCGCCTAGGACGCCGTCGCCGTGCGCGTCATCCACGTAGGTGACGGCGTCGAACCGCTCGGCGAGCTCCACTATCTTATCGAGCGGGGCGATATCGCCGTCCATGGAGAACACGCCATCAGTGACGATGAGGATGCGGTTCGGCTTATTCGGCCTCGCTGACACCTCCTTGAGTTTCGCCTCGAGGTCGCTCGCATCGTTGTGCTTGTAGATAATCCTCTCGGCCTTGCTCAGCCTCAAGCCGTCGATGATCGAGCCGTGGTTGAGCTCATCGGATATCACGGTGTCCCCTTCGCGCAGAAGCGCGGGCAATGCCCCGCTGTTCGCTGTGAATCCGGTATTGTAGTAGATGGCATCATCGGTGTGCTTGAACTTGGCTATCGTCTCTTCAAGCCTGAGATGGAGGTCCATGGTCCCGGCTAGCGGCCGGACAGAGCCGCTTCCTGCCCCGTACTTCCTTATCGCTTCTATGGCCGCCTTCTTGAGCTTCCTGTTGTTCGCGAGCCCCAGGTAGTTGTTGGAGCAAAGCATGACGACCTCTTTCCCGTCTATCACCGTCTTCGCCGCGGATGGGCCGTTCAAGGTCCGGGGATTCCATAGCAGGCTCTGCGCTCCGAGCGCATCAAGTTCTTGCCTAAGCTCCGCTTCAAGTTTTTTATTCATAAAAGCCACCAAACCGATGATGATATCTGCTCCCTTTTCCATTATAAATCATGCCTATCTCTCGGGGTATTTCGGCTAATGACGTAATCTGATGCGACGCGATAACCGGTTTAAAACACTTGGCGTGCAATCGTCTTGATCATATAACTGGCGAGGCTGACCCTTATGGAAAAGATGCAATCGGTTTGGAAGACGGAGCCGAAAGAGGGCTTCGAGATCAAAGATGCCCCGGTGCCGAAGATCGGCAGCCAAGAAGTCCTGATCAAGGTCAAGGCCACCTCGATATGCGGGACAGACCTGCATATCTACGGATGGGATGCCTGGGCGCAGCAGAGGATCGGCAAGAACATACCCTATATCTTCGGCCATGAGGTCTCCGGCGAAATCGTGGAGATGGGCAAGGAAGTGAAAGGGCTCTCGATCGGCGACCATGTCTCTGCCGAGACGCATATCTCCTGCGGATACTGCCACCAATGCAAGACCGGCCAGGAGCACATCTGCCAGAACGTCAAGATCCTGGGCGTCGATACCAACGGGGCGTTCGCCGAATACCTCGCCCTGCCGTATCGGAACGCTTGGGTGAACGACAAGAAGATACCCCATTGGATCGCCACGGCGCAAGAGCCTTTGGGCAACGCCGTCCATACCGTCTTCGATGGGGAGATCGCCGGGAAAACCGTGACGGTGTTCGGCATGGGCCCGATAGGCGTTTGCGCCGTCGGATTGTGCAGGCTCGCCGGAGCAGACAAAATCATCGCGATAGACACCCACGAGGGCAGGCTGAGATTCGGGAAGGAGTTCGGCGCCGACATCACGATACAGAGCGGAGAGGGAAAGGACGTCAGGAAACAGATCATGGACGCCACAGACGGCCACGGTGCGGATGTGTTCCTCGAGCTTGCCGGGGCGCCCCAGGCCATGAGGGACGGCCTCGCCACGATACGCCCTGGCGGACGGGCTTCGATCCTCGGCGTGTTCCCCAAGCCCTTCGAGATGGACGTGACCAACGACATCGTCTTCAAGGGGATCAAGCTGAACGGCATCAACGGGCGGAAGATGTTCGACACCTGGTACAAGACGAGGTCTTTCCTGCCGAAGATGCGCCTTGAGAGGCTCGTCACGCACAGGTTCAAGCTCTCAGAGATAGGCAAAGGCTTCGACGTGTTGAAAAGAAGGGAAGGGATGAAGGTAGTCCTGGAGCCTTAGTTCCTTAAGGAAGGATCCCCGCCTTTCGTGGCTTTGATCTTTTCTATGGCCCGTGCGACGGGGGCAATGGCCCTCTCAGCCATTTCGCGGAAGATCGCGACGTCAAGCTCATATGCGCCTTCCACATCTTTCAGGCTCAAGCCGCGGACCGCGGTATGGATCCCCGAGCGTTTCCTTGAGGCCAGCCCGCTGCCAGATGCGGTTTCGCATTTCCATTCCTTTTCGAGGAGATCGAGGGCGGTCTCGCCGAAAAGGCTGAGCGATATGGCGGCTTGGATGACCACCGAATCCACGGGATCATCCAGATGCGCGATCAACGCGGGGATGACCATATCATCGCCTAAGAGGCCGAGAGCGGCTATGGCCTGCTCGCGCTTTTTCTCATCCTTATCATTTGCTGCTTCCACAAGCGGGGCTATCGCATGTTCTTTGAGCCTACCTATGGCCGATTGCGCTTCAAAACGCACCAGCTTTTCTTGATCTCCCAGCCGATCGACGATCGCAGGCACAGCCCGCTTATCACCTATCCGGCCCAATACCCAAAGGGCGTTGACGCGCATCTCTTCGGACGCATCGCCAAGCTTGCCGATAAGGGGCTCGACGGCCGGGCTCCCCAACTTTGCCAGTTTTGAGCGGTATGGGATCCCGAAGAGATCCGCTTCCCTTTTTTCCATCTTGGAGATGAGTTTTTCCACTCAGTATCTGATGATCTTTCCCCGATATCTCCCGATCTTTTCCTTCAGCGACATATGATCTGCCCTATCCTGCTAGATTTATCGTATGGCCGCCTTCTTTGCTTGAGGCGAGGCATCTCCGTTGCTTCTAGGGGGCTTGATCTTCCCATCGAGCAGCAGTCCGTCGCCTTTAGGGTTTTTCGCATCTGATATCTCCCTCAATTTCTTAAGGTAAAAACCCAGATCATCGATATAATAATCTAGACGATCCAAACGAGCCGAATCTAGGATGCCTCTTTTTTCAGCAATCTTCCTTTCCCTATGCTCGTTGAGAGAATTCGATATATACGGGATGAACAAATTCGAATCTTTTGCGATACTCCCTAGCGCCTGAGCCAATTGTTTCTGGAACGATGCCTCTTTTTCCCTTTTTAAAGCACCAGCGAGCACAAATACGGCTTTCGCATCGCCCATACTGCAAAGCCCCCAAATAGCGATCTCCTTCATCTCGCCATCCCCCCTCTCCAAGGCTTCGTTCAGCGGTTGAGAAGCGCGGTCATCACCGAGCTCGGCGAGTCCCCTGGCAGCGCACCATCTGGCGTTTTCCGCTCCATTCTCCAAGACATCTACGAGCGGCGCTTTCGACGCTTCACCTATTTTGGCAAGTGACATGGCCGCATCAAGCCGTTCTCCCTGATCCTCGCCATGCGTCAAAAACCCACTGAGCGCTGGCACAGCTTTCGCATCCCCCAACTCGCCAAGCGCATAAATCGCGTCCCGTCTCATTCTCCGATCCCCTTTCTGCGCGGCTTCGATCAGCGTCGGAACCGCCCTCAAATCCTTGAAAAAGCTGAGGGCCCAAGCGGCGCGCCAGCTGAAGCTTTTAAATCCGTTCTCCATGACATCCATCAGCAATGATTGCGCAGGTGCCCCGATATTTACGAGTATCGTTACGGCCAACCCGTTCCTTTCTTTATCATCCAGGACGCTAATCACTGGCGATATCGAAGGCTTCCCGATCCTGATCAGCGCGGCTTCAGCGATATACCGCCCTTCCCAGTTATTTAAAATCTCAACGAGCGGCATCACGGCTGGTTTTCCAAAATCAGTAAGCGCATTCATAGCAACTCTTTTCAGGTCATTGTGACTATCTATGGATGTCAAAACAGCGACGAGGGGAAGTATGGCTCTCTCGTTTTTCAGCCGGCCTAGCTCATAAGCGGCATATTCAGCCTGGTGGTGATATCCCTTCAGTCGGGCTATCAGTTCATCTATATGATCAGGTTGGATCGGGGTCATAAGGTGATTATGCTACAAAGAGATTATAAATGTTTGTAAAAATGGTAATACGAGGTTATAGTGAATGTTATCATTTGCCCCTTTTTCCTCGGTAAAGATGGATCGCCTTCCCAAGGGCGTCCTCAGACGCTTCCATGATGCCTTCAGGCATCGTCGGGTGGGCGTGGTTGGTCGAAGCCAGGTCTTCAAGCATGGCGCCCATCTCTATGGCCAGGGCCGCTTCCGCGATCAGATCCCCTGCCCCGGCCCCAGCGATATGCACACCCAGGAGGACGCCATCCTCATCCGCTACCATCTTGACAAATCCCTCCGTCTTGCCTATGCATCTCGCCTTTCCGATCGCCGAGAACGGCATCCTGCCCGTCTTGACCTTAAAACCCCGTTCACGCGCTTCGGCTTCCGTTAGCCCGACGGAGGCCAGTTCCGGCTCGCAATACACCACGAAAGGCAGTGCTTCGTTGTCGAAGGCGCTTTTCTGCCCGGCTATCGCCTCTGCGGCGACCTTGCCCTCCCTGAAAGCCTTGTGGGCAAGCGCAGGCCCCGGGACGATATCCCCTATCGCATAGATCCTATCATCGCCGGTCTTCATCGTCTTGTCCACGATGATGAGGCCGTCCTTATCCATCTTCGCCTTGGTCTTCTCCAGACCAAGGTCTTGTGTGAACGGCTCCCTTCCCGCCGCCACAAGCATCTTATCGAATGCCACCCTCCTCTCGCCGTCCGGCGTCTTCACGACGGCAGAGCCCCTCCCGTTCTTCAAAACCTCGCTTTTGAAAAGGACATCCACCCCGATTTTCGTCAATCCCTTGTGGAGGGCGTCGCTGAGATCAGGATCCAGGTTCCTGGCCAGCCTTTCCCCCCGATAGGCGATGGTAGTTTTGGACCCGAGCCTCGCGAACATCGCGGCCATCTCGATGGCTATATATCCCCCGCCGACTATCAGGATGCTTTTCGGCAGCTCGCTGAGCGAGAACACATCCTCGGAATCCATCACCGAATCATGGTCGATTGGGATGCCGCCGAGCGCTTTGGGCCTGCCGCCAGAAGCGATGATCGCCTTATCGAACTCTATCGTCCGCATCCCGCCCTCCGTCTCCACGGAGAGCGCCTTGGATGAAACGAAGAAAGCCCTGCCTTTGATGACCTCGACCCCGTTCATCTTGAGGAGCGTCCCTATGCCGTCCCGCAGTCCCTTGACGACCCCGTCCTTCCAGGCCATCATCTTCCGGAAGTCCAGCTTGACCTTGGCATCGATGCCCATATCCCCCGCTCCTTCCGCCTCGCACTTGAGGGATGCGGCATGGATGAGCGCCTTGGATGGGATGTACCCGATATTCGTGCAGCATCCCCCGAGCAGATTTTTCTCGATAAGGATGACGTCGAAGCCTAGCTGCGCAGCGCGTATCGCAGCGGTGTATCCGCCAGGCCCTCCGCCTATAACGGCGATTTCTGTTTTCGTTGTCAATTGCCCCATCACCATGAACCTTTCACCCTGTCATTCCAATGATAAACGTTCCAATTGAACGACGCATCGTTCAATGGACCACAGAAACGCAAAGCGTTTCTGCCGGTCACGAAACTTCGTGAGGTTTTCTTAGCCATGATTTCATTTCCTTTTCGCCAATTCCTTCTCAATCCTATCGATGGGATAAGTATTTAGAATATCCTTCGCTTCGAGCCATCCCCGCCGTGCGATAGCGACCGCATACCTCATATACGAAAGATGGCTCTTGTCATGAGCATCCGTGGAAAGGGTGAACCTGCATCCGGCCTCTTTGGCCGCCCGGGCATGGATATCGTTCAAATCCATCCTCTCCGGATGCCCGTCGATCTCAAGGAACGTCCCGGTCTTTTTGCAGCAATCGAAAAGCGCTTCGAGATCCAGGGCATAAGGCTCCCTTTTGTTGATCACCCTCCCGGTGGGGTGGGCGAATGAGTGTATGGGGTAGCTTTCGATCGCATCCGTGATCCTTTTGGTCATCTCTTTGCCGGATGACTTGAACCCGCTATGCACGGCCGCGAGCACGAAATCAAGGTTCTCAAGGGCCTTCTTCGAAAGGGCGAGCTTCCCATCCTTTGTGATATCGACCTCGGTCCCTTTGAGGATCCTGATATCGAGCTTGTCGTTGAGCCGGTCTATCTCCTTCCCCTGCTCTAAAAGCCTCTTCTCATCGAGAGCATGCGCGACCGGGAGGGCGCTCCCCCCATGATCCGTTATCGCAAGAAAATCGTATCCGAGCCCGATAGCGGCCTTCGCCATCTCCTCGATGGAATGGTTCCCGTCGCTCCAGCTGGTCTGGGTCTGGAGATCCCCCAATACGTCAGCCACATCCACGAGGTCCGGCAGCTTCCCCTTCTGCGCCGCCTCTATCTCCCCGGAGTTCTCCCGGAGCTCCGGTTCGATATACCTCAGGCCCAGCTTGGAATAGATATCGCCCTCGGTTTTTCCGGCGACCCATTTTTTCCCCTTGATCGTGAAAAGCCCGTATTCGCTCAATGTCAATCCCTTGGCATTCGCCATCCTCCGGAGGACGACATTGTGCTCCTTGCTCCCTGAAAAATACTGCAGTGCGCTTCCGAACTCGTCATCAGCGAGCACGCGGAAATCTATCTGGAGGCCGTCTTTGAGCCTAACGGCGGATCTCGTCTTCCCCTTGGCGATGACATCCTTGACTTCCGGCATCGAGACCACGAAATCCATGACCTCATCCGGCTTATCCGATATGATCAGGAAATCCAGGTCCCCCACCGTCTCCTTCCTCCTGCGGAAGCTCCCGGCGATCTCCACTTTTTTCACGGATTTGAGCCCTGCTATCCTCCCCCTTATCTCCATAGCCAGAGGTTCGATATACCCCAAGATAAACCTTTTTTCCCCGCCTTTCACTAGTTCGATGCCCTTGAGGATGTTCTCTTCCACCGTGGCCCCGAGGCCGGGGATCTCCCTTATCCTATGGCTTAGCGCCGCCTTCTTCAATCCCTCGACGTCCCTGATGCCTAGCTTTTCCTTAAGGAGCATGATCCGTTTGGGGCCCAGGCCGGGCACCGCCATCAGGCCTTCGATATCTATCTTGGACCCCTTCTTGAGGTCCTCATAATACGCAAGCTTCCCGGTCTGGATCAGCTCCTCGATCTTCTTGGCGATGTTCTCGCCGATCCCCGGAAGCTCCAGGAGCGCCTTCCTGCCACCTTTGAGATAAATCGCGGAGGCTTCCTCAGGAAGCCCCTCTACCGTCCTTCCGGCCTTCTCATACGCTTTCGGCTTGAAGGGGATCCCCTGCATCTCGAGGAACTCTGCTATCGCAAAGAGGACCCTGGCTATCTCCTCGTTCCTTGGGGCGGTCATAGCATATCAACGATCAGCAGTCCCGGATCCTCCAGGTGCTTCATGACGATGTTCATGAACGCCGTCGCTTCGGCGCCATCCGCCACGCGGTGGTCGAAGCACATGGAGATCCCCATCACTTTCCTGATCCTGACCTTTCCATCCACCGCGAAAGGCATGTCCCTTATACGGTGTATGCCCATTATCGCGACTTCAGGCGGATTGATGATCGGTGTGGAGAACGTCCCGCCGACGCTGCCCACATTGGTCAATGAGAATGTGCCCCCTTTGATGTCGTCCAGCCTGAGCTTCTTCTCCCTGGCCGCCGATGCGAGGTGCTCTATCTCATGGGCGATCTCGATTATGGATCTTTTATCGACATCCTTGATCACCGGCACCATCAGCCCCTCGGGGGTGTCTACAGCGATGCCGATATTATGGCTTTTCTTTATCACCAACTCATTGGTGTTCTCATCGAAATTAGCGTTGAATTTCGGGAATTCCTTCATGGCTATGAGGCAGGCCTTGATTATGAACGGCAGGAAGGTGAGCTTCACCCTCTGCGCTTCGGCCCCCTTCTTCTCCCTCTCGCGGATCTCCACGAGCCTGGTGACATCGACGAAATCCATCCCGCATGCATGGGGTATGTGCGTCTTGGAGAAGACCAGCCTCTCGGCTATCACCTTCCGCAGGTGCGTGAGCGGGATCCTCTGGTCCCCCTCTTCGATCACCACCCTGGGTGCGGCCATGGCGCTCAGAGCGCCAGGCGCCGGTGTGACCGCTATAGACGGGGGCAGGACGGCCTTTGATACCGGTGCAGATATAGCCTTTCCTGGTACGGCCGCGACCTTCTTCACATCATCTTCCGTGACGCGGCCTCCAGGCCCGGTTCCGGGTATGCGTTCTATATCCACGCCCAGTTCGCGCGCGAGCTTTCTCGTCGCGGGCGTCGCCATATGGTGGGCGGTCATCACACGGATGGCGGAAGGCGCGTTCTGAGCAGGCGCCTGGGGCGCGCTAGCCTGAGGCGCTGATTTGGCCGGAGCGGCGGAAACGGCCTCTCCCGGCGTGCCTATCACCACAAGGACCTCTCCGACCTTCACGGTCTCCCCTTCCTTGAATCCTATCCTAAGCACGGAGCCGCTTGCCGGGGACGGCAGTTCGACGACCGCCTTGTCCGTCTCCACATCCGCGATTATCTGGTCGGCCTTGACCGCATCGCCCTCCTTGACGTGCCACTTGACGATGACCCCCTCGTGTATGCCTTCCCCCACATCCGGGAACCTGAACTCAGTCGCGATAGAAATCCCCCCTAGAACCGGGCAGTCTCTAATATGCCCGCCAATATCCTTCCCTTATCCGGGAAATAATGATCCTCAAGTTTTGGATAAGGTATGCTGATATCCCATCCGGTTATCCTTTTGATCGGCGCCTTCAGGTCCATCAACGCCTTCTCGCCGATCCTGGCCGCTATCTCGGCGCCGAAGCCGAGCGTCTTTGGGGCCTCGTGCACGATCACGCACCTCCCCGTTTTAGATACGGACGAGAGGACCGTGTCCCAGTCGCAAGGCGAGAGCGTGCGCAGGTCTATGTGTTCGACGGAGACCCCCTGCTCCTTGGCTTGCGCGACCGCATCCTTGCTGACATATGTCATCGCGCCCCAAGAGACCAGCGTGACGTCCTCGCCATCGGAAAGGACGTTCGCCTTCCCCAACGGGACCTCATACCTCTCTTCTGGGACCTCTTCCTTGAAAGCGCGGTAGAGCCTTTTAGGCTCGAAGAAGATCACAGGGTCGGGATCGGCCAGCGCAGCCGCCAGGAGCCCTTTGGCATCATAAGGCGATGAAGGGTAGACCAGTTTCAATCCCGGCACATGGAGGTATATGGTCTCCGCGCTCTCGCCATGGTGCTCCAGCGCCTTTATGCCCCCGCTGGCCGGAAGCCTGACCACCATCGGAAGGGTGAACGCCCCTCTCGTGCGGTACCGGAATCTCGCCATATGCTGGATGATCTGGTGGTACGCCTCGTAATCGAATCCTTGGAACTGTATCTCGGGGACGGCCCGGAGGCCCATCGCCGACATGCCTATCGCGGTCCCGATTATCCCGTTCTCTGATAATGGCGTGTCTATCACGCGCTCTTTCCCGAACCTCTCGAACAGCCCTTCGGTGACCCTGAAGACGCCACCGTCCACCCCGACGTCTTCGCCGAGGACGACTATGCCCTTGTCGCGGTCCATCTCCTGCTTCAGGCAGGCGTTTATCGCTTCGACCATGTTCATCTTCATGATTTCACCTATCGAAGCACTCGCCCATCTGCTCCTGCAGATCCTTGGTCATCCCTGCGAATATGAACCTGAACATGTCCCTGGGATCCTGCCTGAAGGCCTCAGCCTTGACCAGGGCGACCTCGACCTTCCGCGTGGCTTCATCGAAGACCGCCTTCTCGTAGCTTTCGTTCCAGGCGCCTTTCCTTTCGAGATATATCCTGAACCGTGAGATCGGGTCCCTCTCGCGCCAAAACGCGAGCTCGTCTTCCGTGCGGTATCTTTTCGGGTCATCCGCCGTCGTATGGGGGCCCATCCGATAAGTGATGCATTCGATGGCTTTGGGCCCCGCCCCTTCCCGGGCGGCATCTGCGGCGTCTTTCACCGCCTTATACACCGCGAGGATGTCGTTGCCGTCCACCTGGACGCCTTCAAAGCCGTATGCGAGGGCCTTCTGGGCGAGCGTCTTCGAATGCGTCTGGTTTTTCCGCGGGACGGATATCGCCCAGCCGTTGTTGCTCATCACGAACACGACCGGGGCGTTCCAGACGCCGGCGAAATTCATCGCGTCATGGAAATCGCCCTCGCTTGTGGCGCCGTCCCCGCAGAATGCGATGCATGCGCTCTTCTCACCCTTCTGCCTGAGGGCATACGCTGCCCCCACCGCGTGCGGGAGATGGCTCGATATCGGGACGGCATACGGGAATATCCGGGCGTTTTTATCGAGCTTGAGCCCCTCTTCGACCCCCATCCAGTTGAGATCCACCTGCTCGAGCGGGCCCCCCCGCAAGTGATAAATCCAGAACTCCCGGTATGTCGGGAACATCCAGTCCTCTTTGAGGACCGCATTCACCGCGCCCACCCCTATGGCCTCCTGGCCTTCCAGGGGGGCGTATGTGAACATCCTGCCCGTCCTCTGGAGCGCGACGCATTTCCGATCCCAGACCCGGGCAAGGACCATGGAGCGGTACATCCTGTCCAGGGTCTCTTTCGGGAGCTTGGGCTCGAGCTTGGCGTCCACGTTCCCGTCCTTGTCGAGAATCTGCATATGCTCGACTTTGCCTTCGAACACTGTTGAGATAGGCATCGAATCCGCTATCGCTTACTGAGGATACTTTAATAAGAGTTATCAGGGGCTCCCGGCGCGGGAGCGCAGCGATCCATTGATGAACGGCTCCGCCGCACGGTAAGAACTCCTGACAAACGGCCCTGATGCCACATACGCGAATCCGAGGGAATATGCCATCTTCTCATAGCCGGCAAACCGGTCCGGTGCGACATACTCCTCTACCGGCAGATGCCTCGGGGCCTTGCCCGGCGATAAGTATTGCCCTACCGTCAATATCTCCACCCCCACCGCCAGAAGGTCTTTCATCGCCATCTCCACTTCGTCCCCGCGCTCGCCCAAACCCGCCATGATGCCGGATTTCGTGATTATCTTCCCGCCGGACAGCTCGCGGAACAATCTCAGCGTCTCGAGCGACTGCCTATAATTCGCCCTCCTGTCCCTGACCCTCGAACTCAGCCTCTCGATGGTCTCGATATTATGCGATACGACATCCACCCCCGAACCCGCCACAACTCGTATCGCTTCCCCCCGCGCAAAAAAATCAGGCACTAGCGTCTCGACAATCAGTTCAGGCATCTTCGCCTTCAATTCCCGCACGCATCTTGCCAAATGTTCCGCTCCGCCGTCCGGAAGGTCGTCCCTAGTCACGCAGGTCACGACCACATACCTCAATCCGAGCGAAGCGACCGCTTCCGCGAGATTTTTCGGTTCGTTTGGGTCAAGCGACGGCGGCTTCCCCATAGTCTTCACCGCGCAGAACCTGCACGCCCTCGTGCAGAATTCGCCCATCACCATGAAGCTCGCCGTCTTATTCGCCCAGCATTCGCTCCGGTTCGGGCAGTGAGCGCTCTGGCAGACCGAATGGAGCGACAATCCCTTCATCAGCCCTGCGACCTCTGCCGATCCGGCGTTCTCTATATGCCTGATCCGAAGCCACGGCGGTTTGCCCATAGATAGGTAAAAGGGAAGAAGGCTTTTAGGACTGACGCAGCGGCCGGAGCGGTATCACGACCGCCATCCTCTGCGCTACCGGTTTTCCGAATCCGGCAGCCTCGATCTTCGGCATCATCTTCGATAGCATGTCCTCGGCCATCATCTGGGCTTTCGGGACGCCCCTCTTGATAAGAAGATTGAGGAATTCCATCTCCCTGGGCTTTTCGCAGAGCCCGGAAAGGAGCCCTTTGAAGTCCTTAGGGTCCCGGAGCGATATGTCGGTGAGCAGCTGTTTGGCGCTACCGATGGTGAAATTCCCCTCGCAGAGCGCATCGGCGGCATCATCCATGAGCCGTTCGATCGAGACCACCTTCCTTCGGGTCTTCCCTAGGGCCTTTAGGACCATGACGCATGACTTTTTCATGCCCTCTTCGACATACCTGCTGCCGTCGATATCC
>JAZDKI010000017.1:0-23818 GCA_043803165.1 Microcaldota archaeon
TCTCCTTGAACCAGGCGACCCCGTCGCCTTTGAGGGCCGCGCTCTGCCCGAAATCGATGGTAGAATATCCATTGCCTATCGCATGGAGGATGGAGAAGTACATGAGCGCGGCGTTCACGCCCGAGCGCGTGTGCGCGAAGGACCCGTCGAGCACCCCCAAAAAGCGCAGCCTCAGCCTTTTTCCGGCCATGCTGACCAGCATGCCTCCGAGGCAAAGCCCGTTTTTCTGGGCGAATAGGATGAAGCCCTGCGACAATGCTTCTTCCAGCATTGAAAAATCGAAGCGGGCGGCGCGGATCTTATGCCGGTTGTCCACCATCGGCTTGTACATGGAATGATAGAAGAGGATAAGGTCGAGCGGGCTCTCGGAGATCTCGTGCGAATATCCTTCCCGCGCGATTTTCCGAATGTCGCTCTTGGCGCTATTGCAGAGGCTGCCATGGAATGATGCCTTGTCCGGAGGGGCATCCAAGACCGAGTTGATGAAAGCCGGCATGACCACTTCGCCGCTGCCCGCGTCCTTCGGGCAGGGCCCGTGGGTTATGACGAGATCGAAGCCGCTAGGGACGCGGTCCATGCCTTTTTCCCATCCCGGAGGAGCGGCCAGGAAGGAATCGCAGGGGTCGAACAGCAGGCCCGAATAGAATCTCGCGTAGCAGTCCGCACCCAAAAACAGCGCCTTCGCTTTTCTGCGCCCCGCCATGCCCGATAGCACGAACGCCGGAGGCCTGAGGGCAGTTATCACATGGTATGCGGCTGAGGATAAGAGGGGTAGCCTGGCCTTTAGGATGGATTTGACCCGTTCGGGCAGGCTTTTTGCCGGCCCACCCAGGATGAATGCGCCCTGGATGCCATGGCGGCTTTCTCCGAGCGGATGGAGGTGCGCTGCTTCAGCCTGTCCTCGCATAAGCTTCTGATCAAAAGATATCACCAGGCGATCCTTGCCCTTTGCGGCGAGAAAACGTTCCAACGCGGCTACGATATCCGATAAACCCGGATCCTCGGCCGCCTTAGGGCCGTAGCTTAGCTCGTAGGCCAGGCAGGTGGAGCCGCCCGTCTGATAGCGCCTGGACCTGAATGAATACGCGGCGCCCGGGGCGAGCCAGCAGGTGCCTGTCATCTCTCCATAGACCTTGATGCGCAGACAGCAGTGCTCGAGCGAATATCTTTGAGCGATTTCGGCCCGGGAAAGCGTGAGGGCGGAGGCGCATGCGCCTTCGCTCATCTCCTCTAAGAGGCAGCCGGACTGGGCAGGTTGATCGGATATGAATTTCCCGTAGACATGAGCCATCGGGCCACTTCATTGGTTCTTGTAGATGTGGACCACGGCTGTGGCGCCGCTCCCCCCTACGTTGTGGCTCAGGCCGATGTGGGCGTCCTTGACCTGCCGCCCTTCAGCCTTGCCACGGAGCTGCCAGACGCATTCGACGGCCTGCTTCACGCCCGTCGCTCCGACAGGATGGCCGCATGCCTTTAGGCCTCCGGAGGTGTTGATCGGTATCTCTCCCCCCAAGGCCGTGCGCCCTTCCAATGTCGCCTTCCCGCCCTCGCCTTTCTTGAAGAAGCCGAGGTCTTCTATGCCCATGATCTCCGCGATCGTGAAGCAGTCGTGCATCTCGGCGAAATCGATGTCCTTTGGGGTGAGTTTGGCCATCTCGAATGCCTTCTTCCCGGCCACCTGCGCGGCCTTGAGACCCGAGAGGCTGTCCCTCGAATGCAGCGCGATCGCATCGCTTGCCTGGGCGCATGCGATGATCTCGATCGGGTTCTTGGTGAAGCTGTGCGCGATATCCAATGGCGCGAGGACGACCCCGGCCGCCCCGTCTGTGATGGGCGAGCAGTCGAAAACCTTGAGGGGATCGGCCACCATCTTCGAGTTCATGACCGTATCGATCGTGATCTCGTTCTGGAACTGGGCGTATCTGTTTTTCGACCCGTGCTTGTGGTTCTTCACGGCGACGCTGGCCATCATCTCTTCCGTAGTCCCGTATTCGGCCATATGCCTGCGTGCCATGAGGGCGTATATCGCCGGGAATGTGGCGCCCAGGAAAAGCTCCCATTCCTGGTCCCCTGCGCCCCCGAGTATGTCGCTCACGGTGTTGACGCCCAGGTCGGTCATCTTCTCCACCCCGCCGACCACGACGATGTCGTGCATGCCGCTGGAGACCGCCATGATCCCCTGTCTGAGGGCGAGGCTCCCTGACGCGCAGGCGCCTTCCACCCGCGTTATCGGGATTGGGTTGAGGCCCATATAATCGGCTATCAGGGCGCCGATGTGCTCCTGGCCGATAAGCCGGCCTGAAGCCATCGTGCCGATGAACCCGGCGTCTATCTTCTCGCCGGATATGCCTGCGTCGGTTATCGCCTTGACGCCGGCCTCGACGACGAGCTCGCGGAAGCCCTGCTCCCAATGCTCGCCGAATTGCGTCATCCCGGCACCTATGATAGCGACTTTTCTCATATAAGAAGCACCTGGTGTTGGATATGTCCTAGACTGTTTAAAAAACCGAGCGCGCCCATAATCGGCATATGGTCGTGGTAGAATTCGCTTATGAGGATATGTCGAGGCTCATCGACCTCCCTAGGGACAGGATGGTCGCTTACCTGAGCGATCTTGGTGCGCCTTCCGAATACGAGGCTGAGGTGGACAAGATAATCGTCGAGCTCACGCCCAACCGGCCGGACTGGTACTCCATGGAGGGCCTCGCCCGCGCCCTGCGCGCTTATACGAAGAAGGAGAAGAGGGCGTATTCCACCAAGAAATCCGATTATCTGGTCCGGATCGACCCGTCTGTCGAGAAGATAAGGCCGTTCACAGTATGCGCAATAATCAAGGGATTGTCACTTGACGACCGGCGCATACGGGATCTCGTCCTCCTACAGGAGAAGCTGCTTGGGACCTTGGGGAGGCGGGTGAAGAAGTTCGGCCTGGGATTGTACCCCCTGCATGCGATCAGATTCCCGCTCAAGTACACCACCATGGACCCGTCCGAGATAAGGTATATCCCGCTTGGCTATGAAGAAGTGATGGACGCGGATGACATACTGGAGAAGCACAAGAAGGGGCAACAGTATGGCGGTATACTGAAAGGACAGATGAGGTACCCTGTCTTCGTCGATGCCGATGACCGGATAATGGCCTTGATACCGATAGTCAACTCCCAGGAGACCGGCAAGGTAGACGAGAAGACGAAGGACATCTTCATTGAGGTCACGGGCACCGAGATGCACTCCTGCAACGCAGCGCTGAACATCCTCGCCTGCACATTCGCTGATATGGGGGGCCAGGTATACGAGGTGAGGCTGGATTATGGGAAGAAAAAGATAACCACGCCGGACCTTTCTGAGAGGGTTGTGGATTTCGACCTGGCGCAGGCCAATAAGATCTTAGGGCTTGGCCTCAAGGAAAAGGAGGTCGGGGAGCTTCTGGCCAAGATGGGCTTCGGATACAAAAAGGGCAAGGTGAGCGTGCCGCCTTATCGTGCCGACATACTGGGGCAGATAGACATAATCGAGGATATCGCCATCGCTTACGGCTACAACAGGTTTGCGCCCACCACACCGGATTTCTTCAATCCGGGCATCGCGCTCAAGTCGTTTGATGAGGTCGATGCCGTGATGAGGGGGATGGGGTTCACAGAGACCAAGACCTTCATCCTCACAAACAAGGAGAGATTGGACCTTGTGGGCGGCTCGCAGGAGGCGGTCGAGATTGCGAATCCGGGCAATGCGGATTATACCGTTGTGAGGACCAACCTGCTCGTCGACATGCTCGAGACACTGAAGATCAACAAGATGAAAGGCCTTCCGCAGAGATTCTATGAGATAGGTATCGTCCATGATGGCAAATCCGCATCCAAGCGGCTCATTTTCGGGATTATGGATAAAGAGCTCGAGTTCTCTTCCGTGAGGGGATACCTCCAGACAATAGCTGCGGAAAGGGGATTCTCATTCGCCCTTCAGAAGAAGAAGGCGAAGGCGTTCGATCCTGGGCTTTCCTGCGCAGTCCTGGTGGATGGGAAGGAAAAGGGCGTTTTCGGCAAGATCAGCTCCGAACTCCTCCAAAAGGAGGGGTTGGAGTTCCAGGTATACGTCTGCGAGCTGTGGTTATAGGGAGAGACCCCATAATTCCACTATTCCAGCTCGGATATATCTTCAACAAGGGCCTTGTAGACTATCACTGATCTTCGGAAGCGTCTGAAGAAGAGGTCCAGCATCTTCTCGTTCTTCGTAGGCACTGCGAGGGCGGATTTCGTCTTCCATGCGTCTTTCCTTATCGAGAGCCTTCCCAGATGATAATAGAAGAGCCGTTTTGTCCGGTTGAAAGACTTCTTGTTCTTCGCTTTCAGATCGTAAAGGTAAAGGACATACATGGGAACGACACAACCTACGGGTTTTTGTTTTTTTTATTTTTCGCGAACCGGCATGCACGTTTTCTTTCTCTGTATATGTAACTATAGTTACATAGATTAATAAACAAACAACATGCGTGTCAATAGTGGAAGCGCGCCCCCTCCCTCCTTTCAGGATCAGACCTTTTTCTTCAATTGCCTGGCGTATTTCGCGTATGTGATGAGGTTCGCCATCGCCTTCACGGCGGCGTTCGGCGAGTTGTAGCTCGGCACGCCCTTGCCCTCCAATATCTTGCGGTATGACTCGGTGTAGGTTCCGCCTATGGATATGGTGACGATCGGCTTCTTCCTCTCATCAGAGGCCTTGGTGAGGACATGGATTACCCTCTCATCGATCGGGGGCGTCTGCGTCAGCACTATGATGATCAGGGCGTCTATGTTGGGGTCCGCCATCATGGCCCCGATCGCTTTATCATAAGCCTCGACCCCGGCATCAGCGACGAGGTCGAGCGGATTCGCGACGGTCCCATAAGCCGGGAGTATCTCCTTGAGCCTCTTCTTGGTATCCTCGCTGAACTGGGCGAGCGTCAGGCCCTCCTCTTCGATATTATCAGTCGTGAGGACGCCTATGCCCCCGCCGTTGGTGATGATGCCTATCCGATCGCCCTTGGGCATCGGCTGGTTGAACGCCTTGACGAATTCGAAGACCTCGCTTATCCCGTCAGCCTCGGTGACCTTCGCCTGCTTGAAGGCCGCCTGGTATGCGAGGTAGCTGCCTGCGATGTTGCCGGTATGCGACCTGGCCGCCGCCTGGCCCCCGGAGCTCCTTCCGGCCTTGAGGGCGATTATCGGCTTCACCTTATTCACCTTCTTCATCGCGGTCAGGAGCTTCCTGCCGTCCTTGGCGCCTTCGATATACAGGATTATGACTTTCGTCTCCTGGTCGTGCATAAGGTATTCCAGATAATCCGCCTCGTCAAGGACGGTGCTGTTGCCGTAAGAGATGAATTTAGAGACCCCGAGCCCATAGAACGCGGCAAGGTCGAGGACTGTGGAACCCACAGCCCCGCTCTGGGTGACGAATGCGATGCCCCCCGGCGCAGGGCGCTCCAATTTGTACATCGGCAGGAAAACACTATCGACTTTGGTGTATGGGTTGAACACGCCAAGGCAGTTCGGGCCGATGACCGGCATGTCGCTATCCTGCGCGGTCTTCTTGATCTTCGCCGCGAGGTCGTTTCGGCCCACCTCTTCGAACCCCCCGCTGAGGATGATCACCCCGCCCGCCTTCTTCCTGGCGCAATCCTCCACCACCCCCGGCACCGTTTCTGCAGGCGTCGCTATTATGACGCAGTCCACCTTCCCGGGGATGTCGCTGACCTTAGGGTAGCATTTCAGGCCGGATATCTCCCCGTACTTGGGATTGACCGGACAGACCCTGCCATTGAATTTGGTATCGAGGAAATTACGGATAAGCACATTGCCTATCTTGTTGGGGGTGGCTGAGGCCCCGACGATCGCTACGGTCTTTGGATTGAAGACCGACTTCAGGTTCGTGAGCATCTTATCCATAGGATCACCTGCTGAAACGGGCGTCGATGAGGTCGCAGCCATTCTCGTCGAAAACGACCGGGTTGAGGTCCATCTCCTTGATGTCCTCTTTCATCATGAAGCCGCAGACCTTGAGCACCAGCTGGCAGAGCACCTTCTTGTTGATCGGCTTCTTGCCCCTCGCCCCTTCCAGCAGCGGGTGGACCTTCAGCTCGGATATCATCTCATAGACATCCGATGCCTTGAGGGGGCATATCCTCGCGCTGATGTCCCTGAATATCTCGACATATATGCCTCCCAGGCCGAGCACGACCATGTGGCCGAACTGCGGGTCTTTCTTCCCGCCGATGATCAGCTCGACCCCTTTCCTCGCCATCTTCTGGATGAGGATCCCGTCGACCTTCTTCCCCTGCGCGCCTTGGAGGATGTCCTTGAACGCCATGCGCAGGGCCTCCTCGCTCTTGATGTTGACCTTCACCCCTCCGACATCCGTCTTATGCTCGATCTCCGGCGAGACGATCTTCATCGCGACCGGATACCCTATCTTGCGGGCGGCCTTGACCGCATCCTCCTCGTTTTTTGCAAGGGCATACGGGAGCAGCCGAAAGCCATGCCGCTCCAGCAAGGTGAAATCGTCGACCAACGTCATGGGCTTACTAAAGCCGGCTCATATTTATTAATTTGACAGGCCGGCTCCGAAGCGGATGCATCATATTTTTTATACCTCGATGCAGAATCCCAGATATGAAGATATACACGCGATTCGGCGACCGGGGCAGCACATCTCTTATCGGAGGGGCGGTCGTCCAGAAGAACGACCCCCGCGTCAAGGCATACGGCAGCGTGGACGAGCTCAATGCCGTCCTGGGCGTGGCCATATCGTTCAGCGATATGGAGGACCTGACGGCCATGCTCTCAAGGGTGCAGGAAGACCTTTTCGTGGTCGGGGCCGAACTCGCCACCAAAGGCGCGAAGGCCAAACCGATACCGCACACGCGCATCGAGGATCTTGAAAAAGAGATAGATGCGATGACGGAGCGCCTGCCGCCCCTCCACAATTTCATCCTGCCCGGGGGGAGCAAGACCGCGTCCTTGTTGCATCTGGCCCGCACCATCTGCAGGAGGGCCGAGCGCGATATCGTGGCCCTATCGCAGAAAGAGGCGATAAATCCGGACATCGTGATGTATATGAACCGGGTCGGGGACCTGCTCTTCACCGTTGCCAGATCCGTGAACTACAAGAAGAAGACGCCAGAAGTGATCTGGAAAGGGCGCTGACGATGGAGAAGCTGTCGCGCGATATCCTCAGGCTCAAAGACAGCCCCATAGCGGAAAAGATCCGTTCGCGCATGGCAGATTTCAGGGAAAAAGGCCGGTCCGGGGAAGACGCGGTATTCAAAGAGCTCTGCTTCTGCCTGCTTACTGCGAACTACTCGGCCGAAGGCGGGATACGGGTGCAGGAGGCGATAGGCAACGGATTTTTGGGGATGGACGAAGCTTCGCTCGCCCGCGAACTCAAATCCCTCGGATACCGCTTTCCAAACGCAAGAGCGCGATACATCATCGAAGCGAGAAAGAAAAAGCCCGAGCTTGAAGCGGCGCTCGCATCAAAGACGGACCCCCCGAAGATCCGGGATTGGCTGGCCGATAACATCCTGGGCCTGGGCTTCAAAGAGGCGAGCCATTTCCTGCGGAACATAGGCTACGACGGATTCGCGATAATCGATTTTCATATCATCGACCTGCTTTCGCGCGAGGGCGTCATAGAAAAGCCGAAATCGAAATCCCTTGCAAAGAAAAGATATCTCCAAATCGAGCGGGCGCTTTCGGGGATCGCTTCGAAAGCCGGCATCAGCCAGGGCGAGCTGGACCTCTACCTCTGGTATATGGAGACCGGCAAGATACTCAAATGACTATCCCTTGGCAAGCATCAATGCGCCTGCAGATACCGCGATGAAGGCTGCCGCCCCGAACGCCACCGGGGCCCCGAAAACCGCCCAGAGCAGCCCGAAAACAGCATTGGCAGGCAGGTAAACCGCCCCTACGGCGCTGCTATAGGCCCCTAGCGCGATGCCGCGGGTCTTATCATCCGTCATATCCGCGATGTAAGCCTTGTTGACCGACTCATCCGCTGCTACGAATAACCCATATATCGCAAAGAGCGCGATGACCTCTACCAAACCGGTCGCATAGATGAATCCGATGCAGACCATCCCGAATAGCGCGAAAGCGGCCGCTATGACCGGTTTCCTCCCCACCCGGTCAGACAACGTCCCGATCGGGACCGATGATAGCGCATAGATGATATTGAAGACGAGATAAGCCAGAAGCGTGTCCTGGACCGCGATGCCGATCTCCGTCGCCCTCAGCATGAGCATAGCGAAACTGAAATACGAGAGCGAGAACAGGCATGATATCCCCAAGAACCTCTTGTAATCCATGCTCAATGCCCGGAGCGATTTCCAGAACCCGGGCCGGACCACCGTCTCCCGGTTTTTGGTTTTGGGCTCTTTGACGAAAAACACGATCGTGAGCACCGCCAAGGCTGCGGGTATCAGGGCGATCGCGAAGACGGCCCTGAATCCCGCCTCAGATTCGCCCACAAAGGCGAGCACCGCGAATGCGATCGCAGGCCCTATTATCGCCCCAAAGGTGTCCATCATCCTATGGAACCCGAAAGCCTTGCCGCGGACGGACTTTTCCGCTGACGCCGCGATTATCGCATCCCTGGCCGGGGTCCTGATGCTTTTCCCGAGCCTCTCCAAGCCCCTGATCAGCAGGACCTGGGGCCAGGCGTTCGCGAAAAGCAGCCCGGCCTTCAGCACCGAAGAGAGCCCGTAACCCCCCACCACGAACTTTTTCCGCCCGCCGATCCTATCGGACCAATAACCGAAAACGATATCCGTGAGGCTGGCAATGCTGTCCCCAACGCCTTCTATCAGCCCGATTATCTCTTTGCCGGCGCCTAGCACGATGCTCAGGAAGATCGACAATAGCGGGAACACCATCTCGCTCGAGACATCAGTCAAAAAGCTGACAATCCCGAGCACGAACACGTTCTTGGTGATCCCTTGCGGCAGTCCCATGGCATCCCCTTCTAGCGGAACCCTCCGCCTCCTGATGAGCCGCTGCTGAATCCCCCGCCGCCACCAGAGCTCCAGCCCCCTGAGGAATGCGAGGAGAACCCGCCATGGCCGCCGCTCTGCGGGCCCGACCGTGAACCATAACTCCCCAGGTTATGCAGCGCCCAGGCAGATGCGAAATACCTGGTCGAAGAGACCCCGGCCCTCTCCAGGCTCTCCAGCCTGCCCCTGGTCAGTGCATCCAGTTCCGACATATGCGCTTTGACCTTGTCAGCCAAACCGAGGGCAGTCGCATAGACCAGTATCTCCCCCCATATGATAGCTGAGGCCGGGGGATACTCCTTGAGCCTGCTCGCCTTTACGGCCCTCGCGAAGGCATCCCAGAGCGAATACTCCCCCCTTAACGCATCAGGTACTGTAGGTCGCCTATGGTGCATCGCGATATATAAAACCGAGATGAAGAACAAAACTATCGCCGTGATGGTCCCGATGATCTCCAGCTGGTTGCCGGTCGCAGAATAGACAGATATCGCATCCACGATCCAAAACAACATGCCGCAAAAAACGACAAGGCCGAAGAACCCGAAGCTCACTATCATAGCGTCCTTGCTTCCGGCAAGGTCCTTCACATCCGAGACCCCGCCTTCTTCCAGAACCTTGTTGATCTCGTCCTTGAACGTCTTCACGTGCTTGGCGACCGGGAGGCTCCCGGCCTCGGCCTTCCCGCTTATCTTATCATAGTCCGCTGCCATCTGGTCCAGGTCGACCTCGCTCTGGCCGTCCCCGAAAAGCATATCCAGGACCGCAGCCTCATACGGCTTGGGGCTTTTCGGCGTCCGCTTGAGGATCAGTATCGTATGCTCCCTCTTCACCCCGGCGGACTTTTCGTCCTTCTTCTCGAGCTCCACGATGTCGATGTCCCCGCGGTTTATCATGGCGAGGATCGCCGCAGCGAGCACTTCGCTGTCCTTGACGCGGTTCCTGACCAGAGCGCTCACCACCGCCGGCTCTTTGTCATCCGGGGGAAGGATGTTTTCGGGGAGCCTCTTTATCCCGAGGTCCCTGACAAAGAAGTACCCCGCTACAAGAGCAGATATGATGGCGATCGGCATGCAGCACAATGCGGTTGATCCAGGGTCCTCCTCTTCGAGTATGGTCTTGGAGCCGTAGGCCTGCCGTTCATCCTTCAGGATCTGGATGGCAGAAGCGTTGACGGTATTGTTGGAATGCAGGGCGCCCTTATCGTATAGATAGCAGCCCCCGACATAATTACCCGGCTGGACATCCTGCATCTCAACGACGACGCTAAGATCATCCACCCTCGCATCGCCTTCCTGGTAAGAGTATATCTCGAAATGCATGTCCTTTCCGCGTGCGGCTTCCGGCATGGTCATCCTGGAGCTGAACCTGGCCGCCGGAACCGGCCAACCGGCCCCATAATGCTCGAAGCAGACCTTGGCGAAGTCGTTGTAGGGCTGAGCCCTGTCATTTATCGTATATGCAAGCTCGACATCATTAGTCCCCACGAATGTCTTTTTCCAGACGATCTCGGCCTGATCGCCGTTCATCTGCAATGCGTATTCGACCGGAGCCCCGTTCACTTCGACCAGTTCCACCCTGATGTCGCTTAATGAGCTGAAATCCTCATTCCGGATGGAGCGGAAGCCTTCATTGTACGCCTCATCCAGTGTGAAATTGATGCTCTCATGGACCTGGAGGTCTCCGTCATCAAGCACCGTCACGTCTGAATGATACGAATCGATGGAGAACGCGTATACGGGCAATGCCGCCAATACGAGCGCGAACAGGACCAGATCGGACCGCATATCCTCCTATCCAGCCCTCAGCCATTTAATCCTTAATGAAGAATCCGATTTCATGTCCCAAGGCATCGTCCCGATCTTCTTAGGCGTGCTTCTCCTCAGCTGCCCGTTCTCCGACCTCGGCGGCGATGGAACGCAGTCAGATGGCGGCGGAGCCGCCGGTCCGGGCGCAAATGAGGAAGCAACCGCGCAGACTGGCGGCGATGCGGCGTCCCAGCTGCTCCCCCTCTGCCTCGGCTTCCAAGAGGATGAATGGAGGGATATGTGCGGAGCGGTCTTTCGCAAGGACATCTCCGCCTGCGAGGGGTTTGTTCGCGAGGGCCACGCGGAGCTGTGTGGCGCGTACGTGGCGTCGGTGAGCAAAGACCCATCGATTTGCGGGCAGGTGAATCCGTATGTCCGGGGGATGGACCACGAAGGTAATCTCATCCAGACCGCCAGCCCATCCGACTGCTACGACTATGTCGCTTCCTTCATGGCGGATAAAAGCCTCTGCGAAAAGGCGGGCTCGCCTTCGGGATGCGAATACCGCGCCAAGATCTGGGCCGACGGATGGTCCATGGAGGAATGCGCGGAATCAGAATGCCTCTTCGCCTACGCCTGGGAGCACAACAGCACAAAGGCCTGCGACCAGTTCGCCAAGCTCTTCCCGTCAGATCCCCTTGAATCCGCGATCCGGTGCCGGGCGATGGTCACCGGCTATAAGACCGAGTGCAACGCGCTCCAGGGCGGGAGCGTCGATGTCATATACAACTGCCACTCATTGTCATTCTACCAGGAAGCCATGCCCTCGCCAGGGCAGTTCTATCCTGAAAAATGCGAAGGCTTCATTGACTGCGAGCGCGATGTCTTAACCTACATGGTCAGGTGGGCTTCGACCCATTCCGCCATCTAGCGTCATCCTGGCGCCCCTCCTTTTATCCAGGCGGCCTCTCGCTCCCCATTATAAATATTATCAAACATAATCTATCACATGCCAGACGGCTCAGACGGACAATGCAATAAGCAGACAAGACCCGGCACCCTCGCTCCCGGCCATCCGTCGCTGGGTGATACCGCCCCGCATAAAATCGGAGGCGATCCTGCCGCGGGGCTCCTGAGCGATCGCTATCGCGTGATCGAAAAGATCGATGAAGGCGGGATGGGGGAGGTATTCTCCGCAGAGGATACCCGGCTCGGCAAGACGGTCGCGATCAAGATGCTTCCGGCAGGTTTCGCCGGCAGGACGGACCTGGCCCAGCGGTTCGTGCAGGAGGCGCGGGTCACGGCGCAGCTGGCGCACGAGAACATCGTCGATATAACAGACCTGGTCGTCGATAAGCCGCCATTCTATGTGATGGAGCTGCTCCAAGGCAGGGACATCGCATCATTATTGAGGCATGAGGGCCGTATGGCATGGGACGAGCGGTCGAAGGTTATGCTTCTCCAGATATGCAGCGCTCTTGCAGCGGCCCATGAAAACGGCGTCGTCCACCGCGACATAAAGCCGGAGAACGTTTTCCTGGTCGAACGGCGCGAGACGCGCGAATTCGTCAAGATCCTGGACTTCGGGATTGCCAAGCTTGTCGGGGAGAGCGCCATAGGGGGCAAGTCCCTCCAACCGGCCGAGGCCGGCCAATCGCATGACGGCAAGATCACAGGCGCCGGCGTGATGATGGGCACGCCCCGTTATATGGCCCCGGAGCAGGCTGCCGGCGAAAATATCGACAAGCGGACGGACATCTACTCTTTCGGGGTGCTGATGTACGAGATGTTCACCGGGAGCGTGCCCTTCGATACCCCGGGAAAGACTGGCGCGGAAGCGGTCCTGGGGATAATCCAGATGCACAGAAGCGCTCCGGTGGTGCCGCCAAGGCAGAGATGCCCAGAAGCCGGCATACCAGAAGCCATCGAAGCGATCATCATGGGGGCGATGCAGAAGGATCCGGAAAACCGCTTCCAGGACATGAAGGAGGTCGAAACCCTGGTCTCAAAGTGCCCTGCGCAGAAGCATATCCCCAAAGCGGATCTGGCCCTGCCCGAGGATGCCCGTTCGCGCCTGAGGTCGCTTGAAGGCCTGCTCAGGATAAGAAAGGAAGCCAAGGTCGGGGCGCTCCGCAGGCTGTGGAGGGCAATTCGTTATATTTAAATTACATTTGTGTTCATAAATCATACGATCGGGTGGAAGCATGGCAACGATATGGCAGACGCTGACCGGACGCCGCGATGAAAACGGGCGGAGGACCGGGCAATCCAACGGCAATGCGAGGACACCCCTCACCGACCGCCTGTCTGCCGAGACGATCCAGTGGTTCAAGGAACGCATCCAACGGGGCGCCGTCGAAGAGATCGACAAAAGGCTCGCAGATGGCGGTGATGGCGTCTTATATCTTGAAAGCCTGCTGGATGACGAGGTGATGCGCAAGGAGGCGGCCGTCCATCTGGCAAAATTCCATGTCGCGCGCAAGGACGGGAAAGGGATCGATGAGCTTCTGAGGAGCGGGCACACGGTCGTACGTGCCGCTGTCTCATGGCATCTCGCTGAGATCTCGGAGACGAAAGAGATCGGTTTCGCCCTCCCCGCGGTCGGCAGCGCGCTTTCAGAAGACAACGATGATGTAACGCAGAATCTCGGGCGCGCACTCCTGAATGCCGCCTCTGAAGAAAGTACGAGGGAGGTGGCGTTATCACATCTCACGACCGCTCTCCTGAGCTCTGACATCAACATCCGGCTCAACGCAGCGAAGAACCTTTCAAGCGCCGCTGAGCGCGGTATCGACATAGCCGCAGCCATCCCTGCCTGCGGCGGCGTCCTTTCGGATCGTGATAGCCGGGTGAGAGAGCCCGCCGCACAGGCGCTACTCCACGCATCAGGGAACCAGAAGACGAGGGAGGGGGCGGTCTCTGTGCTCAGGAACGCCCTCTCTGACAAAAAAACCGATGTGAGGCTGCTCGCCGCGAAGACGCTGTTGAAGGCCGCGGAGAACGGCACCGACATCTCGCTTGCGATCCCGTTCCTGGGCAATGCGCTATACGATCCCAGCGCGGAGATCCGGGCGATCGCCAGCACGGCGTTGAAAGTCATCTCTGAGAAAGGGTACCATGTCTCTTCGGCCATACCGATGCTCGAGCACGCCCTTTCTGATAGGGATCAGGCCGTGAGGGGCAACGCGTCGAAGACTCTGGGATATGCGGTCGCCAATGATGCGACCAGCGAACAGGCGGTCGACGTGCTGACCAACGCCCTTTCGAACCGAAAGGTCTATGCGAAGGAGCTCGCGGCATCCGCCCTCAAGAACGCCATGAAGAAGGATAAGACGAGAGAGCGGGGCGTCACCGCGTTCGGCAGGGCGTTGCGCGCGAGCGATGCGGATACGCGGGTGACCGCGGCGCAGACGCTCTCGGAAGCGGCTGAAGAGGGGGTCGCGATCGTGCCGGCATTCCCGGACATCATAGCTGCCCTGGGCGTCAAGAAGTGGCAGGCCAAGAAGCGGCTCGTGAAGTTCCACTGCGCCTGCGCATTAGGCCATTCAGCGCTCTCAGGGCTCGACACGACGCAGGCAATGGAAGCGCTTGACGGAACGCTCAAAGACGGCGAGCGGGACGTCCAGCTTGCGGTCTCATGGGCGCTATGCGTCTCGGCCGTAAACGGCATCGATACCGCTCCTGCCCTGGTTTCGATGGCCGGGGGGCTGGGCCACAAAGACATCGAGGTCCGGATGAATACCGCTAACGCATTTGCCGGCGCGCTGGCAAACTTGAAATCGAGGGACTCCGCCGTCTCCTTGCTCGGAAAGGCGCTTGTCGGCAAAGACCGGCGCGCAAAAGAGATGGCGGCCTGGGTGCTCCTGACCGCGGTCGAGAACGGCTGCGACATCACGGCAGCAATCCCGGCCCTAGGAGCGGCTTCGGTCAGCAAAGCCAGCCCGGCATTGAGGTTCAACGCCGCGCTAGCCCTGCTCACCAGCGCCGAACGGGGACTAGATCTGGCCCCGGCGATGGCAAACCTCGGCGCTTCGCTCTCAGGCAGGGAACGGGACGTCGCGCTCATCGCAGGGAAGGCCCTGCTTTGCGCTGCGGAAAAAGGGCAGGACGTCGCTCCGGCGCAGGATCATCTGAGGAAAACGGCCGCAGACAGGAACCCGGAGCTCCGCCGCTACGCGAAGAAGGCGCTCTCGTCTCTGCGCATCTGAGCGATGGCATAGTCAGATGGGCTTCGACCCATTGAGGAGCTTGGCGACGATCGGCAAGTCTGCTTCAGCGAAATCGAATCCCCGCAGCTCGTCGGCAGCCACCCACCGGAAATCCCTGCAATCCAGCGCTTTCGCCTCGCCGGAGGCCCACTCGGCCAGATAAGCGTCCAGCTTTATCGCGACACCGCATTTCTCCAAAAGGCTCGTCGCGAACAGCTTACCGACCGTTATCCTAACCCCCAACTCCTCCATTATCTCGCGATCTAGCGCCTCTTGCGGGCTCTCGCCCTCTTCGACCTTCCCGCCCGGAAACTCCCATCTCCCCGGCTCCCGCGGGCAGTCGTCCTTCCTCTGCGCCAGAAGTATCCTTTCTCCTTTCCGGATGATCCCGGCAACGACAAACATCCGCAGCGCCATGGTCTAGATCGCCACCTGATCTATATGGGGCCTTCCGAGGACCTGATAAGCCTCTCGAGCACGGTCCTCTCGATATACATCTCTGCTATATAGATGCCGAGCAGCCACTCATCCCTTCCAGAATACATGAATCCCCTTCCCCTCGGCTCTGTCTTGATGAAGTGCTTGCCGACTTCAAATCCTTTCGCGAGATAGTAGCAGGCGACCAGCTTCTCATCGGTATACTCCTCTTTCTTGGCCCGGTCCTCGACGTTTCCCAATCCTCGGCTGACAAGATACGCCATCCTCGCCATGTGCTCCTGGCGCACGGATTCCTCTTCGCTCTGGGGCGTCCTCTGGTCGAAAGCCACCGTCGCGTCGTAATATCTGAGGGTGGCCTGGATCATCCCGTGGAAATTCTCGTGACAGGCCATCTCCTGGCCCTTGGCCAGCCGCCCGTCACGAGCCCACTTGAGGGGCGCGTTCGTGTCCACGAGCAATTTCCCGAAATCAGCGAGCGGAGGGGGGCGCATGCGCTGGGGCCCGGTCATCTCATGCCGAAGCGGCGGCAGCTGGGGCAACAGATTCCCGCATGCAACTACTCTCGGCAAGTTTCCCACGCGATGACATTGGTTCGTTCCGCTTTTAAACGTTTATTTTTATGGCTTTTTATGAGGAATACCCCAATGTTAGCCCCCCAGGGTGCATTCGGATTATAAAGGCCTGATGAAAATGTGATTCCATGTCGAAGAAGTTCGTCTTGGTTTTGCTTATATGCGGGATGGCATTCGCACAGAGCGCCGAAGAATACTGCTATTCGGAGAGGGTGGCGGGCGAGAGCTGCTATATGGACTGCTGCCAGTCCCTAGGCTATAGCTGGGGAGACGGCGGGTGCATGGTCCAGGATAGCGAGCGGGATACAGTCGGTTCGATATGCTCCTACTGCACCGACGACTACATGCAATGCGTCGAGGACTACCAATACGGGGGCGGCACATCCTCCGGCTATCCGGGCGGCGGCGGGTGCTGCGCAGGCTTCATCGTCCCAATCATCCTGGCCGCGGCCGCATTTTACAGATCACGGTGATATCTATGACGAAGAAAGGATACATCGGCCAGATAGAGAAACTGACGCTGGACAACAATGATTTCCGCCGCGTCCTATATACGGGAGCGCACAGCCAGCTCGTCCTGATGTGCCTGAACCCGGGTGAGGAGATCGGCGAAGAGGTGCACAGCCATCTCGACCAGTTCTTCCGCTTCGAATCAGGCGAAGGCGAGGTCTTGATAGACGGGGCCAAGCACAAGGTGGCTGACGGGTCCGCGGCCATCGTCCCTGCCGGAGCCTCGCACAACGTGACGAACACATCGAAGAAGGCGAAGCTCAAGCTCTATACGATATACTCCCCTCCGGAGCACATCGACAAGACCATCAGGCATACCAAAAAAGACGCGCTCGCCATGCCTGAGGAATACGACGGCAAGCCGACCGAATGAGCGCTCATGGGGTCATATTTTTTAGCCATGGATAATCATGGAAAACAAGGTGATCTGATGATGAAATATATCGCTGAATTCTTCGGGACATTCACGCTCGCGATGGTCGTCCTCCTTTCATTGGCGATCAATCCGCCCCTTGCCACTCCGGTGCTCGCTGCGCTGACGCTGGGCCTTTTCGTATACACGACCGGGCACATCTCCGGCACGCACATCAACCCGGCCGTCACGGTCGGCATCTTCACGCTGGGGAAGATCAAGCCGGTGGAAGCCGTCGGCTATGTGGCCTCGCAGTTTCTCGGAGGCGGTGCGGCCTTGCTGCTTGCCACAAGCGTGCTCGGCCTTGCCCCGCTCACAGCCGGGATCCCATCGGTCGCGGTGTTCATGGCCGAGACGCTGGGCATGATGATCTTCAGCTTCGGGATCGCATCCGCGGTCTTCGGCAGGGTTCCTGCGGGGACTTCAGGCGCCGTAGTCGGAGGTTGGCTCCTGGTAGGCATCGTGCTCGCTATTGGAGCCGGCTCAGGCGGCATCCTCAACCCGGCGGTCGCGCTCGCGCTGAACTCGCTTGACGTATCCTACCTCGGAGGCGAGATCGTCGGTTCGATACTGGGCTTCCAGCTCTACCGCCTGATCTCGGAAGGCAAGAGCGCCAAGAAGAAGTGACCGGACCATCCTCGTTTTTATTATTTTTTAGCAGATGGCAACAACACGAGCGCTTACTATGGAAAACCATAACCAAACCAAGGAGCTTCTGGGCAAGTACTACGAAACCCTCTCAGCAAAAGCCAGGTGCGATGGCTTGTTATCAGAAGGGTTCCTCCTCACAGGCACCGTGGAGAAAGAGGCCCGCGGGCGTGAAGCATACTCGGACAACCTGTTTTTGCGGTATGTCAAGAGCCTGAAGGTCAAGACGATGATCATCGAAGGCGAGCGCGCCTGCGCGCAGGTCCATTACGAGCTCGCATCGCCAAAAGGCGACCGCTTCTCCTGCGATGCCGCCGAAGTTTGGACGATAAAAGAAGGGAAGCTCGGTTCTCTCGCGATGTATTTCGACACTGCGGCCTATCAAAAATTCATGCTCCCCATCCTTTTCCCTCTTAAACGGCTAGAACGAAAAAACAGCCCTCGCTAGGACAACCCGCTCATCCGACTTTCACCAGCTTGCCCTTCTTCCTCCCAAGGTCAAAGAGATGGCGGTTGAGCGCCAAAGCGAGCAGGAGCCACACCGCCGTCGTCGCGAAAAGCATCGGATAATCAGGCTCGGCGAATCCATATATCGATTTGATGATATCGAAGGCGTGGGTGGTGGGAAGCGTATCCACTATCCCCGCCAGCCAGGATGGGAAGACCTCTTTTGGCGAAAAATACGGGCCTGAGAGCAACCCTATGACTTCCGGCAGGATGAAGCTGAGCGTGAACACGTTCCTTTTCTCGTAATAGCAGGCCAGGCCGAAGAGGATCAGGCCGAGGGAAAAACCTGAGAGCATCAGGAAAAACAGCGCTATCAGGAACGTCAGCGGCTCGGATATGACAAAGCCGAACACCGCATAGCCGATAGCCAGGCAAAGGACGACCACGGCGAGCGCCTTGAAAACCCCGGTGAGCGCCCCGCCGACCGCAATCTCCAGCGTGTCAATCGGGGAGACGAGGAAATTCGCGAGCGAGCGGTCCCAGTGGTCTTCGATGAATATGCCGCTGGTCTCGAATGCGACGAAATACAGCATCCTCCAGCCAATCACCGATAAGATGACCAGCCCGACATATTCGCTCCTGCCTCCGATCATGGTGAGGAAAAGCGTGAGCATGAACAGGGTGAAAAGCGGCCAGAGCACGACGTCGGTGAACCTGAACGGGCTGCGGTAGGCCCACAAGGCATTGCGGTATAGCACCGCCCGGACGTGCGAAAGGAAGTCATCCATCCGCTTCATCCTCCATGAACTTTTCATATACCTGCCCGAGCTCGGGCTCTATCGTGTTGATCGTCTTGATCTTCACGCCAGCCTTGTCGATCAGCCCCAGGATGGCGGCGATGTCGCTCTCATCCTTCATGAAGAGGCTTATCTTGCCCTCGGATCTCTTGATCTTGACCACGGATGCCCTCCCGCGGACGGCCTTCTCGATCCTTTCCGGCTTGTCGCATATGACCTCAAGGACCTCGTGCGGGAAAAAGCGGTCCCGCAATTCTTCGAACCTGCCGCAGGCTATGATGCGCCCGTCCTTGATCATGGCTATCCGGTCGCAGGGCGCCTCGGCTTCCTGCATGTTGTGCGTCGTGAGCAGTATCGTCATCCCCTTCTCCTTCATGCCCCTTATCGTGTCCCTGAGGCGGGCTGATGAGCCAACGTCCAATCCCACCGTAGGCTCATCCAGAAGCAGCACCTCCGGCTCGTTGAGCAGGACCTTCGAGATGAGGAACCTCCTGCTGAGTCCGGAAGAAAGGTCCGCCACGACCCGCTTCCTGTATTTATCGAGATTGGCGGCCCGTATCGCGCGGTCCACCCTTTCCTTGGGCTTGTCTAGGTTGTAGAGCATGCAGAAGAAGCCGAGCAGCTCCTCCACGTTGAAAAAGTCGGAGACTCCGCTGAAGCCCGAAGCGAGGTTCATCCTCTTCTTGATCCTCCCGCTTTCGCGGGTGCAGTCCATGCCGAAGATCCGTGCGGTCCCCCCGTCCGGGATGAGAAATCCGCAAAGGACGGATATAAGCGTGGTCTTGCCCGCCCCATTCGGGCCCAGGAGGCCGAAGACCTCCCCCTTGTTTATGCTCAGGCTGACCGAGTCAAGGGCTTTGGTGGTATGTCCTGAAGACCTGAACGATTTCGACAGCTTTTCCACATCCACTATCGGATCCATGGGGTTACCCTTGATGAACGGCCTTTTTTCGATATCCCGCGCTCATCTCACTTCGGATATTATCACGACGTAGTTCTTCCCGTATCTCTTGGCGCAGCCGGGGCATGTCGTATACCACATATACATCTTGCCCAGAGCCAGGTCCTTGCCTTTCGCATAACTGGCATAATCCTTGCACCATTTCCCGGTGTCGCTGAAGGGGCCTTCGTAGACCTTGCTGAGGAATCTCCCGCTTATCGTCGTGTTCTCTGCCCCGGGTATCTCCTTGTCCACCGCCAGATAGATATCCATACCGAACAAGGAAGTGTCGTCGCAAAGGCAGAGCCAGTCGGGCACCTTCGCGCCGGCGCTGCCGACCTTTTTATTGAGCCGCGTGATCACTCCGCCGAAGTTGACCGGTATGTGGAATAGGGTGAAGACCTTGTCTTTCACGAACCTCTTTCCCTTCCATTCGAACGTCTTTCCATCCCAGGGTTCCGGGTCGAATCTAGGGCAGCACTCTGCTTCCATTTTTTTCACCGGATAGCCTAATACTGCAAAATTTAAGGAGTTGATGTAATCAGACCGCACGTCAATCTTCATCGCAAGACTCCGTGGCCGGGACGAACCCTGGCGCATGGATCGCGGACGCGAAACAAGCGCGCTGGCTTAGGGAGACCGCTCGGCGATCACCTTGGTCATCATCTATATTAAGCTTCTCAATAGAGGTATTTAACCACATACGTCGCCGACATCGTGAACCCCCATGTTCGACTGGAGCATCTTACTCGCGGCCGCATCCGGCCTGATACTCTTCCTCTACGGCATGGAGCAGTTCAGCAGGGAGGTGCAGCGCGTCGCAGGGGGGCAGTTCCGCTCGTTCATCAAGAATGCGACGAAGAGCCCGCTCCGGGGGACCATCCTCGGGGCCCTTGTCACGGCGGTGGCGCAATCCAGCACCGCGGTCACGATAATCACACTGGGCCTGGTGGACTCCGGCATCCTCTCATTCACCCAGAGCCTCAGCGTCATCCTCGGGGCTGGAATAGGGAGCACGGCGACCGCGCAGCTGGTCGCGCTGAATTTCTCCTCGTTCGCCCCGATCTTCATCCCGGCAGGCTTCCTGCTCAGCATGTTCGGGGGGCGATTCTCATTCCTTGGCAGGCCGGTCTTCTTCTTCGGCCTCGTCTTCCTGGGCATGAGCCTCGTATCCCAGGCGTCCGCTCCGCTAAGGGAGGACCCCGAGACGATCGCCATGATATCCGGCATGGACTCCGTCCTCATGCTCCTCCTGATCGGTTTTTTAGCCACCAACATCTTCCAGTCCAGCGGCGTATCGACAGGCCTGGTGGTCGTATTGGCCGGGAACGGGATCCTGGATATCGACCAATCCATAGCCCTAATCCTGGGCTGCAACATCGGCACCCTGACCCCCCTGCTTTCTTCAGTGAACCTCAGCCTTTTCGCCAAGCGCACCGCGATGGCGCACTTAATATTCAACTTGTTCGGGGTCCTCATCCTGCTTCCCTTCATCCCGCAGTTCACGGACCTCATCGTCTCGCTCGGGGGGAGCACGGCCCAGCAGGCGGCGAACGCCCATACGCTCTCGAATGTGATAGCGGTGGCGATCCTGCTCATGTTCATCGAGCCTATCGGCAGGCTCATCGAGCGCATAATCCCGGGAAAGGAAGAGGAGATCCTCTTCAACACGGAGGCGCTGCATGGCAAGCTCCCGGAAGATGACGCTGATGCGCTGGTGCTGATCGACCGCGAGCTCCGGCATATGCTCTCAAACATCTCGAAAAGCATGGATGAGTTGGAGTATATGCTCTCAGCTCCGGACCAGCATGCATTCCGCAGGCTCCTCAAGAGGGAAGCCCTGAGCGATTTCCTCGATGAGCGCGTAGAGAATTCGGTGGTCGAGCTCTCGGGGCGGAAGATGGGCAAGAGCGCGGCAACAAAAGCGGTCCTCATCATGAGGATCTCGAACGCCCTGGAGCAGACCGCGGACCTGGTGATGGCTGTCGGCTATGTGATCCGGGACATGCGCGAAGCCGGCCTGACCATGTCTGAGGGGGCGGTGGCCGACCTAAAGGCCGCTCGGTTTATGCTCCATGATGATGTGAAGATGCTCCGCAAGCGCTTCCCGCTGATATCACACGCCGATGTGGACGACATGCGGGAGAACGACGCGGAACTGCGCGACCGGATAACCGCGGCATATTCGGCCCATCTGGAAAGGATAGCGGCGGGCAGGGTGCACCCGACCGGGGCGTTCGTCAAATGCATGTCCCGGATGGAATCGGCCCACTCGAAACTCAGGGAGATCCGCAAGCTCTGCGAGATGTACGAGAAGCTCTGATACCATTTTATTCTCTATTCTCCAGTTATCAGAACGATGCTAGAGACGCTGAACCGTATCCTTCTCGCCGGGCTGATTCTCTTCTCGTTTGTCGGCATGAGCGTGAGCCTGCTGGTCCTCTTCGTCCCTGGCCTAATAGGAGGGAGCGCAGAAGACCTCGCGATAGGGATGGATACCGATCCGGGATTCACGCTCACGCAATACGACACCTCCCTCATCGGGGCCGATTCGCCCCTCGAGCGGAACCTCTCCATCCACGCGCCCCCGCTTGACGAGGGAGACACGCTGTCATTGGAGATATTCAGCGGAGGGCGGAGCCTCGCCTCCATAGACTGCCTCGAGGATTTCGGATCCTACGATGACTATTCCGGCATCTCAGCCTTCGAATGCGCAGCACCGATCCCCTATGACTATTCGCAAAAGAGCAGCTACCGCATCTATGCCATCCTGACCCGGGGCGGATCCGGATATTCGGCAGGCCCGGCTTCGTTCGAAGTGGAATGGACGGATTACGAATCCTCGTTCATGGGATTCTCGCTGTTCATGGGGGTCATCCTTGCCCTGGTGTATCTGGTCGTGATGCTCCCCCTCGCGTTTTTCGCCCTCCGGACCTCGTTCAACACACGGCACAGGGAGATTGTCGAAGGCGAGTTCTCTCTCGAAACCCTGTATAACCCGATAAAAGGCGCGAAGACCCTGCTCCAGATGTTCCACGGCTTCCTCTCATCGCCCTATTTCTGGGCCCTCGAAGGCCTTGGCATAGCGCTCATCCTTCTTTACATGCTTGTCGCAGCCGAGATATGGAAGTCTTCCACGGCCCTTATAGCATTCATATTCTCAGGCCTCGCGGCCTTCATCATCCCCTCGTTATGGTCGCTGGCTTGGTGGTACGCAGATTATAAGGAGAGGGAGCCCCTGCGCCTGCTCGCTACCCTGTTCCTCTGGGGCATGCTATCGGCCCTGATGGCGATCGGGCTCAACACCGTGACCGACAGCCTCTTCCTGGCATTCGGGCTCGGTGCCATAGGGGCGTTCCTGGTCGCCCCGGTCCTTGAGGAGCTCTTCAAAGGTACGGGCCTCGTCCTGATATCAGAATATCACGAGTTCGATTCCGTGGAAGACGGGATATTGTTCGGATTCGTGATCGGGATGGGCTTCTCCTTCATCGAGAACTGGATATACTTCCTGGACACGCCGATGGGGTCCGACATCATAAGCTGGATATTCCTTTTCCTGATGCGCTCCATCCTCTTCTCGGCCAACCACGGCCTATATACCGCGATAATGGGCGGCCTGATCGGATGGATGGTGGAGCGCAAGAGCGAGGCGCCGGCATCGGGATTCCTGCTGGGCTGGCCGATAGCGGCGTTCTTCCATGCGATGCACAATTCCGGCTCGGCGGTGATCGCCCTGCTGGGGGTCGGGGGCGTGCTCCTCTACTGCTGCTTCCTGATACCTGTCTTCGATTACGGCGGCCTTATAGTGCTGATCGCGCTTTTCGCGAGGTCCATCCTGCGCAAGAGATGAACTTATAGCACAAATGAACACCATTTATAAATACTAATGCGTAATACTTTCCCGTGCACAATCGCGATCTAAAACCCAAAAACAGGCAAAACCCCGAAGAAACCAAGCGGAGCCCTTGGAAGAGATATCTCATCGCCGGCGCCATCTCGTTGGCCGCGGCAGGCATCTATACGATCCAGGATTGCCAATCATGCGATTGCAGCGTTGGAAAAACATCATCGAT
>JAZDKI010000018.1:0-31743 GCA_043803165.1 Microcaldota archaeon
ATGATCCCGAGATGAAGAAAACGATACTCCGCGACCTCTATGAGACCATGGTGCTCAAGGACGTCTCACGGACATTCTCCATAAACGATCTCCGCTCCCTGGAATCGTTCGCCAGATATCTCTCGCATTCTGTAGGGAACACACTCGTATACGGCAAACTGGCGACCGAGATGGGGATATCCTTCCAGAGCGTCAAGAAATATCTGGATGCTATGGAGAAGAGCTACCTCATCGCCCTCGTCCCGCCCTTTTTCACGAATAAGCTCAAGGAGGTCACGAAGCAGCCGAAGGCCTATTTCGTCGACACCGGTCTCCGGAACGCCATCGCGAACGATTATCCGCTGACTCTTGAGAACTCGGGAAAGCTCTTCGAGAACTATGTGTTCTCCGAGCTCTTGAAAGCCGGACATACGATAAAACACTGGCAGACCAAAGGCGGCGCCGAAGTGGATTTTGTCGTGGAGGTGGATGGCAAGCCGATACCGATCGAAGTGAAGCTCAAAGCGCCCTCAGCCATCGAAAGGAGTTTCCGCACGTTCATCGAAGCATACAAGCCGGCAAATGCCTTTGTCGTATCCTATGAAGGAGAACATTCCGCCTCGGAGATCGACGGGTGCACGGTAAGCATAACGGATGTTTCGGGCCTTATCAAAGCGTTGGGTGGTTGATATGCAGATCACATGCTACGGTGGCATCAACGAGATCGGCGGAAACAAGTTCCTCATAGAAGACGGTAAAACCAAGATCTTCCTTGATTTCGGCCAGTCATTCGGCCACCTGGACGACTATTTTGTGGATTGGCTCCAGCCCAGGGACCGCTTCGGATTAAGGGACCTCTTCGCATTGGACCTCATGCCAAAGATAGAGGGCTTATACAACAAGAACTCCCTCGCCCCGACCGCCATGAAGCCCAAAGACCCGGATTTCGACGCCGTCTTCATCTCGCATGCCCATTACGACCATGTCGCACACCTGAGATATCTCCATGAGAAGATCCCGATCTACATGGGCGAGACCTGCAAATCCATCCTGCAGTCGCACATGGAGACATCAGGCTCATTCTTCTTCACAGAGAGCCAGATAGTCAAGCCGTATGCCAAGACGATCGTCCCCCCGAACGTGGTCAAGACCTTCAGGACCGGAGACAAGATCAAGATCGATTCGATCGAAGTCATCCCCATCCACGTGGACCATTCAGTCCCCGGGGCCTACGGCTTCATCATCCATGGGAGCGACGCTACGGTCGTTTATACGGGCGATATACGCATGCACGGGAGCAAGCCCAACCTGACCAAGGATTTACTTAATATTTCCAAGGAAACCGCCCCAGACGCGTTATTTATCGAAGGGACAAGGGTAGCACCGGTAGAAACCCGAAAAAACCATACAGAACCGCTAGTCCTAGCCGAAAGCCTGAAAATCGCCAAAAAGGACAAGCTCATCCTGGCCATGAGATATCCAAAGGACCTGGACCGCTTCATGACGTTCCATGAGATCGCAAAGCAGACGGGGAAGACCCTGGTCATCTCCATAAAGACAGCTCATCTCCTATTAGCACTCGACAAGGACATCCACCTGGACACGCCGCATCCCTTCAACGACCCGCATATCAAGGTCTATGCCAGGGAGATGCTGGCCCCGAGGGATTACGAGAAAGGTATCAGGGATAAATACCCCTGCGTGGACCACAAATGGGTGAAAGCATTCCAGAAAAAGATCATCTGGGAATTGGACTTCTCGCAGTTGCAGGAACTTATAGACGTCGACCCTGAACCCGGGGGCGCGTGCATCCATTCCATGAGCGAGCCGTTCGAAGAGGATCCGATGTCCCAACTGCAGGACGAAGTGATGCACAACTGGCTCCAAAGATTCTCGATGGAGCACCACCAGCTCCATGCTTCCGGCCATGCATCAGCCAAAGAGATCTTCGATATGTGCAACGATATAGCTTCCAAGGCTGTCATCCCGGTGCACACTGCGTATCCTGAGCTGTTCAAGGAGAGCGGGGCGAACGTGAAGCTGGCGGAAAAAGGTGAACCGATCAGCTTCTCATGAGCCCGGTCCCATCGTGCCGTTCTTTTTCAGCCACTCGATGAATTGGTCCATCCTCATCGCACCTGAGGATCCCGCCATGACCTTCCCGTTCCTTTTGACAAATAGGTATGGCAGGGGATGGTTTTCACCTGTCTCGGCTATGAAGTCCTTCGCATCTATCCTGTAGAAGCCTATGGTCCCTGTGGAGTAGAGGTCCATGGTTCGGAACACTGGCGCCATCTGCTTGCACGCGCCGCACCAGTCCGCGGTCACCATCACGACGCCGTCCGATATGTCCTTCAGCGTTTTGACCATGGGCGGGTCCCCCTTGTAGTCCCGGTAAGTCCCTTCTACCCCCTCATGCTCAGTCATCCCGATGGCGAAGGCATCCTTCAACGTGGACCTTCCATCCTTGTCCGGATCAGCCCTCTCTTTGAGCGAATCCCAGAATCTCTTGCCGAAATGCCCTCCCTTGGCCTCGTTCTTCTTTGCGGACGATATCAGCGTGATCTCGCTGAATCTCCCCCTCCCGGCCAGCGCATCGAGGAAATGTTCGCATGGATTCTGGTCCAAAAGCAGCACCAGCCTTCCCCCGAAGAGCTCTGCCAAAGTCCTTGGGATCGAGGTATGATCGATCTTATATTCCTCCACAACCTCGAATTTCGTCCGGTCTGAGTTTCCGGTGATATAGACGAACAGGGTGTCATCTTTTTCGAAACGGTCCATCGCAGAAAGAAGCAATTTGCGCCAATCCTCGTTGGTTATGATGGATCCGTCGCCGAAACCCCGTATCCTCTTATCGAGATCCTTGGATTCCAAGCCGGCTACGTATATCCTTTTAGCCCCGTTCTCGAGTCCGGCCATCGCTGCAGCGACGGCGCTCTCGTCGTTTATAGGATGGGCCCGGCCGTTCAGTATGACTAGGTGGGTCCTTTTCCAATCCAGCTCGGAAACGGCCTTCGGCTTCTCCTTGACGACCGGTTTCGGCTTGGCTACGGCGGGCATATCTATGGGGAACGAAGCGGGCCTTGCCTTGATCACGGTCTCATGGGCGGGCCGTAGCTTTCGAAGGATAGCCGCCGCGTCTTTGGTGAATAATCCTGCCGAATAAATCGCTGCCGCAGCCCCTGCGTAAATAAGACCTCTCTTCCACTTCACGTATACCACCCGCTGAGAGACGATGCGTGGAACACTTTTTAGCCCTTTCATTAACATATGAGACACTATGCCGAAGAGATCGCTGCCAGAACGCCAGCGGCATTAAAAAACAGAATCTGAGATTAACCCTGTGGTCATTATGGCCGAATCGATCGGTTCCATCCATGTGTCGAAGGGGAAAGACCCCAAGGTATACCGCAAGACAGAGACGGACGAAGACGAGGTCTTCGATCCGGAGACAGCCGAATTCGTGGCCAGGCGCGAGCGCGTCTACCATAAGATCATGCGGAAATAGTCTCTAATCGATTCACTCCTGCATTTTCCTGTTTATTGTGCCCAGCCACATCCCGGCATCAAAAATATTTATATACCGCCATAAGCCCAGCATCGGAATGGTGGACATGCCCGGTATCGGCATTCCCCTCGTGGTATTAAAAACAAAGGATGAGAAATGAGATATGCCTGGTGGCTATATGGCGAAACCTATCGAATCGACCCCCGTAATAACGGGAGATGATGTCCGGATATTCCTCGAGACTATCCGCAAGGAAGACGCTCACCCGGATCCGAAAAGGTTGAAGCTGATAGCATACGGCGAGGAAGTCTTCTCCAGGATACGCAGGAAGTGAGCTGATCCTTTTCGAAAATATCATCGTGATGAAGCTGGATGGCAACCACGACCTATCCGGCTTCGACTGCGGCGATCCGGATATCAACGATTTCCTGAAAAACGAAGCGTTGGCCCACCAGAACGAGCTCATCACGACGACAATGCTCTTTCTATATGAAAACCGCATCTTGGGTTTTTGCAGCCTGGCTGCCGATGCGATCAAGCTGTCCGATGATGAACGGATCGGATGCATCAAAGACCGGGGAGATATGAAACACTATCCCCAATACCCTGCGTTGAAGCTTGCCCGGTTCGGAAGGGACAAGGCATTCCATGGAATCCAAATCGGAAAGAAAATCATCATCCCCTGGGTCATAGGCTATGCCAGAAGCATCGACAGTATGGCTATCAGGTTTATCACGCTCGATTCAAAGCCCAAGCGGGTGTCATATTACGAGGAACAGCGTTTTGTCATCAATGAGCATAAGGAATACCAGAAAAAAGAGGGCGGCCCAATAAGCATGAGTCTTGATCTAAAGGCGCCAAAGAGTTAAATCCATTCCAGCATCGTGCCTTTCTTGGGTTGGATAATCACAGTCTTAAATCTGTTTAGCCAAAATCCCTTTTATGGAGATTATCCCGAAATTCAGGGAGATAGAACTCTATGCGATATCGTTATCCCTGCTGCTGGCCCTCATCATCTCCCCGGAGCTGGTGAGCGCATACTTCAGCGAATTTTCCTCGTCTTATAAGGCTCCGGCCGTCCTTGGTCTTTTCGCCCTGATAACGCTCTACGCGGTCCCCAGGTCCATCTATTTCGCCTGGACATCCGATATACCAAACAGGTTAGAAGCTATGTTCCTAGTGTTCTTCGCACTCAGCATCATGTGGATCTCGGCTTTTGTGAGCGGGCTCATATGGCTCGGATCCAATCGGGGAGACGTTGGCATCCTGGAAGCGATCTCTGGTTTTTTTGTGCTATTGGGGATTTTAAGGGCCATCGGGATATTCCTGATGATTCGGGTAAAGGCCGACAAATTGGCAGAATATCTTGATTACCGCAACAGCCCCAGGCACCAGGTGGTGTATATGACGATACTGATCCTGGCTGTCGCCCTGGTCGGGAGGATTTTTTACAGCCAACCTGGATTGTTTCTTTTCCTGGCGATGGTCGAGACATCCAGGTTCGCGGAATTCCTGCCTAAAATCGAGCTGAAGCCCAGGGAACGGCCTCAGAAATAATCCTGCAGGGACTTTTTCGGCTTTTGGACGGACGGCCCTTCGTTCTTAGCTGAATTCACCAGAGAAGAGACTTCATACGATCCCATCCCCCTCTCCGGATACGGTTTCAGCAATCTCTTGGCTTCGTCCAGGGACTCAAGATACGCCCTCTCCTGCCCCGAAGGCAGTATCACCGGCATCCGCTTTGACATATCCCCAAACCTGCCTCTAGAGGATTTCGCGATAACCCGCTCGATACGCAAAAAAGAATACAAAACCAAGCAAGCGCACGTCCTCGCGTTCGAAAGGGGAGGAATCCAGGGCGACTATGTCACCTTCGTCCACACCACACAAGGCCCGATGCCGATATCCATGGCCAAAGGCAAGGCGATCGACAAGGAAGCACATGAGCATCTCCTACGGAAATCATTGGAAGAGATAACCATCGGATTATAGGTGCGGAAATGAGGCCTAATCGCAGATATAAAGAAAAAATCCTGCTTCAACTTATGGAAAACATTATATATAGGACATATATACAACATATATGTGATTATATGAGCGGATACACCACTGTCCTTTTGCATAAGGAAACCAAACAGCGCCTCGAAGAGATGAAGGAATACGCCAAAGAGAGTTATGACGAAGTCATAAACAAGCTCATCACGATCGTCCGATTGGTGAAGGATGAAGGCAAACTCAGCCCGGAGACGCTCAAGGATATCGAAGAAGCGCGGGAACAGATCAAGAAAGGCAGGGGGATGAGCACGAAAGCGCTCATGGAAAAATTAGGTATCTGAATGTATTCTATAGTCTGGTCGCCGAAATCGCTCGATCAACTGGCGTCGCTTGAGAAAGATCTTGCCAAACGGATAGTCAAACGGATGGAGCAGATCAGTTTTACCCCGTATCACTTCGCCGAGCATCTCACCGATGTGCAGGTATGGAAAATCCGGATCGGAGACTACCGAGTGATATTGGATATCGATGAAGCGAAGAAAGAGATACATATCCTGAAGGTCGGACATAGGAAAAACGTATACGACGCAGTGAAATGAGCCATGGCCGGAGGGATAATCTAAGAGGTCATTTCAAAGTCGAGATGATATTTTCAACTAGCTTGGAATGGAATTCCACGGTGACCTTGCCGATCGCCCTGACGGCGTATTTCATATGGAGGCGGAATACCATATCATATCTGGCGCCGCTTCCATGCTCAATAGGGCAATTGATATCCTCGTCATTTATCTGAAGACAATAATCATCCCCCGCAGTAGTTATGGGGGATATCAGGACATAATCGCCCGTATGATATTCTTCATCAGAAAGGACAACCGCAGGCCGGACTTTGCTTTCTGGCGAATCGGAAAAGAAAACCCGCGCAAGGATGACATCCCGTCTTCTCATTTCAGGTACCTCTTCTTGTAGAACCCTGATGCTTTCTCATCAGATGGATTGTTCCAGGCGGATTCTATGGCGGCTTGATCGAATGGGTCGTTTTCGATCCGCTTCTTGAATTTTTGCTGCTCTTCGTAATACCTGGTCACCGCTAGCCGTATGGCTTCGGTCTTGTTCGCTGCCAATCCACGAGCCACCAATCCATTGATGAACGCCTCGAGTTCTCCGCTCAAATGCAGGTTTATGTTCATATTCTCATCCTTTATGCAATATCTATGCATTAATAATGCACTAAAAGTATATAAACCTAGCATTTTGCATGTTGATAATGCGGATTGCATATCCACCCAATCATCCCCCGAGCAGACCGCCTATTGATCATAAAAAAGGTTTTGCCCGGTTCATTTCCGCGATCGGCCTGTGATTATGGATTATTAACCTTCCAGCGGAAATCATCCCATGAGGAAGCTCTTTTTCATCGCATTGATCGCCCTAGGCGCATTGTCCTTTTCCGCGAACCAGACCGAAGTCTGCAAAGCCCAATGCTCGGCTTATGAGCTCGTCTGGATGGACGACTACTGCTTCTCGTATATCCAGGAGATGTGCGCAAAGGACCCGACGGATGTCGGACTTGATATGATCGGCTTCTGGGCGGACATGGTGCTCAAGGACATCTCCCTGCAGACGTATATGGAAGCTTACATCTGCGTCGATATGGTCGAACAATGCGTCGTTCCAGTGAACAACGCATGCATGGCATACTGCAGGACCAACAACCAGGGATATGCGCCGAATCCGCACCTTGACGATGACAGCATCTATTACAGCGAGAAGGACAAGAAGCTGCACATCCGGGTGGAGAACACCGGCCTCGCCTATATCGACCGGGTCTATGTGAAGACTGAAACCGGCTCCTCGGACACATATGGCGTCGTCCCGAAGCTGACGCAGAAGGATGCCCGCACCCTGGAAGGCCTCCGCCCGCACTATGTCCGCTGGTCCCCTGAAGATATGGTCTGGGACCGCACCTTCACGGTGGATTATCAGCCGACGGTGGATAAATACAATGTCGTCCGGGTGAGCGTCTCAACCGATCCCTGGGCGGTGGAATCCACCACGGCCGACAATTCGGTCGATTTCATCATCAACGACCTGCCCAACCCCGCTTTCCTCCAGCTGGAGCGTGCCAATGCGACAAGGGTCGAGCCGAGCACCACGATGTTCCTGATAAAGACCGCGGTGAAGAACACCGGCGAGGTCTCGGGTGATGCCACCTTGAAGTATTACCTCGGCTCCGCGTACAACAACACGCCGTTCGCGCAGACCCAGGTCTCTGTCGCAGGCAATGGGACGGCCTCAGACGAGCAGTATTACGAATTCACCAGCCCGAGAAAGACCTCGATAACCATCGAGCTCGTCAAAGACGGCCAGGTTATCGGCACGCGGACCCTGTTCCTGGAACCCCAGTTCCTGCTTGTCCGCGGAACGGTGACTGACGACATAGAAAATCCGTTGGAAAAAGCCTGGATAGAGACCAGGCACGAAAGCAACTTCTTCACAGGCCCGACCATCAACCTGATCACCGGCACGGATGAGAAGGGAGATTACGAGTTCTACCTCTACCTGACAGAAGAGGGCCCATACCCGATCAGCGCCAGCAAGCAGGGGTATTTCGGCAATTCCACCACGTTCAACTATGTCTACAATGATTCAGACAGATACTTCTTCGATACGGAAAAGATAGTCGATATCGACTTCACGCTCACCCAGCACCCATTAGAGCTGAATCCCGCCAATTACCCCGAGGATGCGATGTATATCGTAGAGACCGATCGGGACCGCTTCGCCGGCGAATACGTCTATGGCGCCGGGAACATCCCGATACGCGGAGGCAACGGCACCCTGTTCATCACATCGAAACGCTGCTCGCCCTACGCGAGCGATTTCCTGACAAGGATGAACGGCTCGGATATGGCCGTCTCGGATGTCAAGTGCCTTAACGCGGACAGCGTAGACGATTACACCGTCCTGGATAAGGAGGTCAAGCTCTGGGAGAAGACCTACGATGGCGAAGAGCCCAGGATGGCTTTCTTCGACAAGAGGGGAGACCACGCCTACGTCCTCACAGCGAACAATGACAATAACTTCTGCAACGTCTACGGCTATGACCTTGTGACCGGAAACCAGCAATTCAGGTTCACATCTAACTCCAACTGCATCCAACGGTCCATGGTGGTGCCCGCCTATGACGGAGAATCGGTCTATATCGGGATGAACGCCGTCAAATACGCCAAAGCCGGCGATACGCGCGCGAAAGGCTACCGCCTGTCGGAGACCGGGGTGATATTGGATGAATGGCAGTTCCCGGAAAACACGGAATCGCTCGAGCGCTCATCCGCCACAGAATACCTGGATATCGTGGAGGATTTCGAGTTCTACCTGACGGATAACCGGACGATCGAGGACTGCATGCTCACGCCGGGCCATACCTGCGACCCGCCAGGGGGCAAATACTCGATTGAATACCTGGGCATCTCGAAGAACCGCGTGCTCGGCAAGTGCAACAACACATTGTGCCTCTTCACGCTGGCATACAACGACTACACTCCGCTCGAAGGCGGCTACATGAACCACGAAGGGGACGGCAACTACGCCAATGACGACGTGTTCGTGTTCTACTATGACGGCGGGAGATACTACAGCGACGGGGACCGGGAATGGGAGGTCAAGGCGGACCTGGATGACGCATCCATGTCCCCCGGGGGGAGCTTCATCGCGGTCGCCTATGACCCATACGCTATAGAGATATTCAACGCGGATGGGGAGAACCTCACAAAGACCAAGCACCATGCGACCGGCCTGGAAGCGACAGAGCGGGGCATCTTCTTCGCGACGCACCAAGGGCCGAAGATCGAGTTCTACCGCCTATCGACGATGGTGGAGCCAGGTTCCAGCACGACCACGACACAGAACCAGGGGAACACGTCCTTCGTGGCCCAGTTCTTCCAGGTGCTTTCAGACGCCTATAACGCGGTCGTGGACTGGCTGAAAGGCCTCTTCGGGCTCTAGCCCCGCTCTTTGGCAAGTTCCTTGCAGGGCTTGCCTATCGATCTTTTCGAGAATTCTAATGCGTCCCTCACGCTGTAGACGCATCTATCGATGTTTTTCGAGACGAACATATCGACGATCAAGACCGAGGCTACAATCGCGGCGGATAGGATCGCGAACGGCTTGACGGATTCAAGTACCGAAGCGCCCTGGCTGAATAAACGCTTTATCGGGTCCGCCATCGCTATGAACGACCCTGCCCATAGGATCATCTTGCCCAGGCGGTTCATGCCATAAGAGACCATCGCGTGATGCTCGGAATCATCCAGCTCCTGCGCATCCTCGAAACCAGCGGCCCTCCTCTCCATCATGGCGGCTATCTGCGCCCCGTTGGTTTTCGCTTCGATGATCAGGTGCCTCTGGGTCTCCTCGATCTTGGCCCTGGCCCAGATCACCCGATCGCGCTCCTGCTGCCTGGATAGCCTGTTCCTGGATAGCTGCTTGCTCAGGACCTTGAGTCGGCCGGCTGTCTCAGGGAGCCCCATGAATTTCGCGTTCTTCCTTGCGGCATAAAGCCTGAGGCGGGTCAACTGATGAGCCATATACATACACTATCTACAAATAATTTATAATGATATCCGTTGCCAGGTTTGAAGGCCTGTTTTTTTAATCTGCGACGGTTTAGGTCAATCATGGTCAGGCTTCCCTTCACGATCCTGCTCGCTCTCCTGTTGGCAGGGTGCGTCATCCCCCAGGAAGGGACGGTCATAACAGAGCCTGTGCAGAATCTCACCAAGCCGCCCGTGCAGAATGCCTCAACGCCGCAGGAACAGGCGCCGAACATAACGATCCCTGAGCCATCCCCGAGGCTTCCAGATGAAAACTTCACGCTCGGCGACCAGACGATGAACGGATCCAACAACCTCTCCTTATCGGAGATGGAACGGAGCATATTCGACAAGGTCAACCAGCAAAGGATGCAAAACGGCATCGGACCCCTGGAATGGGACGATGACCTGGCATACGCCGCCCGGCTCCATAGCATGTACCTCGCCAAAGAGAACATCCCGCTGACAGAATCGTCATTGTTCTGCAAGAGGCCGTTCATCCACCATGAAGGCTTCGATTTCGGATTATACGAGCTCGACAGGCTGCACAACCGGAGCATCTACTACTTTTCGCACGCCGGGGAGAACCTGTTCGTCATATCCGCCTGGGAATCGGCCATGACCTATGATAAGCCGCAGAAGTGCCCGGAGAACGATTCGCTGGCCGTGGAGGTGTTCGGCACCCCAGACGCCCTGGAAAAGGTCCGGGAAGGCTACCGGGAGAGGCTGGACTTCGTCGGCAACGCCAGCAGGGTGAACTGGTCGGTCATCAGGTGGATGGGCATGGACAAGCTGGGCAACGAGGTGGTCTATGGCTGGATGGAGAGCGAGGGCCACCGCGCCAACATCCTGGACCCGACATACACCGAATCGGGCATGGGGATCGCGAGGGTAAATGACTATTTCATAATCACCCAGCCTTTCATCAAAAGGGTGGACTGCGGCTACCTGGGCGCTGACTGCTGCCTGGAAAACGAGACGATATTCTGCTATAAGCCCTGGTACTGCCAGAAAGGCGCCTGCTATTAGGAATACCAATCCTGCAATTCTTCGAATGTCACCGTGCTGGTGCCATAATTGGTCTCTATAGAGCAGGCCTCATCGGCCAGGAAGCAGTCTATGTTGGCGAAGTATTCGGTGAACGGGTCGGCGGTGTCTATCGCGCACCCATAGGTCTTCCTCCCAGAAGAGATGGTCTCCTCGCAGTCGCAGCTATACACCAGGCCCGCGTTCTCGCCGGCCTCTTCCTTGGCCTTCATGAGGCAGGCCTGCTCGACATTCTCCATGTTGATCATGTCCCAGAGCGCGAGGTCTCCGGCCGTGGCATTTCCGCCAGGGATCCCAGTCCCGCCGTCGCCTGGCGTTCCCTGCGATCCGTTATCAGGAGTTTCGCCACCTCCCGGGGTGACGACCGCGCTTTCGCTGGGCAAAAGAAAAAGGACGGCGATTATGCCGCACATGAGAGCGATTATGGTGAAGATGACGATGGCTGCGATGGCAAGTGCGAAGTTGTCGTTCACTTCCTTATCCACCCTCGAAGGTCCATCGTCTCGCGCACGCGCTCCTTGGCGATCGCCAATGCCGCCTTGCGCGTGTCATGGTCTTTGGTGTGTTCGAGCATCGTCTGCGTGTTGGACGCGATCTTGCTCTCCACGACCTTGAACATGTCAGATGAATCCCAGCCCATGGTCTCGCACCAGCTGGATATCACCCCGCCTGCGTTAGCGACGAAATCCGGAAGCACGACCACCCCTTTCTTCATGAGCACCTGCTCTATCTCGTATTTGGCAGGCAGGTTCGCGGCTTCGGCGACGATCTTGGCCTTCACGTCATTGACATTATCCTTGTGGATGACGTCCGGACGCGCGCCTGGGATGAGGATGTCTACGGGCAAGGCAAACAGCTTGGCCGCATCGAGCTTCTCGCCTTTGCCTGCCGTCACCGTCCCCTTTTCCGCCTTTATCCTCATCAAATCAGCATACTTGAGGCCGTTTTTGTCGTAAATCGTCCCTTTCGAGTCCGATACCGCGACGACTTTCGCGCCCCATTCCTCGAGGAATTTCATGGCGAAGGTGCCGACGTTTCCGAAGCCTTCGATAGCGACGGTCATGCCATGGAGGTCCTTTCCCATGTGCTTCACGGCCACCCTTGTGGAGACCGCGACCCCAAAACCGGTCGAACCCAGTTCATGTGGAAGTCCGCCTACTCCGGCGGGCTTTCCCGTGCACGCTTTGGGCGTCCCCAGCTCATCAGCGAATTGGGCCATCTCGCGCTCCGTGACGTTCATGTCAGGCCCGGCGATATATTCGTCCGGCACCACATCCGCTATCTTCCTGGCGAATGCCCTCATCTGCTCCTCCTTCTGGAGGGGCGTGAGCTTCTTAGGATCGGCTTTTATCCCGCTCTTGGCCCCGCCGAAAGGCAGGTCGGCCATGGCGTTCTTCCAGGTCATAGCCCTTGCAAGCCCCATGACCTCTTCTACAGTGACATCCGGGACCATCCTGATGCCGCCCTTGCCCGGGCCTCGCGCGGTGTTGTGGATGACGCAGACGCCCTGCATGCCGGTCTTCTGGTCGTAGACCTCGATGATCTTCTCGAATCCGAATTCGTCCTCTCGTCGCATAGCGGTTAACCTCGCTGATTAGTCTTAACCCTGATTCTCAAAGAGGTATTAAAAAGATTGATGAAAGATGGCACGCGCTTGATGATGATATCGCCAAAAAACGACATAAACTGACAATATTTATAAAGTGTTATTTATGATAATTATTTATGCAAGATGCCAAAAGGATCGCTAGGGCGGCTCCGGAAAAACCAGCCCCGAAGCCGGTTTCCCGTAATCCTGCCGATCCGGACAGGCTCCCCTCGGATATGCGGGAGAGGATCGAGGCGAGCGCCAGGGATGTGTTCGGCCATCCCACCCTCCGTCCGAGCCAGATGGAGACGATGGCAGCCATCTTAAGGGGCGAGGATTCATTCACGATCCTCTCGACAGGGCAGGGGAAATCGCTCTGCTATCAGCTTCCCGCCCATCTCCTCAAGCCCGATCTGACGATTGTCGTCTCCCCGCTTATCGCCCTCATGAACGACCAGATAGGGAAATTGAAGGCGATCGGGCTGGATGCGGCATGCATCCATTCGGACATGCTGAAACGCGAGCGGATGGCATTCCTTGATCTCATAAAGAGCGGGGCAATCTCCATGCTCTACATCTCCCCGGAGCAGCTCGGTCTCCGGGCCCTCTATGAAGCGGTCTCCGGCCGGCGCGTCGCCCTGCTCGCGGTCGACGAGGCGCACTGCGTGAGCACCTGGGGGCATGATTTCCGTCCAAGCTTCCTGTTCATACGTAACGCTAGGGAGAAGCTCGGCAACCCTACGATCGCCCTTTTCACGGCCACCGCCCCGCCGCATATCCGAAAGGACATCTTATCCATCCTGGGCGTGGACCGATGCCATGAGAACTTCGGGACTTCCGTCAGGGAAAACCTGCATCTGGAAGTCGCGCATTTCGGAAACGCAGAAAACAAGCTTTCCCGGCTGATAGATATACTCTCGAAGAAGCCCGGCCCGACCATCGTATACTGCACAACTATCAGGACCTTAGAAGCGGTTTCCGGGGGCCTGGATGCGGCAGGCATCAAGAACGAGAGATATTTCGGCCAGATGGACCCGTTCGAGAAGGAGAGGGGCATGGATGCCTTCATCGGAGGCGCGAGCGACGTCATGGTCTGCACGAACGCCTTCGGCATGGGGATAGACAAGCCGGACATCCGCATGATAATCCATTTCGAGATCCCCTGCTCGCTGGAGGAATACTACCAGCAGGTCGGGAGGGCCGGGAGAGACGGAAAGCCCGCGAGCGGCATGCTATTCTTCGAAAAAGACGATATACGCCACCCCGTGCATTTCATCGAGATGAGGAACCCCCGTGCGCGATTCATCCAGAAGGTCTATACGCAGCTGCACTCGTTCTATGCGTTCGCGAGCGAGCGCCAAGGGAAGTCTGTCTCTGCATCGCAGCTTCTGACCAAATTGTCCATCGACTTCAAGGATGACGACCATATGATGGCGCTCGCGAGGGCGGCCTACGGGATGCTCATCGAACAAGGCCTGATACGATTGAGCGGCGAAAATGCCGAGATGGACCGTGAACCCGCCAGCTTCGATATCAGCGAAAAGATGCTTCGCGATAAGCACTCGCGGGAATACCTGAGGCTCGGGGTCTTGATCGAATATGCGAACCTTTCGTGCGGCCATGGCCAGTATCTGGGCGATTATCTGGAAAGATCCACGGAAGCGCTGCTCCGGAGATACGACTCGTTGGAGATAACGATCGAAAAAGAGCTGCTCTCAGCCCTATCATCCACCATCGGCACCAAGAGGCAGATCGCCCTCGTCCTCACCGGGAGGGGCAAACTGAGCGAAGCCATGCTGTCGAACCCTTCCTGCGGAAAGCTATCGATAATCTCGCTTTCCGATATCGAATTCAGGATCGACCAGATGCTCGAGGATGGGTATCTGCAGAGAGGGATTTTAGGGAAGGATATCGTCTATGTCATGACCCCAAAAGGGAAGCTCAAAGCCAGCGAGTTCGGGGTTGACCCATCTTGCGAGGCAAAGCCGGTTTCAGGGTCGTGGCCTAAACCCGGCAGAAAGCGGAGATGACCTTCACAGCGAACCCTGGAGCCTTTCCTCGAAGGTTTTCCGGATGGCATCGTCCGTTATCCGAAAAAGGCCTGAAGATAGGAACCCTTCCACTATCAGCTTCTCGGCTTCTTTGGCGCCGATCCCCCTCGAAGCGAGATAGAACATCTTATCCGGGTCTATCTGGGAGACGGAGGCCGAATGCCTGGATGAGACATCGTTGTTCTCGATCTCGAGCTTCGGGTCCGCCCGCGCATGGGCGTCCTTGCCAAGGATCATGACATGCTCGGAAAGGAACGATTCGGCCCCGGCGCCCTTTTTGTCGATCTTGATCAGGCCGTCGAGGAAAGCGGACGACCTGTCCGAGACGACCCCCTTGACCAGGACATCGCCCTTCGTGTCCTTGGCCAGGTGCCGGAGGGTCGCACTAACCTTAAGGCCATCGTCATGGCGTCCGGAAAAAAGGTGCAGGTCATAGGCGGAGGCGCCTTTCCCCTCAAGCAGGTTCAGCATCCTGCCTTCTCCGCCCGAAAGCCAGAGCGAGCTCGTCTTTATCCGGGAACCCTCCCCGATATGGTTCTCCTGGGAAACAGATGAGCGGGATTCGACTATCATGTATGTCTGGACCGAGCATCTTTTGCCGGTCTTGATGAGGATTTGGATCTTTCTACCAGGCCTGATGGAGATCTCTGCCTCTGCGCCATCTTCAAGGACTATGCTTGAATCGGCGCTTATCCCGAGCTTTTTTTTGCCCGCTACCCTGATCCTCTCCATCATAGCCATCTATCCGGAATCGCATTAAAACATGCCGTTTGGCGGCAATAAAGTGTTTAAAAAAGGACAAATAGGATTATAAATCGAATCCGACAGATTACTTTCCATGGCGGGTAATGGTTATCGGAAAGCAGACACCAGGGAGCAGCCCAGCGTCGGGAATAGGCCCAGGGACGATTCGCGCACCGTGATGGCGAGCGTCGCGCACCTCCTGCAGTATGGCGATGACCTGATGCCGGACGGGCCGAGGACCCCGGATGCCCAATTGAAAAAGATCCAGGGGATGATGGCGGCATTCCAGGTGAACCCGGACCAGCACGATTCCGGATTGCACTGCGCCATGGATGAAGGGGGCGCGTTCATGAGATACACGTTCCTCGAGCGGATAAGGCGCGTCTTCACGATAGAGACACCCTTCAAAGACGGATCGAAGGAGACTTTTTTGGCTGGCCGCACGCGCTCGATCTATTTCCTGGTCTATAAAACGGCCCCGGAGACCCTCTATGACAAGGACCCGAGGTTCATGGAGATCGATTTCAAATTGAAGGACCGGGTCACCACTCCGGACGGAAAGGTGAGATACGTCTCGCTGGTCCGGAACTCGAAGCATCTGGACCGCCTGCTAGCGATCGCCGCCTCGAGCGCCCCGAAAACCATGGCGGACACGGTCAGCCCATTGGCAGGCGGGACGACCGAAGAGGTGAAAGCCAAGCTGAAAAAGGCGGCCCTCGCCTCATGCGAAGATGAGACATTCGGAGCCCCGCAATGGCCCGGGTTCGTTGACAGCATGAATTTCATCATCCAGACGCAGGATGAGCGGGGCGTCCCGTTCCACTACATCAACTCGGGGGAAAAAGACCTCGAGTTCGCGCTTTTCGTGAACCCGCCCAAAGGGCACGAGGCGCCTAAAGGGTTCGTGCACATCGCGAGCCTGATGTACAATAGAGAAAGATGCGAGCTATATATCGGAGTTGAGTGATAAGATGGCCGTGGAGAGGCAGAAGGGGGGGCGCGGTCACATACGCGGCGACCCGACCTTGGAGTTCAAGGTGCCGGACCCCAAGATCGAAAGATTGGCCAATCTGGCCCCGGACAAGGAGCCGCATCAGATAAGGAGATTCCAGGATCACTTCAAAGGATATCGCCTCGTCCATTCCAACGATCCGGAGAAGCTGGATTTCGACCATTTCGTGAAAAACATCCGGGCCGGCGGCTTCATCACGCTCTGCGGGACGGAAGTGGACGTCTTTTTCACGCGGACCGCCGCATTCGTGGTCTTCGAAGATTTGCCTGATTTCGGAAGGTTGAACCAGTCCTTCCCGAGGATAGACTTCGTCGGAAAGACAAGCATCGTGGAGCCGGAGGACACGCCGGAAAAAAACGGAACGGCAGAAGGGAAAGAGGAAAGGCCGACGTTCGCGCTGATACGTGCGAACAGCTCTGAACTGGTGGAGATGATGGCCGCCCGTCCCCCTGGAGAGTCGAGGGACCTGATACCTGCCGAGATCGAGAAGCTGCGCATCGAAGAGGTGCGGGAGATGGTGCTCCGGAGCAGCGTCCAGGTGCTTGAACCCGGTTTTGATCCCGCCGCGTTCTGCGAAAGGATCGCGATATGCAGCGAGCTTGTGGACGGGGAGGGAGAGAAATCGTATTATATCGCATTGAAAGATTCGCTGGAGAGAGTCGAGGATAGCTATTCGATCTCGGGCAAAAAGGGCGCGGCCGCGGTTTGCCAGCTCGATGCGGATGGCCGGACATTATACATAAACAGGGAATCGCAGCTCTGAAACCATCATCAGGGCTTAACCCACTGCACCTTCGAGCTGGACCTGCACCAGCCTGTTCAATTCGACCGCATATTCCATCGGGAGCTCTTTCGTGAAGGAATCGATGAAACCCAAAACGATCATGGCAAGGGCGTCTTTCTCGGATATCCCCCTGCTCATCAGGTAAAGCAGCTTCTTGTCGCTTATCCGGCCGACTTTCGCCTCATGGGCGATCGTCGCGTCTTTCTCATCAGCCTTGATCGTCGGGTACGTGTCTGAGCGCGACTTCTTGTCAAGGAGATAGGCGTCGCATTGGACGAACGATTTGCAGCCCGTAGCCCCTTTGGCGATCCTGACCATCCCGCGGTAGGAATTCCTTCCTCCGCCCTGAGATATGCCCTTTGAGATGATCCTGGAGGTGGTATCAGGCGCGAGGTGGATCATCTTCGCCCCGGCATCGAGGACCTGCCCCTTTCCTGCGAATGCGACGGATATGACCTCGCCCCGTGCGCCTTTGCCTTTGAGGATTATGCAGGGGTATTTCATGGTGACTTTTGAGCCGAGGTTGCCGTCCAGCCATTCCACGACCGCGCCTTCTTCAGCAACCGCCCTTTTCGTCACAAGGTTGTAGACATTGTCAGACCAGTTCTGGATAGTGGTATAGCGCACGTAAGCGCCCTTTTTCGCGATCACTTCTACGACCGCCGCATGGAGCGAAGAAGCGGAATAGATCGGAGCGGAGCATCCTTCCACATAATGGACCGATGATCCTTCTTCCGCGATTATGAGCGTCCGCTCGAACTGCCCCGCTTGTTTCGTGTTTATCCTGAAATACGCCTGGAGGGGCACCTTCACCTTCACCCCCTCAGGCACATAGACGAAGCTTCCCCCCGACCAGACGGCCGTATTGAGGGCGGAGAACTTGTTATCGGCCATCGGAACGATGCTCCCGAAATATCTTTTCACGATATCGGGATGTTCCTTGAGGGCGGTGTCCATATCCAAAAAGACGACTCCCAGGGATTCCCATTCCTTCTTGAGGTTGTGATAGACCACCTCGGAATCGTATTGTGCGGACGCTCCGCCCAGGAATCTCCTTTCGGCTTCCGGGATCCCGATCCGGTCAAAGGTCTTCTTTATCTTGTCCGGGACCTTGTCCCATGCGTCGGCCTTCTCATCGGTCGGGCTGGCATAATAGTGCAACTCATCCAGGTCGATGCCGGATAGGTCCGCCCCCCATTTGGGCATCGCCTTTTCCGAGAAGACATTCAGGGCCTTGAGCCGGATATCCCTCATCCACACCGGCTCGTTTTTGATCTCGGAGATCATCCGGACCAGCAACTCATCGAGCCCCTTGCGTAAGAGGTGCGCATACTGGAGTTTGTCATGGAAGCCGTACTGCTGGGCGCCCTTCGCTATTTTTCCTGCCATCGACACAATCCTTACGTCGATATCTCCGGAGATATATTTAAATATTCGGATAGAGCATTTTGTTACGATGTTTGAGATAGAAAACCTCTCCGTCTGCGCCGCAGGAAGGCAGATAATCAAGGGCCTCTCGCTCCGGATGGAAGACGGGGAGATACACGCCGTCATGGGCCCCAACGGGGCCGGGAAGAGCACATTGGCAGAGGCATTGATGGGCCGCCCGGGGCTTATTGTCAAAGGCAGCGTGAAGCTTGATGGGGCAGAGCTCCTTGGGCTAGCACCCGATGAACGGGCCAAGAAAGGGCTTTTCCTGGCGTTCCAGAACCCCGAGGAGATCGAAGGCGTGAAGGTGAGCAACCTGATCCGCAAGGCCACAGTGGCCAAGGAAGGCGGGGAAGGCGATTTGGAGCGCCTATTGAAGATGCACGAAGGTTTGATCAAGGACGCGGAGAAGCTGGGCCTTGACAAGTCATTCGTCTCAAGGGACATGAACGTCGGATTCTCAGGAGGGGAGAAGAAACGGCTGGAGATCCTCCAATTGATCGCGCTGAAACCCAAGGTGGCTGTCTTGGATGAGGCCGATTCGGGATTGGATGTGGACGGGATACGGCTAATCGCATCCGCGATAAAGTCGCTTCAGGACAAGAAGCGCTGCTTCCTCCTGATAACGCATTACCCCAGGATACTCAAATACCTGGAGCCGGATTATGTGCATATAATCGCTGACGGGAGGATCGTCAAGACCGGGGACAAGCGCCTCGCGCATGAGGTCGAAGAGAAGGGCTACTCAGGATACATCGGGGGAAAGGACTGATGCTCGATATCGAAAAAATCCGTTCTGATTTCCCGATACTCTCGCGCCCTGGCAGGTTCATCTATCTGGATTCTGCCGCCACATCGCAGAAGCCCAGGCAGGTGATCGATGCGGTAGTGGATTTCTGGAAGAACGGAAACGCCAATGTCGCCAGAGGCCTCTACCCGATAGCAGAGGAAGCCACCCTGGCCTATGAAGGCGTCAGGAAGAAGGCCGGATCGTTCATCAACGCCAAAAGCGAAAACGAGATCATATTCACGAAGAACACCACGGAAGCGGTGAACCTGGCGATGCGCGGATTGGCTCCGCGCATCAAAAAAGGCGACAGGATCGTCACGACATTGATGGAGCACCATTCTGATTTCGTCCCATGGCAGCAGCTCGCCAAGATGAAAGGGGCGAGGTTCGAGGCGGCCGGACTGGCCGATGACGGGCAGATCGACTGGGCAGACCTTGAAAAGAAGATGAAGGGAGCGAAGATATCCGCTTTCTCCGCCGCATCCAACGTCCTTGGAACGCTCAACGACACAAAAGCGGTCTGCGCGCTCGCCCGCGAGAACGGGGCTATATCTGTTGTCGATGGGGCGCAGAGCGTCCCGTCCCTGCCTACGGATGTGAAAAAGATGGGTTGCGACCTCCTGTCATTCTCCGGGCACAAGATGCTCGCCCCGTTCGGGGTAGGGATCCTGTATGGCCGCGAAGAGCTGCTGGAAAAGATGGAGCCGCTCTTATACGGGAGCCAGATGATACGCTCGGTGACGATCAAGAAGACCGAATGGAACGATGTCCCATACCGGTTCGAGGCAGGGACGCCGATCGTGGACGCTGTGATCGGTTTCGGAGCGGCTCTCGATTACCTCAACGCCTTGGGGATGGAGAACGTCAGGAAGCACGAAGAATCGCTCACAGGATACATGCTGGATAAGCTGGATTCGGTCGAAGGCCTCTCCATCCTAGGTCCTATGGATGAGAAGAAGCGGGTGGGCTTGGCAGCGTTCGCAATGGATGGCATCCACCCCCACGATGTCTCTGCCATGCTCGCCGAAGACGGCATCTGCGTGCGTAGCGGGCACCATTGCGCCATGCCCCTACACGATAGGTTGGGGATACCGGCGAGCACGAGGGCGAGCGTCTACATCTACAACAAAAAAGAGGAGATCGATGCGCTCGCGGAATCGCTCAAAAAGATAAGGCGCACGTTCGGGTGACCTCATGTCCGATGACATCTACACCGAATTCCTGATCGAATTATACAAGAACCCCTTGAATTTCGGGAAGCTCGAGAAGGCGGACTACAAGGCCGAGATATACAACACGACATGCGGGGACATGATTGAATTATACATCAAGGTCAAGGACGGGAAGGTCGCGGAAGCTAAATTCATCGGGAAAGGCTGCGCGATAAGCCAGGCGAGCGCTTCATTATTCACGGGGTTCTTGAAAGGGAAGAAAGCATCCGAACTCGGCTCGATAAAACCGGAAGATGCCCTCAAGCTGATAAAAGTCGATTTATCGAAGAACCCCACAAGGATGAAATGCGCCCTTTTGCCTCTTGAAGCTCTCAAGAAGGCCCTAAAGGGATGAAGCCCGGTTTTCGTTACCCCTATCAGAATATTTATATCGCTTCGCTGGCCTCTCCAAAACATGTCCGAAAAAAAAGTCGAATGGTATTCGGAGTTCGTGGATTACGGGTACAAGCCTGCGAAGGACGACCTGGTCGCGCTTTTCTATTTCGAACCTGATAATGGGATAACGGTGAAGGAAGCCGTCGGGCGCATCGCATCCGAAAGCTCAACCGGGACTTGGACCACCCTTTTCAAGATGCCCCCGAGGATGAGAAAGCTCCAGGCGACCGCATACCACGTGGAAGGGAACCTGGTGAAGATAGCCTACCCGATAGGGCTTTGGGAGGAAGGCAATGCGGTGCAACTGCTCAGCGGGATGGCGGGGAACATCTTCGGCATGAAGGCGCTCAAAAACCTCAGGCTCATCGACGCTACGCTCCCCCCGTCTTATCTCAAGCATTACAAAGGCCCGCACTTCGGGATGGAAGGGATACGTAAGATGATGAAGGTATCCAAAAGGCCCCTCACCGGGGCCGTCCCGAAGCCGAAGGTCGGCTTCAGCGCCGCCGAGCATGCGCAGATCGGTTTCGAGACCTGGATGGGCGGATTCGAATTCGTCAAAGATGACGAGAACCTGACTTCTATGAGCTTCAACCGGTTCGATGAGAGGGTCAGGCTCATGACCAAGATGCGCGACAAAGCCGAAAAGCTCACCGGGGAGCGGAAATCCGCGTTCATCAACATCTCAGCGGATACCGAGACCATGAAGAAAAGGGCCGATATGCTTGCCGATAACGGCTGGAACTTCTGCATGGTCGACGTGGTGGTCGCTGGCACCGCGGCAACGATGACGATGAGGGATTATTGTTCGGACATCGGCCTCGCCATCCACGCGCACCGCGCTATGCATGCGGCATTCACCAGGAATCCCAAGCACGGAATCACAATGCAGTACCTCGCTAAGATCATGCGACTGGTCGGTGTGAGTTCCTTGCATTCAGGCACCGCTGTCGGAAAGCTCGTCGGAAACGAGCGCGAGGTCACTTCGGTCGCTGATACGCTCCGCGAAAAGAAGGTCAAAGCGCTCAAAGGCGTTCTCCAGGACCAGGATTGGGGGCACATCAAAAGCGCGTTCCCGGTCTCCTCAGGAGGGCTGCACCCCGGGCTTGTCCCGGACGTCCTAAAAATCTATGGCAACGACCTCTTCCTGCTTGTCAGCGGGGGGATCCACGGTCATCCGAAAGGGACGAGGGCCGGGGCCAAAGCCACCATGCAGGCGGTCGAGGCGCACATGGAGGGCGAAAGCCTGCAGGAAAAGGCTAAACGGCATATCGAACTCAGGGAGGCGCTTGAAAAATGGGGCATGATGAAGACAAAGTGAAGGTCAGTTGCTGCCCGAGATGCAAAAGGCTCATCCAGGCGCGGGATTATATGAATCCTGCGGTAGTCGGGATGCTGGATTCGATCCTTCCCATGATTTACTGCAAATGCGGATATGAGGGGCTTCCGATCTCCATGACTCAGAAGGACTATATGAAATGGAGGAAGTCCGGCTAGATTGAATCGATTATCTTCCTTCTCCTTTTCTCAGGGATATGGTTCCTGACTTTCTTCTCTTCCGCGTCGTAGAATCCGAGGCCGATCGTGAAGCCGGCGTATCTGACCGCCACCCATCCGCTTTGCCCAAGCTCCATCTTCCCGAGCCCTCGCCCGACCGCAAACTCTTTTGCTTTCGCCTCATCCACTTCCACGACGTTCTTGGTTGCCAGGTGGCCGAAGTTCTGCATAAAAGCGTTTGTGGGGTTGAAGCCCGCATCGCACGCCGCGTAGCCCTTCTCGCCTTTTATCGTGGATTTGAAAAGGCCTTTGGCGCCGACCCTGACCCCGCCGACATAGATGTACTCCAGGTTTCTGGGAAGGACTATCCCGAAGCGGTTCTGGACGAATCTCGCGAAATTCTTCTCCTTATGAGCGATGAATGCCATCATTCTCCCCTCCTGATCTTCGCTATGAAAAAGCCTTCGCTCTCAAGGTGCTGAGGGTATATCCTCAGGCATTTTGCGAATTCCGCCCCATAATCCTTCAATCCGGGCTCGTGCGGGACATCAAGGGGAATATCCTCCAACCTGGCTTTCGGTTCATTGTCCAGCAAGGCCTTCACCACCTCCTCGTTCTCCTCTTTGGCATAGGTGCAGGTGGAATATGTGAGCGTCCCGCCCGGCTTGAGGGCCGAGAACGCTGAAAAAAGCATCCGTTTCTGCAGGATGGATATCTTCTGTGAATGCCCGATATCCCACCTGGAAAAGGCCGCGGAACCGCTTCCAAGGGCAGTGCATGGCGCATCCAAAAGGATCCTGTCGAACCGGTCCTGCCAAGGCAGGTGGCTGCCATCGATCGTCGTTACGATGCAGTTGAGGACATTGAGGCGGTTTATCGTCGAATAGAGCGCGGACACCTTCTCGCCCTTGAGGTCGTTGCCGACCAAAACCCCCCGATTCTCCATAAGGGCGGCCAGGTGAGATAGTTTCGAACCCGGCGCGGCTGCGACATCCAAAACATCTTCGCCAGGTTCCGGATCCAATATGGGCGAGACAAGGATGGATGGGAGGCTCTGGGGATGGATCAGCCCCAGGAAATACTCCCAGGTCTTCCCGATCTGGAATGAATCCCTCTCATCAAGCCTGAAGGCGTTATCGGAAAAACGGCAGTTTGGTGAAGCGGAGCTTCGTTCTCTTCATGAACGCCTCTACGGACATCTTCAATGTGTTCACGCGGAAGAACTGCTTCTGGGAACGGAATACGGCGAGGCAGCGATCCGCGTCGGTATATCCAGACAGCCATTCGCGGAAAGCAGGTTCTTCCATGTGTTAGATGCCTTCCGAACTGTTAATTAACCCTTTTCCGGGCTTTTCAACTGCCGATAGAAGCTCAGGGCGTTGAGGCAGAAGAGCAGCACTATCGATATGGTCCCCAAAAGGAGCCCGAGCTGCGCCGTGCCGGCGACATCATCGGCCTGTTTCTTGGTGTCCTGGAGAGAGGCTATGCTCTTATCGATGTCCTCATCCAATGCGGTTATTCCGCTCGCCGTGGAGAGCGCGTCATCGCCCACCTCGCCCATGGAGCCGGCCGTATCCCTCATCTGATCCGCGGTGCCGCTCAGGTCCTCCCCCGCCGTGCGGAGGGAGCTTGTCGCTTCCTGGGGCATATACGGTATGGAATTCAATGAGGTTGCGAGGGATGTGATCGCAGACCCCATCGAATCGAACGAATCCGCCGACTGGTTGAGGGTCTCAGAGGAATTCTTGGCAAAGGACGTCAGGGAATCCACGGAATCGGCCGTGCCTTGGACGATGAGCTTCGTATCCGCGAGGATCCCTATCGCGGAATCCGCCTGGGCTATCGCGGTGTCATGCACAAGCGTCACCGCCCCGCTAAGCACGCTATACATGTAGATCGAGAAGATTATCCCGGATATCCCGACCAAAATTCCGACGATCGCTATCGCCCTGTCCAAGAACGGGGGTTTTGCCATATGCTCCCCTTTGAAGAGGAGATATAAAACCACAACGGTGCCCCAGTCTATCCATATGGGCCGATGCATGAGATGCGGACGGTGCTGCACCCGCTTCGGGGTATGCCTGACCCCTGCCGATATCGGGCGGATAAGCCGGGCGACCGGGCTCGCCACCTCGGCGTTTGTCCAGGCGATCCCTGATCATGAGGATCGGGAGAGGAAAGAGCCTTCCGTCCTAATCGACGGAGAAAGATGCCTCATCGTCTTGAGATGGAGGGCCAAGCGCATCTGCATGTTCTATACCGGAGGCGGATGCTCCATCTATGCGCACAGGCCGATCTTATGCCGGACATATCCGTTCATCAGGGTAGGATGCGCCCTCAAAGACCTCGGATCACGGCAGTGCCCGGTCCGCTGGGCAGCCGGGCCGGATGGATATCTCAAGGACATCGAGGCCTACGAACGGGATATCGAGGAATATCGCGTTATCGCCAAAACCTGGAACGAGGGCCCCGGAGGGGGCCTGGAAACAGTCCTCTCCTTCCTGAAACGCGGTTATAAGGCCAAAGACTGTTGAAAAGGCACAGTAAAACCCCCTTTCCCTGGCGAAGGGATAAAAAAGGTTTAAAAAGATGACGTGAGAAGTCAATAACATGAAATCAGTTAAACACCAGAGGATTTTCAGCGTCGTCCTTGGTTTCGGACTGGTCATCATCGGCAGCTTCTACGTCCTGCCCTTCATGATCGCGGCATACCTCTTCGGCATGATGCTTATCGGATTCGGATTGAACTCAAAGATGTCCGAGGATGATCCGCCGGTCGCATCCAAGCCTGCGAAAGCTGTGAAATCCAAGAAGCCGTCCAAAAGAAGGAAGGCTTGATTCCGCTTCTGCCTTTGGCTAGCGCCTGGGCTGAGGGATTACTATGAAGTGTGAAAAAAATATCGGTAGCGCAGACAGGATGATTCGGGTCGTTTTTGCAGTGGCGTTCATATTGACAGGGCTTTTCCTCGTCGCTGAACCATGGAATTACGTATCCTACTTGATAGCGTTGGTGCTCCTGATCACGGGCGTGACGCAGATGTGCTGCCTGTACTCGCTCCTCGGCATGAACACCTTGGAGAAGAAGGAAGCCCCGAAGAAGGCGGCGCCTAAGAAAAGATAATCTTTCGGCGTAGGGTGGACAAAACCCCGATTCTTATATTTTCCTTATTTCCAGGTTTTTTGGTGAATGTATGAAACTCGTCCCGATATTGCTTATCGCATTGGTTTTTGCAGGATGCACGGCTGAGAAGCCGATAGGTGGAGACAAGGATGAGCATGGCTGCCTGATAGCTGCCGGCTATTCCTGGTGCGAAGAGAAGGGCAAATGCCTCAGGATCTGGGAGGAGCCCTGCCAGGGCGCGAATACCACCGCAAATGCGACCGTATACGATTTCGAATCGTGCGCTGCCTCGGGAAACCCTATAATGGAGAGCTACCCGCGGCAGTGCGCTTATGACGGCCAGACATATCGCGAAGAGGCGTGCAGCTCAGGGACGGACATCCTGACGCTTTCGGATGCAGTCGGGATAGCCAAGGCGAGCGAGTGCGGCGATCGATTGGTCACGGCCTGCGATTGCCCACAAGGCTATGTGAAAGATGGCTTGACCTGCAATCCCTCGTGTTATTACAGTGAACCGAAATGTCTCGCTCCTTCCATCGAATGCGAGAGATCGTATGTATGCAACGAAGGCACCGGGACCTACTGGATAGACATGTCCCTGGAGAAAGAAGGCTGCAGCCCCGCCTGCGTGGTCTATCTGGCCAACCGGACGGCGGAGATCAACTGGAGATGCACGGGACTGATACCCAAGTGATGGGTATCGGTTTTTATTCTTTATCTCCACAGATTCCCATCAAGTGATCTCAATGAAAGCATACGCCCAGTATTCGCTAAGGGAGTTGGTCAGGAGGGACTTGGCTGCTCTCGATGGGAGACGTTTCAGCCTCGAGCAATGCCCAGGCATACTCTCTCAGATCGAAAATCATAGTCCAAAGCCCGGGCAGCGCCAGTTCCATGAGATGATGATAGGCGGGAAGACGATGATGGGCACGCTCGAGCAGAAGGTGGAGAACATCGCCCGATACATCGAGGACCTCGCCCACGATGATGGTGTGGGGATAAACCGGCCTTTCTCGCGTTGCTCCTCGATTCTGGAAGGTCCGGAAAAACCCAGAAAAGATTAAGTGCTTTGCTTGCGAACGCTTATCATGAGCAAGGAAGACATCGAGAAGGCAGTGGAACAAGTCGACAGGATGGAAGACGAAGCGGCAAAGAGAAGGCAGGAAGAAGCCGAGAAACACGAGGAGAAAGACGAGGATGACGTGATAATCTGCCCCAAGTGCAAGCTCCTCGTCACCGAAGCTGATTTCGTCGAAGATGAGCTCTCCGAGATGGCTTCTACATCCATCATGAGCAAGATAACCTGCCCGAATTGCGGCTACATAGGCCTGCCTGTCGAGGTTTCGAAAGAGGAATACCTGAAGTATGGCCAAAATCCGAAAAAATAAGGAAAACGAAGGCCATTAGCTTGGGATCGGGGATTCTATAGTTTATAAACATAGGAGGACAATCCTCGTTGGTGATTTTCTGAAGATATTATCAGTCGTCTTATCGATCGCCCTTATACTGATGCTGGGATGCACCCAGCAGGCTCCGCCCGTCGCTTGCACGGCAGATGCGAAAATCTGTTCGGATGGGAGCGCGGTCGGAAGGGTTCCGCCGGATTGCGAATTCGCCCCGTGCCCCCAGCTCGTCGGGAACGATTCTGATGTGCATGGATGCATCGGTTCGGCAGGATATTCCTGGTGCGAACCCCTTTCGCAGTGCGTGCGCGTTTGGGAGACGCCCTGCCAGATAACGGTCGCGGATGCGCTTGACAGCGCCCGAGCGAGCAGTTGCTCGGACGAAGGAGATATCAGTGACGTAGGTGCGGTGTATAATGACAACTCTAAGACCTGGTGGTTCACGATACAGGCCTCCGTGCCAGGATGCAGCCCGGCATGCGTAGTGTATGAGAACCGAACCGCCGAGGTCAACTGGAGATGCACCGGATTGATCGTTTATACCGTGAAGACGGCCAACAGCTCGCTGGGCGAGATCCTGGTCGATAACGATGGGTATACGCTATACACGTTCACGCCCGATACGGAGGGCGTAAGCACCTGCTACGATGATTGCGAGGCGAACTGGCCCCCGCTGCTGGTCGTAGATACGATATCCATCCCCTCAGGCCTTCCTGGTGAGATGGGCGCGGTCATGAGGACCGATAACACCACCCAGGCCACTTATAACGGCTGGCCGCTTTACACGTATGCCGGAGATGGTTCTCCTGGCGATACGAACGGCCAAGGCTTGGGCGGGAAATGGTACGTCGTCAATCCTACGGATTGATCTTTTCAATTTTTTTTTATTTACCCAGGTGTGTTGGATATGGAAAACGAACTGAAGGCCTGCATCCTGTTGATTTTTGTCTCGGTGGCCGTAGGCGCATATGCGTATGCCCTTCTTCCAGACCCGGTCGCATCGCACTGGGGCATTTCCGGGGAACCCGACGGCTATATGCCCAGGGGGGCGGGCGCTTTTTTCCTTCCCGCGCTTCTTGCGGCGCTATTCTCTTTATTGATCGTCATCCCCAGGATAGATCCGCTCCGCGCCAACATCGAAGCCTTCAAGACCTCGTATCACCGGTTCGTCCTCGTCGTCATGTCGTTCCTGTTTATCGTGTATCTCCAGAGCATCCTCTGGAACCTCGGGACCGAGATAAGCTTCAACCTGACGATGCCCGTGATGCTGGGCGTCATGCTCTTTTTCGTCGGGATCTTGCTGCAAAAAGCGAAAAGGAACTGGTTCATCGGGATAAGGACGCCCTGGACGCTTTCCAGCGACGATGTCTGGGAAAAGACGCACATGCTCGGGGCGAAGGTCTTCAAGGCGGTGGGGGTGGCATCCGTTGTTTCTGTTTTCCTGCCTGCTTATGCGATGCTGATAGTCATCGGCTTGCTATTGGCGGCGTCCGTGGGTCTGGTGATATATTCTTATGTAGCGTATGCCAGATTGGCTAGAAAGATAAATGGATGATGGGAAGGGATTGGGCTATGAGCATGGTCATGACTATTTTGGAAGCCGAGATGCCGCCGGATAAGGCGGCAAAGCTAGAGACGAATTTCGCGGAAGGTGCAAAGGCGCTGGAGCCCGGGATGGTCCGGACATTCCTCATAAAGAACGGAGGCAAATGCAAGATCATCACCCTCTGGGAGAGCAAAGAGGCGCTATCCGCCATGAAAAGCAAGGGGACCCCGAAGCAGGTCCTGATGTTCAGATACGCCGGCGTAGAGCCGTCTTTATTGGCCTATGACATCGTGAATTCTGCCTCCAAATGAGGATTTGCGGGGCAAAACCCCGTTCGGATAGATATTTAAAACGTGGATAACAGAAATAAATCAGGATAAATGGTGTAATTATGGGATACGGAGATAATAGCGACAGGGAAATGTTCGACGCAACATGCGCGAAGTGTGGGCAGGCATGCCAGGTTCCTTTCAAACCGACAGAAGGGAGGCCGGTATACTGCAGGAACTGCTACAAACCGAAATCAAGGTTCTAATTGCAACTGTAGATTTGGGTTGATCTTCTTTTTTTCTATATAATCTTATCCTGTTTCTCAGGTCAAATATGCGCGATGATCACATTTTCCGCTAATCTGCCAAAAGTGCACATCTATATACAAGGTCTGTCACAGTATATGAATGAAGAAACTCAATCCGACCTACGCCGAGTCATCCAATTACCGTGGTATAACGCAGAATACCCGGAGGCTGAGCGCCACAGCTATGGACGATCTGCGTAACTTTGTGCTCGAAAGGGACCACCGCAAATGCGCCTACTGCGATTTCCACGGCGATAGATTTCAGACAGTATGGTTCATAGACGGCGATTCGGACAACAACAAGAAGACCAACCTGACGACGGTCTGCCCGATGTGCAATCTTATCCTAAATACGCGTGTTGGATGCCAGATCGAAGGCATCGTGGAGCTCTATGAGGCGTCAGACTACAACCAGAACAAGATAGTCCAGATGACCCGGAAGCTGAGGATCGAAGGGAAGAACGACGACGAGATAAGGAAGAGGCTGGGCCTTAAAACAAAAGTGCCCTTCAGGCTGAACAAGGAGTATCTCAGCGCCTTATTCGCGTTTGTGACATCCTGGAAAGGCTCGTACGGCGAATGCGCAGAGGCTTTGGCGTACGGCTATAGCCGCTGATCAGATAAATCAATGAAACGGACTAAAAAATCGGATTTGAAAAGATATTGAGAAAAGAATAGCTTTAAATATAATTCGTTTAATTATACCTGTATAATACAGGTGAACGGATGGAAAACGCATCGATAATCGTGAAGGCCAAGCAGGTCGGCAATTCATTAGCATTATTCATACCTGCCGAGATATGCGCTTCGCTTGGGATATCCAAGGATACTGATGTGGTTGCGCACCTTCACAAGAAAAAGAATAAGGACGTCAAGGCGCTTTCATCCCTTTTCGGTTCATTGAAGGGCAGGAAGCTTGATTGGGTATGCAAGGAGGACCGGTTGGATGTCTGGGGAGTATAGCGTCGTCTACGATGCGTCTGCCCTCCTGGAGTTCTTCGCGGGAACAGCTCAAGGCAAGCAGGTGGCCGAGCTCTTCGAAGACGATGATGTGGAGAACATCGTCCCTTCGATCGTGCTTTGCGAGATCATCAGCAAATTGAAAAGGGCGGATGTGGATCCCGCGGAGTATGTCTCCGCGCTGGAGAACAATGCGGTGGTGCTCGAGCTGGACAAGAAAACCGCGAAGGATGCGGGCCTGCTTCATGCAGAGCTCAAGAAGCAGGAGCCTGGGATCGCATTAAGCGATTGCATCATCATGGTCCATGCGAAAATGAAGGGCGCGATGATTGTGAGCAAGGATAGGCACTTCAAGCACTATGAAAACTCGAAGCTATTAGGCTAGCCTGGCAGGGAAAAGAAGGGTTAAAGAATGGAAATCGTGAAGATATTTAGAAATACCAAAAGAGATTGAGAAAATGAAACTGAACACACCGGCTGCGTTCTTACTGGCATCATTTTTATTAATTGGGTGCATGTCGTTACCTGAGGAGGAATATCATGCCGAAGTGCCAGCTATACACGATGGACCGCCAATTCTGTGTGAAATTATGCCGACTGAATCAGGTAACTTTTCATACGAACTAACTTCATCAATACCTTTTGATTACATATTAATTGACATGGATAAACTTCAAACTGAAGGTAAGGATCCGGAATGGGTAGCATATTTGAATGAAAGTGGGATGGGCCCTGAAAATGAACTTGAGAGAGAATATCTGGGAACCGCCATAACTGGCATTATAACTGAAACCGGTCGAAGTTATTACAGCAATACGACCTTTATTCACTATACAGGGATGAACGTAATTTTAGGAATTACAAAAAGCAAATCTGATGTATTCATCACGTCAAACATGAAAATAAGATGCAAGAACTAACATCTCTTTGGTAAACCCGAAGTGTATACATACCAACGTAGTAAACCCCAATCGCCCGAAAACAATCATTTTCCATTCTTTTGGCCTGTTTCACCCGCGCAAGCCCTGTTCCGCGGTCGTGATCTCCCAATCAATATTGATACGGTGAACCGTGGGATAGAATTAGCTCATGAGCTCAATAATCTGGTTTACTGATATGGTTAATTGAAAGGGAAAATGGTTTACTGTTATGCGCTTTATTCGCATTTCGGTATTTTGACCTTCTCGATATCTTTTTCTTTTACAATATACGCGGACCCTGGAACCGGGCCAAGGATAACATCACGTACAAATCCAAGTTCGTATGTTTTTCCAGCCACCCGCCTGATCCTGATTTGGCGGGCACCATAACATACGCGGTCCCCTTCTTTCAGGGTATTGCCATCCTTAAGCCTGACCCTGCCATCGTCTTCTCGGCAGACTGCGCTTGTTTTCAGCCTGTTGATGCATTCTTCGCTCGGTTCGGCATTCCTAAAATAGAGGTAACCTGCCATCCCGACCGTTGCCACACAAGCTATCGATAAGGCGACAGATTGAAATAATTTTTTCCTT
>JAZDKI010000019.1:0-38850 GCA_043803165.1 Microcaldota archaeon
TACTTGTAGAGCTCGGCCGCGCTGTAGAACGAGACATCATTCATCCTCGCGATATGCGCCAATGCCGATGTGCCTATCTTGTTGATCAGGTCGCCCCGGGACGTCACAGAATCGGCCCCGACTATCACGATATCCGCCTTCTTCATGAAAAGCTGCATGGCCCCGTCCACCGCCAGCGTGACGTCTATCCCCGCCTTCGCGAGCTCCCCCGCCGTCACCCTGCCCTGATACCTCGGCCGTGTCTCGAAGCACACCGCGGAGAACCCCTTCCCCATCTTCTTGGCGGCGAACATCGTGCCGGTCGCGGTGGAGGAATGGCAGTGCGTCAATACGAGGGCCCCCTCTGGGATCAGCTTGGCCCCGTATTCGGCCAGGCGTTTCGCACCTTCGTCCAGCCCGGAAAGGGTCTCATTGCCATGGGAGATGAGGAAAAGCTTCAGCCTATCTACCCTGGTCTCCTCGGTAGCCCGGACGGTTGCGAACCGGACGGCCTCATCAAGGATGTTCCTCATCATGGGTTCGGTGGGCCTGCTCGCAGAGAGCTCCCCGGCCGTTTTTGAAATCTCCTTGCAGAAAGAGCCGGCGGATCCCGCCTTCGAGTCCTTGGCTGATGCCATGAGCGCCAGGATCGCGCTGCGCGCCACATTCCTGGCCCCTTGTATCTTCAGGGCCTTGATGTCCTTGATCGTGGAGGCCACTTTCCTGTGCATGCTCCGTAGTAACAGATGCTAGTAATAAATAGGTTGCGAAGCGGGAAAAAACAAGAGCGGTAAAAAAAAGATAAAAGGGAAAAGAGAGAAAAGATACGGGGTTTTTTCAGCCGAACACTTCGTGACCGGCGTTCCGGCCACGAGACGTCCGGCTCTAGCCGAACAGCGAAGCAAGGCCTTCAGCGGCCTGCTCCTCTTTCTTGCCTTCGTCCTCTTTCTTCTCTTCCTTCTTGGCCTCGCCATGGGCCGCCGGAGCAGCCGCAGGGGCCGCCGCCATCATCGTCGACGCCTTGAGGAGGTCCTCCCAGTTCACGCCTTTGACGGCCTCGGCAAGGACCTTCGCCTTGGCCTCGTCGGCCGTAGCGCCGCTCGCCTTTATCACGGCGACTATGTGCGCCTCCGTGACTTCCTTCCCAGCTCCGTGCAACAGAAGCACGGCATGCAAATATGGATCCACTTTAGTCATGTTTTCACCTTCAACCTTTGCTCATGCCCTCAAGAGCCATCCCCTGCCTCGCGGCAGAGGAGAGAAGCAGCTCTATCGAGCTCGATGAGTATAAGCTCCCGTTAAATGAGGCGTCCCTGGCCTGCCGGAACGCGTGTCCGAGCAGGATCTCGATGTTCTGCCCCGTCGGGTAGCTGATGTTCAGCGACAGGTTCAGGCCCTGTCCGAGCCCGGCAGATACGTCGGCGCTTATCGTGTCGCCGATATCCAGGATCTCCTTGGAGAATATGTATTGGCCGTCATAGCCGAATACCAGATTCGCCGTGATCTCGAATGGCTGGACGCCGAGGCTCTGGAGCGCCTTCACTTTGGGCTCTGTCAGTTTTTCGCCGGACTTGGCGATCGTGCTCTCTTTGGAGACCACGATCTTGCCGCCCTTTATCTGGACATTCACCCCGCCTGCCTTGAGTTCGGATAGCGCAGGCCCCGGGGGCAGGTCTGTCTCGCCTTCGGGTATCACGATATCCGCGACCGCGGTATCGCCTATCTTGGCGGCGCGCTTCTTCTTATTCGACTTGAAGAACGAGTTGAGCTCATATGGCGACTGGTTGGTCAGGATCAAGGCGACTGGCCTGCTGCATTCCCCGACCCTCTCCTTGAGCTTCGGGTTCGTAGATAGCACGCGGCTTATCACCGCCTTCTTGAGGACCAGGACCTCTCCGCCGTTGTCCCGGACGTTCTTCCGGAGCGACTGGAACAGCGCGTCAGGCAGCTTCGTCAGGGCCAAGAGCGCGACCGTCTTGTACTTCTTCATCCTGGCGATGGTGTCAGCGACCTTCGCTGTCTTCTTCATTATCTCTTTCCTCTTCGTATCGACCTTGTATGCCATTGAATATCACCTCAGACGACCCTCACGGGCTTGCCCATCGTCAGCTTCACATAGACCGACTTGATGTTGCCCTCGTTGACCTTGTTCTTGACCGCTTCGTAGACGGCCTCCGCGTTCTCGACCAGGCCATCGGCCTCCATTATCTCGGTGCCGATCAGGGCCTGCACCGTCGGGAGGTATTTGCCCTTCGAGACGATCCTGACGCTCTTCTTCGAGCGGTCGATCAATTCGCTGATGTTCCCCGTGATCGGTTTTGGCAGCTTTCCCCTTTTACCAAGGGTCTGCCCGAGCGATTTAGCCACCACGCCCATCAAGCTCGGCTGCGAGAGCAGGAAATACCGGTTCGCCAGCTCCTTCACCTTCGCAGGCGCCGTCCAGGACGGAATCGCATCCGGGGTTATTATCAGGTCCGCGCCCGCCCTTCTCGCGTCGTCGGCCATGTTGCCCTCGGCGAAGATGGCGGATCTGAGCTCCTTGCCCCCCTTGCCGTTCGGCAGGGCGATATCCAGGTTGAGCCTGTTCTCGCTCTTGGCGAAATCGATGCTCCTCATGTTGATGATGAGCTCGACGCTCTGCTTGAATTTCTTCCTGCCTTTCTCTTCCAGGGCCTTCTTGATGGCCTCTGACAGCTTCTTCTTGTCCATAACAAAGCCCTCCTACTCAAATCGCGTTTCCGGTTCCGGGTTCCCGGTTCCGTTACGTACCCTCTGAGTAGTGATTGCGGGTATCGGATACTTTGTTCCCATAATATTATAAAGATGCCCCAGGCGTCAGACCGGCCCTATATAGTTCTCAAGCAAGGCCACTATCCTGATCCGGGCGAGCCCTTCTCCGTCATCCGCTTCGAAGCGGTGCATGCTGATCGTGAAGCTGGTCCAATCCCTCGGCGTCATGCCCTTCCAGAGGATGTCCCAATCGCCGGGCCTCAACTTGTGCTCGAGGCCTTTCTTACCATTGCACATCGTCTGCACGGCCAGGCGGTCTATCCTGTCGATATGGCCGAATACCGCTTGGAAGGTGGCGAACCCTCCTCTAGCGACGAATATGTCGCCCGCCGAGACATAGAAATCGAACTCGCTGCGCCCTTGCCCGTGCGCGTTCATGTCCATAAAGGCGACCACGTCCCGGCTGCCCGATGCGTTTTGGTGCAGCTCTATGAGGGGCTTGGGCAGCACGCCATGCTTCCTCTGGTAGGCTGCGTTGAAATCCGAAATAGCGCTTTTCTTGATATTGTGCATATCTATCAGGATTAGTGTGTTATATTAATAAAAATAATGTTTTGCCCCTGATCAGGGGCATAAGTCCGGGTCTAGAGCTCGCCGACCCTTCTCTTCATCTTTCTCTTGAGCCGTTTGCGCCTCTTCTTGACCCATTTCCACCGCATTCTATTTTTTTTCTTCCACTTCCTTGGTTTCGCACCCATGAATCCACCTAATCTGAAAAACGTCAGCCTAATTCGTGGTCTGATAATCTATCGTTCGGATTAAATACCTTTCTCATAGGGGCGGATAAGCATCCATGAGCGACTTGGCCTTGCCATATATCCTTGTGATATTCTTCCAGTGCCCGCCTTCCCAGAAGAGCTTCTTGCACCCGGAGCAGCGCCAGAACCGCTCGTGATGGGCGAAGGTCGTCTTCTCCACCTCCCCCTCCACGCCCGCTTTCGGCACCAACACGAGCTCGCCGTTGCAGGAAGCGCACCTGGTCTTTTCGGGAAAAGTGACCGCAGCTCCCGTCTCCTTCAATATCTGCGCGATCTGCTCCTCAAGCGTCCCATCCTTCACCAAAACACAACCGATCCGCGCTTCTGGCCCGTCAATCCCACCACCCGGTCCGCTCCTCCCGCACCGTTTCGCGAGTTCCGAGTCTCGCGTTATGACGATGCGGTCCTGTTTTTTCGCGAGTCCGATCAGTTGGCTGTCGCTCTCGCCTGTGAAAAAACCGCTGTCGATGCCCAGTATCCTGCACCATCTGGCGAGGTTGCCCAGCATCTGGTCGAAAAGAAGCTTCATGAAAGGGATATCTTCACGAACACGTTGGTCGGGACCTTGATGCGCAGGATCTGCTTTATCATCTTCTCCTCTCCTTCGACATCGCAGAGCCTCTTGTGCACCCTCTTCTCCCAGTGCTCGTATGTGTCCGTCCCGTCGCCGCAAGGCGTCCTCCTGCAGGAGATCTCGAGTTTCCTCCGGGGGAGCCTCACCGGGCCGATGAATTTCATGCTGAGCGACTCGGAAAGATTCTTTATCTGAGCCACCACGTTGTCGAGGGACGAAGGGTCCTCTCCACTGAGCCTGATCCTTACTTTTGTCATATTATACCTCTAAGAATGCAAAATTTGCAGGATTGATAGTGATGGGATAGTTATTTAAAGTTGCTGAAAGTTGGCAACAACATGTCCCGCATAACGGTCATCCTGGCTTTAGCGCTCATGCTGTCTATCCCCCTTTCATCCGCAGGATCCTGCGAGGACGCCTGCCAGGCGGATTATGACAGATGGGCCGGAGTCGCAGACGACAATTTGGCGGCGAAAGCGTATTACTGCGGGATCTCATCGACAAACTGCTGGTCGCGGAACAGCGTCCCGTCAGGGCAGAGCGACCCGTGCTGGGCGATGTGCTACCAGGATCCTTTCAACGACGATGCGTTCCAGTCCTGCTGCCATGCGAGCGCGGTGGAGAACTCTCAGGGGACATTGGACCAATGCCTGGCCGCCTGCGTTCCTGAGCCCCCGCCCGCGACAGACGGCGCAGGGGTGAAATACAACGTCCAGATAAGTTCCAGCGGCCAGGTCACGATCACCGATATGGACGGGGACGCTGTCAGCGGGATATCGGACACGCCGGTGTCCATCCGCACAGGGAGCGACGGCTACCTGTACCTCGATTTCATGGCCTCGGGCGGCAAGCGCACCATGCGGGTGAAGATATATCCTGACACCGGATTCAATTTCGACGGCTCATCATGCGCCGTCGCGGGCGGGGCTAGCGCCGGCCTGAGCTCCGAGCACGGCTCCTGCAGGGGAACGATAAACGGCGGCGGGGATTTCATCAAGGGCAAGGATGGAAGCGTCGCCTACCTATCTGATTCGAAGCAGGTGCGCCTCGCCGCTTCGGGCGATTCCGGGCGGGTCGATATCGAAGAGGACACCGCTTCTGGCGAACCGGGTTTCGAGCTCTCGGTAGCCCTCCCTGACGGGATGATCACTATAAAGGCGCCAAACGGCCGCTCGACATACTCAGCCGAGATATCCGACGGGAAAGTAAAGGTGAGCGTTGGATCCGGAGACATCGCGTTGTCCAGCAGCGCCGGGGGATACGGCAGGTCGCTCACGGCGGGGAACACCGCCCTGCTCAGCGCGACCGACATGTCCGCACCCCTCATAGAAGAGGATGGCGGGGAAGCCGGGGATATCGCACCGCCTCCAGCTCCAGAATGCGAGGATTCGCTGGACTGCCCAGGGACCGAGGTCTGTGAAGACGGCGCATGCGTGGAGGCGAAGGGCTGCGGCTCAGCTGCGATCCTCCTCCTATTCGGGCTCGCGGCATTCGCGTCGAAGCGCTAGAAGCTGCGGAACAATTATAAAATCCGCATGGGATAGCATGTCCTAGTTCTATCGAGGCGGTAATTATGGCGCATGTCTTGTCTTTGAAGGAGTACGATGGGAAGTGGATCGAGTCTATCGTCGAGACCGCGATGGACATGAAGAAGAATCCGGGAAAATACTCCGAAGCCCTCAAGCAGAAGACGCTGGCGATGGTCTTCCAGAAAAGCTCCACGCGCACGCGCCTTTCTTTCGAGACAGGGATGACGAAACTGGGCGGGCACGGCATATTCATAGACTGGAGGACGACCCAGATCGGACTCGGAGCCGTCGGGGACGAGGCGAAGGTCATCTCCCGCTATGTGGATGCGATAATGGTGCGGCCATTGAAGCACGAGACGGTCGCCGAATTCGCGAAGACATCCCGCGTGCCGGTCATCAACGGCCTCTGCGAAAGATACCACCCCTGCCAGGCCCTCGCCGATGTGCTCACGATAAAGGAGAAGCTCGGGAAGCTCAAAGGCGCGAAGGTCGTATACCTGGGCATCGGCAACAATGTCAGCAACTCGCTCTCCGCGGCCTGCGCCAAGACCGGGGCGGATTTCACATTGTGCGCCCCGGAAAAAGACCTGGACAGCATCGATGGCGAGCAGCTCGAGATGCTCAAAGCGACCGGCCACTACCACGAGGAGCCGGATATCGAAAAAGCGGTCAAGGGCGCTGATATATTATATACGGACACCTGGGTGAACATGGAGTTCTTCAACGACCCGAAATTCGCATCAGAGAAAGCGAGGCGCGAGAAGATATTCATGCCATACCAATTGAACAAGAAGATGCTCGACCTAGCCGGGCCCCAAGCATATTCCATGCATGACATGCCCGCGCACATCGGATACGAGATCGACGAATACGGGCTGCGCGGGCCGAGGTCGCTCGCCTTCGACCAGGCAGAGAACCGCATGTGGGCCCAGATGGCCCTGCTGGTCAAGCTGGTCGGCAAATAGCCTGCTCCAGAGGTTTTTATTCTTTTACCGATATCATCCTATCAGGTGGGATGATGTTCGTATCCGTTTTATCCGACAAGCCGGAGCTTAGGGAGCAGTTCTGCAAAAGCATGGGCACAGAGACCTCGAAGGGGGAGCTCGCCTTCTACTCATCCGAGCAGAATGGCAAGAAGATAACTCTCATCGACCCCATCGGCTATCCCGAGAAGGTCCAGCCCCTCCTCTACTCGCTCTCGATGGCCGATTACGTGGTCCTTGTGGCGGATGCGGTCTCGCCCAAGATCGGGGAGATAATCGTCGCCATCAACTCCCTGAAGATAGACAAAGGCGTAATCGTATCGAAAACACCGCTTCCGCTCGCGGGCACAACGATGGAGAAGTTCGAGAAGGCGGCTGATGCGCAGGAGGCGAAAGCCAAGGTCCTCGCTTTCAATAGGGGCGAGCCTGGCGAGAATACGCTCGCCCTCTTCGACCGCACGGAGGCCGTGAAATCGGTCGGAAATGTCGCCTACGGCATCCTCAAATCAGGGAAGATCAGGAAATCGGACAAATTGTTCATGCTCCCCGGGAAGAACGAGATCGAGCTCCGGAGCCTCCAAATCGGCGGAAGCGCGGGAAGCGATGTCGACGAGGTGTCCGCTGGAACGCGGTTCTCGGCGGCCTACAAGGGAGACCTCGCAGACAAGGGGATACTCGTCCCGCTCCGCAACGAGCACGAGGTCGGCAACGTCATCAACGGCCGCTTCATCAGGAGCCCGTTCTTCAAGGACGAACTCAAGGGCAAGATCCATGCCTTCACGAACATGCAGTTCGTGGAAGGGCACCTCAACGAGAGCGACCTCAACCTCAGCCAGCCGATCGCCTATGAGAAGGGCGAACTGATCCTGGTCGTGGACGCGAGCAACCAGAAGCTGCGGATAGCCGGGGCTTTCCAGAGCAAATGGTGATCTTTCATCATTCATTTTCGATAACGAGAAATGGGTAGCGCAGAGAATGAACTGCGGTGCAAGTTCATAGCGTATAATCTGGCCGTGATTATACGTGAGATGTTTGAACTAGGGAATAAAGCTGAATTTTATTCTTAGATACTTTACTGTTTTTTTGAATTTCTATATGATTACCATTTGGTTGTAACTGGATTATAGAAACAACTTTCAATTCGGGATATTTGTCTTTACTAATGCGAATACCAAGCGTATCATGCACTAACATTGAAGACGGCTTGTCTAATCTTATTGGGACATACTTTCGTCTTTTATATTCCTCAAACTGAGTTGGGATGGAAAATGATATCCCTTTCTGGGTAAGACGGTCATCCATTAACGTTATTCCTGGTTCTATAAGACCCAAATCCCTGTTACATAAAATACCGAAATTAAGATTATGTTCTTCCGAATGCAATACCCTCAGATGAGCAACTATTTCGTTTTTTTTTATTTTCTATACTAGCCCTTATATTCGGGCTATTTGGTTTTGTTTTTTCTTCTGATCTTTTTTTCGCATCAAAAGTTAGGTATCCAGTTATTAGAAGAAGGAAGGAATAAACTCTCCATAGAATTACTTCAATTCCAGGATCTAATTGCCCCCCAAAAATAAACCCAATTGCATAAACAAGCAATGTAAAAAGATAAATCTCAGAAACATGTTTTCCTAATAACTTTTTCACAGCAGTTGTCATTTCCGGACTCTTATTTGGGGCTTCCATCTAATCCCTTAGGAACATCGATGCCAACATTAGAGCAACTCCTAAGAAAAAACCAAATTGATCTATGCGCGGAATAACACTAACAAAACCAGTAAGAACTGGCGTCAATAAATCAAAGAATTGCAAAACAATTAATAAACCGAAAATAAATGTAATTGCTCTAATCGGGGAGGAAAACGCCGTTTTAAGTCCTTGTCGAAAGGAATCGGATATTTCCATACTATCTGGTTTGTCACTAGAATTTTTATCTTTGTCGTTTACTAATAAAATCCCCATTCTCCCAAAAATTCCCAGCCCCTCTTTGTGAGAATGCCCGCAAAATTCCTATCCTCACAATTATAAATCCGCCCTGCGATAAAGATTCCTGATTCTTATCGAGGCGGGATTATGCGGGCAGTACTAGCGATGAAAGACGGCACGACGCTCCATGGATACGGCTTTGGGGCCCCAGCCGAGCGCATGGGCGAGCTGGTCTTCAACACGTCGATGATGGGATACCAGGAAGCCCTCACCGACCCCAGCTACGCCGGGCAGATCCTTCTCATGACATACCCGCTGATAGGCAACTACGGCACCAGCAAGGCCGATATGGAAAGCCGAAACGTCCATCCGGAAGGCTTCGTCATCCGGGAGCTAAGCAAGGATGCGGAGCACCGCGGCTCATCCTCCACACTCGACTCGTTCCTCAAGGAGCACGGCGTCCCGGGCATATGCGGCATAGATACCCGTTCGGTCATCCGGAGGATCCGCGATCGGGGCGTGATGCCGGCAATCATCGCGGCATCTATGAAAGAAAGCGATCTGGACCAGAAAAAACTCCTCAAAAAGCTCGAATCCGAGTATGATTACTCAAAAATCGATTTCGTCTCGAAAGCATCGACAAAAAAATCCCAGGTATCCGGGAAGGGCGCGAAAACGCGGGTGGCTCTGATAGATTATGGGGTGAAGCTGGGGATAGTCCGCGAGCTCGTTAAAAGGGGATGCGAGGTCCATATCCTGCCGTCGTCTAGCGATGCGGAAGCCGTCCTCTCCACCGAGCCTGAGGGCATCCTGCTCTCCAACGGCCCTGGCGACCCGGCCCTCCTCTAGGCAGCCGATAAGACGATACGCGAGCTGGGCGGGAAGAAGCCGATGTTCGGGATATGCCTGGGCCACCAGTTATTGGCGCACGCTTTCGGAGGGGACACATACAAGCTGAAGTTCGGCCATCGGGGCTCCAACCACGCCGTCATCGAGTGCGAAACCAAAAAAGTCTCGATCACGACCCAGAACCACGGATTCGCAGTGGGGAAGATCCCCCAAGGATTCATGCTCACGCATTCCAACGTGAACGACAAGAGCGTGGAAGGGATGGCGGCGCCGGACAAATCCATCATGAGCGTGCAATACCACCCGGAGGCCTCCCCCGGGCCGCACGATTCGTTACACCTATTCGACAGATTCATGAAGATGCTTTGAGGGTTTTTTATGACAGATATAGACGAGAAGGATTTGGTGGGAAAGGTGGAAGAGGAATCCAAGGAAAGCAATGTCAAATGCAGCTTCTGCGGCAACGAGGCGTTCTGCGGTCCGTGCAAGGATGAGCCGGAAAAATCCGGCGGATTCGAGCACATGTGCTACGAGTGCTTCCAGAAGATGGGCGAGGTCCCGGAGAACGTGAGGGACCGCACGCACATGTGCATCCCACCGGAGAAGCTCCAGGAGAACTTCCAGCGCTTCCTGGACGATGTGACGATGCGGGCATTCCAGGACCTCTGGAACGCGGAGAAGAAGAAACTCAAGGACATGTCCAGGCAGGACCTTGCCCAGGCCGCGTTCTTCGAAGGGGCCACATTCATGTTCCACTTCATGCAGAGGATGTCGGAGCAGCCCCCGGAGACGGAGCACGTCCATGAGGAGCCCCACCCCGGGCACCACCACGACCAGAAGACCGGCAAATGAATCGGGAGGCAAATCGATCCGGTGTGGCGCAGATGGCGATGAAAGCAAAGAAGGTCCTTGTGATAGGTTCCGGCCCGATCGTGATAGGCCAATCCGCCGAGTTCGACTACTCCGGGACCCAGGCATGCCGCGCGCTCCGGGAAGAAGGCGTCCAGGTCGTGCTGGTCAATTCGAACCCTGCCACCATACAGACCGACAAGGATACCGCCGACATAGTCTATATCGAGCCCCTCACCGCGCAGGTCATCGAGAAGATCATCGGTAAAGAGAAGCCGGATGCCCTGATCGCCACCATGGGCGGGCAGACAGCGCTGAATCTCGCCATGGAGCTCCACCGGAGCGGGGCGCTGAAAAAGCACGGGGTGAGGTTCCTCGGGACGGATGCAAAAGCCATAGATATGGCCGAATCCAGGGAAAAGTTCAATGCGCTCATGCGGAAACTCGGGATGCCGATCCTCCCCGGAAAGGTGGTTGGCGATGTGGAGGGAGGGGTGAAGGCGGCATCCGAGATCGGCTATCCGATCATCGTCCGCCCCTCGTTCACATTGGGCGGGACCGGGGGAGGGACGGTCTACAACGAAGAGGACCTCCGGAAGCTTTTGGACCTTGCCATCCGGATGAGCATGACCGGCGAGGCGTTGGTGGAAAAGAGCGCCATTGGCTGGGGGGAATTCGAATACGAGGTCGTCAGGGATTCAATGGGCAACGCCGAGATCATCTGCAACATGGAGAACATCGACCCGATGGGCGTGCACACCGGGGAAAGCATCGTGATAGCCCCTTCGCAGACATTGAGCGACCCAGACCACCAGATGCTCCGTGACGCGGCCATCAAGATAACGGAAGGCATCGGCATCCAGGGCGGGTGCAATGTGCAGTTCGCCTTTGACCAGGAAACGGGGAGGTTCACGGTGATAGAGGTCAATCCGAGGCTATCGCGCTCATCGGCCCTGGCATCAAAAGCTACCGGCTACCCTATCGCGAGGGTGGCGGCCAAGATCGCCCTGGGCTACAGCCTTCCGGAGATAAAGAACGCGATAACAGGCACGTCCGCTTCCTTCGAGCCGGCACTCGATTATGTCGTCATCAAGATCCCCCGCTGGCCTTTCGACAAGTTCCCCAAGACATCCAGGGTGATCGGGACGCAGATGAAAAGCACCGGCGAGGTGATGGCCATAGGGCGCACCTTCGCTGAGGCTTTGAACAAGGCGATAAGGAGCCTGGATGTGAAGATCCCCAAAGACATCGATCCGGATGGGCATCTCTTCCCCCCCACAGACCTGCGCATATTCGCCCTTATGGAGGCGATGCGCCGGGGGAGGGACGTCGAGGAACTGTACCAGAAGACGAAGATAAACCGCTGGTTTTTGCGGAGGATAGAGGACCTGGTGGCCTTAGAGTCCCGGATCTCGAAAGAGAAGATGGGCAAAGAGCTGATGCTCGAAGCCAAAAGGGCCGGATTCTCGGATGCCCAGATCGCGGCGCTCACAAAAAGCGACGAGCTCGCCGTCCGCTCGCTCCGCAAATCCTTCAACATCCTCCCGACCTACAAGATCGTCGACTCGTGCGCAGGGGAGTTCGAGGCATTGACGCCGTATTTCTACTCCGTCTATGAGGACGAGAACGAAGCCGTCCCCCTAGGTGGCAAGAAGATCGTCGTCATCGGTTCAGGCCCGATAAGGATCGGCCAGGGGATAGAATTCGACTACTGCTGCACGCATGCGGCATTCGCCCTGCGCGACCTTGGATATTCGAGCATCATGATCAACAACAATCCCGAGACCGTCAGCACCGATTTCGATTCCAGCGACAGGCTGTATTTCGAGCCGCTGACATTCGAGGACGTATTGAACATAATCGAGAACGAAAAGCCCGATGGCGTGATAGTGCAACTCGGCGGCCAGACGAGCATCAACCTGGCCGAACCCCTTTCCAGGGCCGGGGCGAAGATCCTCGGGACGCATATCGACGGCATAGATATCGCCGAGGACCGCGAAAGGTTCCGGGAGCTTGCGCAAAAACTCGATATCGTCCAGCCGGACAACGGCGTCGCGAGCAGCGAGCCAGCGGCGCTGGAGGTGGCATCCAGGATCGGATATCCCATCGTGGTCAGGCCGAGCTACGTGATAGCAGGGCGCGCGATGGAGATCGTCCGGAACGACGAGGAGCTAAGGAGATACATCCATGAGGCAGTCGATGTCAGCATGAAGCGGCCGGTCCTGATAGACAAGTACCTGGATAACGCCATAGAGTGCGAGGTGGATGCGGTCTGCGACGGCGAGAAGGTGTTCATCGGGGGGCTGATGGAGCATATAGAGCCTGCCGGCGTGCATTCGGGGGATGCCAACATCGTCCTGCCCTCGATAAGGCTCAATGACAGCGACAAGCGGACGCTCGTCGACCATACCGAGAAGATCGCAAAGGCCCTCGGGATCGTCGGCCTGGTCAACATCCAGTTCGTCGTCAAAGACGAGACCGTCTATATACTCGAAGCGAATCCCCGGGCCAGCAGGACCGTGCCTTTTGTCAGCAAGGCCATCGGGGTCCAACTGACCAAGCTGGCCGTGGCCGCGATGCTCGGGCATAAGCTCCCGGGCATCCGCCCCAGGGTGAACCATTATTCGGTAAAAAGCGTGGTGTTCCCGTTCCTGAAGCTGATGGGCACCGACATCAAGCTCGGGCCGGAGATGCGGAGCACCGGGGAGACCATGGGGATAGGCAAATCATTCGAGATGGCATATTACAAGGCGCTGCTCGCGGCCGGGGTGAAGCTCCAGGACGGGAAAAGGAGCGCGTTCATCAGCGTGCGCGACGAAGACAAGAAGAGCATCCCGGCCCTCGCGAAGATGCTCACCTGCCTCGGCTTCAAGATCTACGGCACGATGGGCACCGTCGGTTCGGTCGACGGGGCGATAACGATCCCGAAGATCGGGCGGGGGCACCCGGATGCGGTGGAGCTCATCGAATCCGGAACGATCACGCTCGTCATAAACACCCCGACAAAAGGCGGAGCCGCCAACACCGACGGCTTCCGGATGAGGAGAGCGAGCATCGTGAGCGGGATCCCATGCATAACGAACATCAGCACCGCCGAGGAGCTCCTCAAAGCCATGCTTGAACTCACAGAAAAGGAGCTCGACATCCGGCCGGTGGACAAATACAGCTAGATTGTGGCGCACCCCGGCCCGATCGCGGCAAGCTTAGCTAGAGGAACAATCCGAAGAGGAGCATCAGCGTCGGGATTATCATCGCCCCCATCAAATTCGTCCTCTCCACCCCGCATCTCAGGCAGACCAACCCTAGCGAAGCGGATGCGGAAAGGACGAGGAGCCCGGGCAGGCCGTCTATCACGAACGTGACTGCGATGATATAAGTCCCGAGGATCAGGTTCAAAGGCCTTAGGTCCTGCGAAGCCATCCTGGCGAAAATGCCCCTCAAAAGATATGCAAGAAGCGCCGCCGCGATTATCGCAGAGACGAAAACCGCCAGAAGCATCACGATCTCCGATTCGATATCCATAAGCTCCGAAAGCCATGCCGTCGCCCCCACCCTGCTTTTTCCTATCGAAGCCGATGTCGAGAGCGACAATACTGCCTGGCTGACGGATATCGAGCTGATCGTGGAAAGGTATGCGGCGGTCTCCATCGGCACCGCTATGGTAGCGAACGTGGCGACCTGCGAAGGGGAGCCTGCCCCGGGCACAAGCAGGGCGATCATCCCCAGCAGGGTTCCGAGGACCGCGCATCTGAGCACGCTGAAATCGGCCGGGCCGTCCTTCTGCTCGGGCACAACGCCGCCTCTGGCATCGATCATCGCGGCCAGGGCGAACATCCCGGAAAAAAGCGGGAGGAAAGGGTCCTTCATCCCGCTGTTCAAAGCGAGATATCCGAGGATCCCGGAAAGGAGGAACAGGGCGGATGCATGCAAAGGCCTCTTCCCCCGGAAAAGGAGCATCAGCGACATCAGGAGCAGCAGATATCCCATATGCGGCTTGATCAGGCCGTAAGCGAGGGGGAAGAACCCGAGCGAGAGCCCGAAGATAAGGGCGCAGAGCAGCGCGGAAAAGACGCATGAGAGCAGGACCGTCTTCAATGCCTCCAATCCCCTCCCCTTTAGGACCATCCGGTGCCCCGGCAGGCAGCCCATCACGGTCGCGCTTTCAGGTATCCCGAAAAATATCGAAGGGATGAACGACGATATCAGGTGCGCGGGGAAAAGGGCCATTATCACCAATGCGAGATCCTGCTCATCCAGCCCGAGCGAGGAAAGCACCGATATCATGGTATTCGAATGCAGGCCGGGCAGCAGGCCGCCTAAGAAGCCCAGCGCGAAGCCTGCAGCTAGAAAGAGCGCATCGCCCATATCATCCCCCAAAGGAGAAGGGGGACAAGGCTAATAAAATCAGCCTATGACGACGTTTTTTACCCGGATATGCGGCCCGCCGTCGGATACCGGGACCTGCTGGGCGGACTTCCCGCAGACCCCCGGGCTGGTGCCGAAATCGTTCCCCACGCATTCCACATCCAGGAGCGTCTCGAGGATGTTGCCGGTCAACGTAGCGTCACGCATCAGCCGGCCGAGCTCCCCGCCCTTTATCTCGTAGGCCTCCTCGGCCTTGAACATGAACCCCCCTGAGAAGATGTCTACGCTTCCGCCCTTCATCCCCTTGAGGTAGACCCCGTCTTGCACATCGAAGACCTCGTCTAACGATGAGCCCCCCTTCTGGAAATATGTGTTGGCCATCCGCACGGCAGGGACGGATCCGTAGTCCTCGGCCCGCGCATGGCCGTTCGGCTCCATCCCGAGGCTGAAGGCGGTCTCGCGGGAGTTGAGGAAGCCCCTGAGCACGCCCTTATCCACAAGGGTCACGGGTTTGGCTTCCACCCCTTCGTCATCGAAGGCGTACCTGCCGAAATCGTCCGCGGTAGGATCATCGATTATCGTGACCAGATCATCCCCGATCCTCTTCCCCAGCCTCTCGGAGAGCACGGATTCCTTGTCCACGACCGAATCGGCCTCGCACGCATGCCCGACCGCCTCATGGGAGAACACCCCGGTCATCTCAGGATCGAAGACCGCGGTGAACCTGCCCTTTGGCGGGGCGATGGCGCCAAGGAGCCGCAGCGCCATGTCCCTGGCCTCATGCGCGGCTTTGATGGGGTCGATATCCTTGAATCCGGTCCTGGACCAGTCCCGTTCAGAGCCCCGTTGGATCATATCCCCTGACCTTGCGACGCACGAGCATGACATGTAAGTCGCGCCCGTCTCCTGGATTATCTCCGCCCCCTGCGAGTTGTAGTATTCGCTCCGGATGATCGAATCCGTGCATGAGATGATCCGCGATGTGACACGGTCCGCTTTCATCGCCCTCCCGGCTTCAAGCAGGGCTTTGACTTGGCGCTCAGAATCGGCCGGCTCCACCTTCTCATCAATCGTTTTCCGCAGGCCCTTTGGCTCGGCGACCTTGATCCTGCCCTTTTCGAGCCTGGCGAGCCTTTCCGCCCTGCGGAAGAGGTCCTCGGCCTTGATCCCTTTCGAGCCCGAGGCGAATCCCCAGGAGCCGTCGATAAGGACCCTTGCGCTCATGCCTTCCATGGCCCCTGTCGAGTGGCGGACCTCTTCGTCCTTGATGCCCACGAAGGATTCGCTTCCCTTCTCTATCCGTAGCTCTGCGTAGCTATAACCGGAGAGGAGATGCGAATAACCCATGGAAGAGCCTCTGCGCGATCATTCAAAGATAAGCCTTCGCCTTCTGGGCGTACTCCGAGACGACCTTCTTCTCCTCGCGGTCTTTGACCATCCCGCAGAAGACGTGGTTCTTGAGGGGTATCATGACGAGTATCAGCCCGTCGAAGGAGACCTCGATCTCCTTCTGGCGGTCGTCCATCCTTTTCATAAGCGCATCGGAAGCGTTCGCGACCGAGGAGAGCAGGCTGGAGCCCGTGTCATCGAGCGCTATCGTGGAGGCCACCGCCACCCCGTCCACCCGTATCACGGCGCCGCCTATCCCCTTGCCTTTCATCTCGTTTAGGATCGTTTCGAGCTCTCCTGCCATTATCATCAGCCTCACAGAATCATTATCCCTGACGGCCCCACCCTGATGGGTACGGGCATGTCCAGCTCCGGGACGCTGAGCAGGAACTTGCCGCCCTTCTCCGATATCTCATATGTGCCGTCCATCCCGTGCTCGACCAGGCTTATCACCTGCTTGTCATGGACCCCCTCATCCAGGAGGTATAATGTCGTCGCGCCCACGCTTTTGAGCCTCCCTTCGATGACGGACAAGAACTTCCTCATGGAGTCCTGGGGGTTGTATAGCATGAATGTGGAAAGCGTGTCGAAAACGAGCCTCATCTTCTTGCCCGCGCTCTCCTTTATCGCCTCGTTGAGCATCAGCGAGATGTCATTCAATGCCCCCGGGCCGAGGACGGACCTGATGCGCGGGCCCGCCTGCGCGCTGACATTGCCCAACGTGGCGCTGTAGCAGTCTATGAAATAGACGTTCTCCCGGTTCAGGTTCAAGCCGAGGCTCGATGCCTTGTTGATGATGTCGGACGGCGAGGTGTTCCCGCAGATTATGTATACGTTCTCATTCGGCTTCGCAGATGCCGCGAAGTGATAGGCGAAAGCCGATTTCTCCATGCCCCCGGGGCCTATGAGGACCAGGTTGCCTGGGTTGGGGTATCCGCCTTCAAGGATGATGTCCAGATCAGCGATGCCGCTGGAAAGCCGGTTCGCTTTCAGGAGGGGCATCTGCTCGTCTACGCCTAGGGCCATGAGATGGATTGGGCTAGAAGGTTTTTAAGGATAAGGTAGACCTTGGCGCAATCGACCATCCGACGAAAACCCTTCCTGGAAGGACGTTCGCGCGCTCCGTCGGTAGCCTGGGTTCCCCTAGGGAATCATCCAACAGCCTCATAAGGAAAATGAAAGGGGAAAAATAAAGGGAAAATCTAGCTTATCGTCAGGCTTGCGCACGGATCCCCGCCGGCCTGTCCGGTGAAGAGCAGTCCGATGAGCGGAGGCATGATCAGGTATATGACGAGGCCGATGACAGCTCCTGTGAGCATCGCCGTCGCCCATACCGCGGCCCTAGCCCTGGTCTCGGCACCGAGGATCTGGCCGATCGCGTATGTGGCTCCAGCGAGTACGACCAGTATCATGGCAGTCGCACCCAGGAAGGCTTTAGCTGTGCCACAAAGGCTGGACATCGCAGCGCCGATGTTCGCGGTGCTTGCGTATGACAAGGACACCAGGTTCACTGCGAGTACCAGGATCAACAGGTATTTTCCGATGGAGTTCAATTTATTCATGTAGCCGATAATGTTCATCTGTTCACCTTTGGAATATATGCTAGACATTAATATTTATAAAGGCTATCCAGGGCACTCTATACGAGGAAGGCCCATGCAGCTGTCATTTCCCAAAAACGAGCGGACGCTGGTCTTTCTCCTGCTCGCCGTCTATCTTTTGATACGCTTCCCACTCCTCAACTTCCTGCCGCTGGTCAAAGACGAGGGCCTATACGCGGTCATGAGCGAAGAGCAGGCCATTGCGCCTACGACCATCCCCGCATTCCTCGGATACCCGGTCAGCTGGAAGCCGGCGCCATTTTTCTGGCTCCATTCACTGATGTCCGATCTTCCTCTGCCGATGGAGGTGGCATACCGTCTCCCCTCATTCCTCTGCGGCCTGCTCACCGTGCCGATTTTGTTCCGGCTGTTCCGGAACATCGGAGCAAGCCCGAACGTCTCGTTCTTCTCCACCCTCGTTTTCCTGCTTTCCATGGCATCCATCTACCCTGATGCCGCGTTCCTCACAGATGCGATGAATTTCCTGTTCATCTCCGCCTCCCTGCTGCTATATACCGAGAAAGGCCTGGGCAGATGGCGCTTCCTGGCAGCGGGGGCTTTGGCGTTCTGCGCCTTCTTCGTGAAGCTCGTGATCGGGTTTATGGTGCCTCTTCTAGCCGTCGCGTTCTTCTTCTCCAGAGACAGGAAGATCCTCAAGGATCCGCTCTTCCTCTTCTCGCTCCTCGCCGTTCCCGCGGCGTTCCTGCTCCACTATTCGATCCTCGATTCGGCCGGGCTCGCAAAACAGCTGTACGAATCCGACATCGGCGGGCACATGATGAGCTCAGAGGGGCTCGGAGACCAGATGACGACCGTGATCGGGTCGGTCAGCATCTTTTTCCTCGGCGCCGGCCTCTGGTTCGCGCTGTCGCTCTTCGGATTCTGGAAGAACTGGAGGGCCGATCCGTTCATGGCCTTCTGGTTCGCCATGACGCTATTCCCGATCCTGACCGGCAATTTCATGATATGGTATTACCTTCCGGTGATGCCGGCGATCGCGTATTTCTGCACCTCCATCCTAATCAACTGGGAGGGCAGGGAGCGAATAGATGCCTTCTTCTGGATCTTCTTTTGCCTGATATCGCTCGTCAGTCTGGGCATTGTCAGCTATTACTACGTCTCGCTCTACGAAACCTACCAGCCGGAGCGGGAAGCAGGCCTCCTGCTCGCTGGCAAAGACGACGTATGCATAATAGGGAACTGGATGCCCGGCGTGGCGGCGTACAAGGTCCTCACCGAGATGCGGGAAGGCGGCGGGGCCAAGGATTTCGGATGGGTCACCGCTTCCAGGTGGATGAACGCAAGCGAGGTGCAAAGCTATCTCGCGGACTACCATTCCGAACCGACAGATGATATCACCGAAGGCTCATTCACGGGGTTCTTCTCCAAAAAAGGAGCCTTCAGGAAGCCGACGGGCATCTCCCATTTCAGATACATAGCGATAACCGGCAATTTCTCGGCGGATATCCCCAACTCTACGCTGGTTTATAATGAATCGTTCATCCAGATATTCGAAGTGGATTGATGCTCTCGATAATCATACCGACATATAATGAAAGGGAGAACATCCCTCTGCTCATATCCAGGCTCGAAGCGTCATTATGCGCAGAGCATGAGATAATAATCGTCGATGACAGCTCGCCTGACGGCACAGCCGTCGCCGTCTCGGAAATCGCGAAAAACGACAAAACCGTGTATCTCATCTCCCGGAAGGCGAAAACCGGCCTCACTGGCGCGGTGGTGGAGGGCGTGAAGGCAGCCAAAGGCGACATCATAATCGTGATGGATGCGGACCTCTCGCACCCGCCGGAAGCGGTCCCGAAACTCGCGGAAGCATTGAAGGGGGCGGATATCGCGATAGGGAGCCGGCTTGCCCAGGGGGGCGGTGTCGAGAGCTGGCCCATGCACCGCAAGGTGATATCCAGCGGCGCCGACACGCTCGCCCGGCTCCTTCTCGGAATCAGCTGCTCGGACCCTATGAGCGGATTCTTCGCGATGAGGCGATCCGCATTCCTCAAGATCCGCTTCCGCTCGAGGGGCTACAAGCTGCTCCTGAACATCCTCGCTGACAATCCGAAAGCCAAGGTCGCGGAAGTGCCATACACATTCAAGGACCGCCATGCCGGGAAGACCAAATTAGGGGCGGGGGAGACAATCAACTACGTCTTCGACCTGCTGCGGATAAAGCTCGGCTGAGCCGCTCAGCCGACCTCATACGCGGCGAGCATTTCGTCCTCATAAGCGGGTGCGCCGAACTCCTTCTCCAGATGATCCATCTTCTCTTTGAGGACGCTCTGGTTGGCAGGCTGCAAAATCATGTGGAAGCATCCATACTGCTTGCGGCCGCAATCCACCTTAGGCAGGACGACATAATCGTAGCCCGTCTCCTTGACGAATCCAGCGATGTCGCTGTCCACCATCCAGTAGATGTCGAAAAGGCGTTCGCTTCCAGAGGCCGGGAACCTGGACATTACTCCGAATGAGATATTTTTCCCGTGCAGGGTTTGGAAATACACTTCCCTAAGGTATCCAAAATAGTCTTGGCTCGGATATAGGAATATCGCGTCCACCGATCCGTCTCGAGCGATGTCCTTGTAGAACCCGGGTATCCCCGGCTGGAAGACGAAATCCCCAAGTGATGGCCATCTCTCGAAAAGCAACAAAGCGCAAAGCGCGAGAAGGAAGAGCCGCTTTCTATCCCCCAGCCTCTCCGCAAGCCTGCCAGCGATGATCGCGGTCAATGGCGCGAGGAACACGAATGTGAACATCATGAACCTGGACTGGCTTCTGAGCAGACCGAGGAGGGGGAAGAGCTGGCTTACCATAAAAGGCGTCGCCGTGATGGCGGCGTTCCCAAAAACTATCAGCGGGAAGGAGATCGCGATGGAGATCAGGAAAAGCCACCTGAGCCTCTCTTCCTGGGGCGTCGCACCCCTCACAAGCCAGGAACAGGCGATTAGGGCGAGGACGGGGAGTCCGACATAGACGCCGGTCTCGCTCAACCCCGGAAGTCCCCCGACCGCATGCCATATCGCCTGAAATCCCGAAGGGATTATGAGATATCCAATCGGGATGGCGTATGCGACCACATTCTGGGTCAATTGCTCGTTTACGATCTGATATGGTTGGAGCAACGCGATAGCGGCCAGATATAAGAAGAGAGGGGAGGCGGACAATGCGATGCTTCTGAGATAACCGTCTTCTTCCTCGCGGAAGAGGAGGTTTTTGGATCCCAACACCCCGAAAAGGCATACCGCTATGAAAAAAGATGAAGGGACCGTGTGGACTATCAAGGAAGAAGCCCCGGCGACAGCGAGCAGATCGAAGGCCACAAGCGACAGCGCCGAGGCCAGGCCCATGATGAGCATGTTCCTGGGCGTGAGCAGATCGGCATGCGAGTTTTTGGCGTATCTCCTGAAGATGTCTATAAAGATGATGAAGCCTGCCATCACGGCGACCATGAACTCGCAGAGCGCGAGGAGGACAAGCGAGGTGGACAGGCCCAGGATGCGCCTCTTCTCCTTCTTCTCATCCATCGCGGCGAGATAGAAAATGAAAAAGAGCGCAAGGAACGGCATCGCCATGCTGTAGTTGATATGATGCAGCGCCTTCTCGAAATGGAAAGCGGAGAAGTTGAACACTATGCTCCCCAGCATCGCCGGGAGGAAGGATTTCACGAACCTGCGCGCGAGGATAAAAGAGAAGACCCCGCCTAATATGAACGAGAGGACCTGGATTGCCGTGATCCTGCCGAAAGGGCCCCAAGCATCCGGCATGATGAGGTACGCCGCCGCTGTGAGGGGCGTGATGGTCGTGGCACTGAGCGTGACCCCGACCGGATAGAACACTTCGCTGGCCACGAAGGGGTTCGTGCCCTGGCTAAGCGCGTTCCCATAGTGCCAGAAAAGCCAGATAAAGAACTGTATGTCTTCCGTTCCATATAGCGTCTTGCCGAAATCAGTGATGGCCGGGAGGAAGAATATCGCGGTGAGCACGCCGGTTATCATGGCGCAGATGAGCACCTCTTGGACAGAAACGCCGAGGATATCCTTTCCCATCATATCGACCTAAGCGGGCTTCAACAGCATGATTACGACAGAACCCAAGAAGAACCTTTTCTTCCTTTCGCACACAAGCCCGCATCTTTTTGCCAGATCCAGCAGATCCTCCTCGCTCATATCCCCATGCTGGCCGCGCCACCTGCGGCCGAGCGTGTTGGACCAGAGCCACCAGATAATCCGCCAATGGAGGACCTCTGCCCGCGGGATGCTGATAAGTATCCTGCCTTTCTTCCCCGCGATCCGCGCGGCCTTCCTGAGCATCGCCTCGGGGTCCTTGGCATGCTCAAGCACCTCGAGCATCACGACGAGGTCTGCAGGCGGGAACGAGAGCGTCATGAAATCCTCCTCATAGAAGACCGCATCCGGGCATGCGTTCCTGGCTTCAGAAAGCGCATCAGCGTCGAAATCCACCGCGCTTATCTTCGCGGATGGGAACATCTCAGCGAACCGTGCGATGAATACTCCGTCATCGCATCCGACATCGAGGACTGTCTTGGGGCGGCATCCCTCAAGGAGGGCCAGGCTTTTACCATGGCGCAATCTGAGGAACATGGCGGATATGATATTCTTCTTATACACGGAAAGTATAGATTTATATGCGATTATAAAATGCGGAGTCTGCCCCCCCGCCGATGACAAGGCATTAAATTTCCATCGGTGTTTTTTATGTCCATGAAAGTGATGCTGATCAACCCACCTCCAGTGGATGGCATCAGGTACTCGCGGGAGGGGCGCTGCCAGGAGAAGGAGAGCGTCCTTGGCGCGGTGAAGCCCCCGCTAACCTTGTTATATATCGCATCGTTGGCGCGCGAAGCTGGCCACGAAATCGTGCTGGTGGACGCGAACACCAAGCGTCTCGATGCAAAAAAAACCTCAGCACTTGTGCTCGCCTATAGCCCGGATGTCATCTTCATCACCACGTCGACTTCGACCGTGGATGCCGACTTCGACTGCCTCCCCCCCGGATACGGCGGCGCCGTGTTCGTGATAGGCGCCATAGCCAAGTCCATCCCGGGATACGTGTTCGCCAAGCACCCTGCGATTAAAGGGATAGTCATCGGGGATCCTGAGGCTGCGACAGAGGATATCCTCAAAGGGAACCTCGCGAGCCCTGGCGGCGTGCTGATCCGCGAGGGCGGGCGCATGAAGGCGGTCCAGCAGAAATCCGAAACAGATATCGATAATATTCCGATCCCCGCATGGGACCTTGTAGATTTCAAGGACTACCTTCTTCCGAACAACGGCAAGCCCTATGCGATAGTCGAGATAAGCCGGGGATGCCCCCACAACTGCAACTTCTGCGTCACCGGGTTGGTGCACGGCAAGAGGATCAGGAGCAAGAACCCCGAGCGGCTGATCCGCGAGGTCTCCGCGATCAAGGAAAGATACTGTATCATGGACTTCTATTTTCTCGCAGACTCCCCGTTTTCGGATAAAAAGCAGATACGGCTCATCCTCGAAGCGCTCATATCGGCCCGCCTCGGCATCAAGTGGATGTCCAATGCGCGCTTGGACACTATCGATGAGGATATCGGGCGCCTGCTCGCATCGTCCGGGTGCTGGATGCTCGCTGTCGGGATAGAGAGCGGTTCGGATATGGTGCGCGATGCGATGGATAAGAAGATGGCATCGTCCGATATCAAGAAGGGCCTCTCCATCCTGAAGAAGAACGGCATCAAGACCTTGGGCTTCTTCATATTCGGGGCCTGGGGGGAGACCAAAGAGACCATCTCGGATACGATGCGCCTTTCGCTGCAGCTCGATGTCACCTTCGCGAATTTCTATCCTGCGATCCCTTATCCAGGCACCGCTTTCTATGCACTCTGCAAGAAAGGCGGCTTCCTGACCTCTTCCGACCTGTCCAGATACGACTACTCGGATTTCGTGATAGACTACCGGAACGGGGTGGATCGCGCCTTCGTGCTCTCCAAGAAGAAGGAGGCATACCTGCGGTTCTACCTGAGGCCGGCCAAGCTGATGGAACTCGCCGCCTCGATGAACCCGATATCCATCGCAAGGTGCGGTATCGGCGTATTGGGCGATTGACATGGACCGCAGCGATGTCTTCCGGGTCGGGCTCCTGGTATCCTTCTTCTTCCTCATCGCGCTCTTCATGACCGGATATACCATCCTCAAAGAGGAGCTCAAGATGCGGGCCATCGGTGCCATCCTCCCGGACATGTCCGGCGCCATCCCCTTCGCCGTCCTTTTCGCATCCAGTTTCATCATCGGCGCATCATGCTTCTCGCTCATCTCGCGACGCGTGGATATGAAGACTCCGGAGATACTCTCTTCATTCCTCCTGGGCATCATGGTCTGCGGCGCCCTCACCTATCTTTCGGTATCCTTTTCCTCATTCGGCTACCTCCCTTACATCGGCATCGCCCTTTGCGCCATCTCCCTGCCTGCATTCCTCAAGATTCGCTTCATTTGGGATCTGAAAAAAAGGTTCCTGCCTTTCCTAGCCCTTCTCTTGCTTCCGATTCTGCTTCTCCCCATATTCAGCATGGATTCGATGTATTACCACGCGGAGATCACCCGGCTGATCGCCGCAGAGGGCGCTTATCCGGTGAATTTCGGAAGCGGGATAGGGCTCGGCATCTCATCCAACTACCCGCCCCTATTCAGCCTGTTCAATGCCTTCGCCCTATCCGGCGGAGCCTTCAACATCTACATCCTGGGCATATCCAATGCCGTCATATCATTCGCCGCGCTGGCGTCTATCAAACTGTTCAAGGAGATCCAAACCCGCTCGCTGATCATCCTCCTCGCCTGCTGCATAATCGCATTCACGGCCGTGGATTCTTCCTATCCCCTCCAATTCCTTTTTTTTGCTGTGGCATTCCATTTCATCAGCGCTTACCGGGAGTCGAAGGATACCCGGCAGCTCGCGATGTCCGCCGTCTTCCTGGGTGGGTTGTCGCTGACCAGCTACCTCGGCCTCCTCTTATCTGCCATCCTCGCGGCGTTCCTGCTGATATCTGACAAATCCGCCTTCAAGCACATCCTATTATTCGGCGCGATCTGCTTTGTTGTCTCGGCGCCATGGCTTCTGCGGAATCTCGTTCTTTCCGGGAATCCCGTGTATCCGGTATTCAACCAAGTCTTCAAGTCCCCGCTCCTTCTGGACGACGCCTTCTCCTTCACCTCGATGCACCTGATGAGGCATACGATGGGCGACAACGCGATCCTCAGGCTGGCTGTATACATCGTGTTCATGCCATTCCTGCCGATATCCCTCCTTTCGATATTTATCGCAGGGGCGAAGCACCCTCCCCTTATCCACATCTTCCTGCTATCGGCCGGGCTCATCCTGTTGCTTGCGATGCCCGTCTTCTTCCTCCGCTATTTCGTCTTTTTCCTCCCCTCAGCGATCGTCCTCTATGCATGCGCCAGGGACGCAGCCTGCAGGGATGATGATGATGCGAAGAAGGGCGCTGCCCGGGATACTAAGGTCGTGGCTAGCATCCTGGAATGGTCCATCTCCTTCGCCCTGTGCTTTTACGCCTTGTCGACCATCCTGCATGCGCCCTGCCTTCTCTGCGGAGAGGAGGCCCTGCGCTACTTCACCAACTACGGCCTCGGCACGATCCCAGACTACCTCATCCATCACCCTGAGATCGACCGCCTGGTCGCCTTCGATCTCCCGACCCTCTATATCCCCCTCGGCACAAAGATAATCCCCATAGATGAAGGGAGCATCTTCAACGATGTGCGCGCTATCGAAGGGTCCGATGGAAGAATCTGCTATCTAAATGCATACGCAGACCACATCCTCCTATTGAACAACCAGAGCGCGAGGAATTCGCCCCTTCTCGACCAGATAATCATAGATACCAGATCGCAGCATCTAGAACTCGTCCACTCCTTCGGCACGGCGAGCTCGGATTCGGCGATCTACCGCATAACCGGCTGCGGATGACGCTTATCTGCGCACATCCCTGGCGATGAGGACCGCTTTATCCACGCCATCCGATATCAGATAGACGATCGGTATGCAAAGGAGCGATATGAGCGTCGCTTCCACCCATCCCAATCCCAGGGGCAGGCCCCCGGCATACCCGAATCCGTAGAAGGCGAGCGGGATCAGGAACAATATGAACATCAGCACCCAGTACCTCATCGGGTCCCTGCCCATGCGTTCCATATGCGGCTCGCCGAATCCGGAGACGAATATGAACAGCCAGCCCGAGACGACGATCGAGGCCCCCATGAAGGTAGGGCTCGCATCCATCTTATACGGCGGGATGAACGCTAGCAGGATGAGGGCGGTCAGGGACGCCCCGGTAAGGACGGGCATCGCCGCGGAAAGCGCATCCGCCCCTTCCATCAGCTTCCTTCCGACGAGCGCGCCGCAGAGCATCACGGGAAGGTAGAACGGCACGGCGATGAATCCTCCCAGGTATCCTGAGGAGAAGCTTATCGGAGCGGTCATGACCAGTATGATATATAGGAAGACGGGTGCGATGGCGGCGAAGGCGATCACCCTGTCCGAGAACCTCAGCAGGAGCAGCGTCGGAAGCGCGAGCACCGCGATCAGGGCCAGTTCATCCATCCCGAGGAACCTCCCGGACGAGAAGGGCGAGATGAACAGCCATACCATAAGGAGCTTCCCGGTGCGCTCGAGGACATCGAGCAGGTAGCCCGAGCCCGACCGCTTCTTACGCTCGAAGAAGACCAGCGACATCCCGCTCGCGAAGATGAACAGGGTCAATACGAAATCGCCGATATGCATCGATCCGGACACATTATGGTCCAATATATCCGGCAGGGCGCCGCTCAGCCTCGCTATCACCGAGAAGAAGATCATCAGGGCTATGGAAAAGCCCCTGAACACGTCTATTCCGCGCGAGCGCATCGGATGTTTTTCATCGCGGATGGTTTTAAATCCGCCTGAGCCCGCTGATGGTTGACCGATCGGGCTTGGCCGGCCTAGTCCCATGCCGTTCTTCCAGACGGCCTTGTTTTTGCATGCTTCGCATGCAAGAGCAGAGGATGCGATCCTGACGATATCTATGGGCGCTTTGCCTGCTAAAGGGGGGTTCTTTTTAATCACTCGGAAGATATCCCTGCATGATCAGCGTGATAATCCCCATCCACAACGAGGCGGGAACGCTCCCGCGCATAGCCGCCGAGGTCGAGCGGAAGCTTCGGGACATGGGAGCGGAGTATGAACTGATCCTCTGCGAGGACGGGAGCACGGACGGCTCGGCGGAGGCGGCTAGAAAACTCCAATCGGGGAGCGTGCGCGTCATCATCAGCCAAACGCGCCTCGGGCGGGGCAGATCGCTCTCAGATGCCATCACGGCCGCCAAGGGCGATATCGTGGTCTATATGGACGCAGACCTCGCCACAGACCTGTTCTACCTATCCAAGATAATCTCGCCTATCAAGGCAGGCGCGGACATCGCGACCGGCTCGCGCCTCATGGTGGGGTCCAAAGTCACCGGAAGAGGCTTCATCAGGGACATCTCGAGCAAGGGATACAATCTCATGCTCAGGCTGCTTTTCAAGACATCGATCAAGGACCACCAGTGCGGATTCAAGGCCTTCCGGAGGTCCTCCGTGCTCCCCCTGCTCAAAGAGGTGCAAAACCCGCACTGGTTCTGGGACAGCGAGCTGTTGATACGCGCGCAGGCCAAGGGGTTGAAGGTCGCGGAAGTGCCCATCGTGTGGGGCGGGCGGGCGCAGAGCAGGGTCAACCTGATCTCCGATATCCCGGAGATGGGGTTCGCGGCGATCAGGCTGCGGCTCTCGATGTGGCAGGCAAAAACCTTTTAAAGAACGGAACATGATACTTTCTTATGGCAAGCTCCGAAGGCATCAAGAATAAACTGAAAGGATGCAAGTCCCGCATCAGGAAGGAATTCGGAGTGAGAACCGTGGGCCTCTTCGGATCTTATGCCAGGGGCACCCAGCAAAAGACGAGCGACGTGGATATCCTTGTGGAATTCGTCAAGCCAGTGGGGTTATTCAGGTTCTTGGAGCTTGAGGCCCTCCTCTCCTCTATCCTAGGCGCGAAAGTGGACCTTGTGACCAAGAAAGCGCTGAAACCCGCGATAGGGAAGCACATCCTAAAAGAGGTCGTCTATCTGTGAAAAGGGAATTCCTCGATTATCTGTGCGACATCGCCGATTCGGTGGACAAGATAGCGTCTTTCACAGAAGGGATGACCTTCGAGATTTTCAGGAAAGACGAGAAAGCGGTGTTCGCGGTGGTCCGGGCCCTCGAGATTATCGGAGAAGCGTCGAAAAAAATCCCGGCCTCGGTGAAACAGAAGAACCCCGGAATACCGTGGAACTCGATGGCAGGCATGCGGGACAAGCTCATCCACGAATATTTCGGCGTGGACGTGGAGATAGTCTGGAAGACGGTGCGTGATGAACTGCCCCCTCTCAAGCCGATTTTACGCAAGCTGATCGAAGATCAAAGGCGATGAGCGGATGAAGGTCACCGTATTCTACAATAAGACCGTGCATGAGAACGCATCATATTACTACCAGCTCGCCAAAGAGGCCAGGGAGAAGGTCGCAGGGGCCGAGAAAGCCCTGGCCGAGACCGAGAAAGAGATAACGGAAGCCAAGAAGCCCGAGAAGAGCGAAGTGAAGGTGAAGCGGGCGAAAGAATGGCACGAGAAGTTCCGCTCTGCATTCACTTCGGGGGGCCAGCTCATGATCGGCGGGCGCGATGCCAAGCAGAACGATATGGTCTATGCGAAGCATCTCGACGATGACGATCTTTTCTTCCATGCGGATATCCAGGGCGCCTCTGCGCTGATACTGAAAGGCGGGGTGAAGGCAGGGGAGCAGGACCTGAAGGAAGCGGCCCAGTTCTCCGCGTCGCACTCGAATGCCTGGAAGAACGCGAACGCCTCGGTCGATGTCTATTCTGTGAAAAAGGGCCAGGTCTCAAAGCACGCCCAAGGCGGGTTCATCCCATCCGGGGCCTTCGCGATAACCGGACAGAGGACCTGGTACCGCTCCACGAAACTGGCATTGCTGATCGGCAAGGGCGAGAAGGGCGTGGAGCTGATCCCGGAATGCTCGAAAAGGCCACTGGCCGAAGCGCTGATCCTCGTCCCGTCCCAGGCGGGGAAGGAGAAAGGCCAGCTCGCGAAATCCTTGGGTAAAAGGTTCGGCGTGCACCCTGACGAGCTCCTATCCATCCTCCCGAACGGAAAAAGCAAGACGGTCGAGCGCTGATCGTTTTCGGAAATGCGTTTCGCTATCTCTCCGTGATTCCGTTTTTCGCCCTGCGAAATATTTATATATCTTATCCTAGTAGTCCGGATAAGAGTACACCCTATGATATCTGGGGTGGAGGCTAAAACATGAACATGAAAAACGGATTAATGATTTTTGGAGCGCTGCTCCTGATAGCGGGATTCGTCTTCGCTATCGCGGGCGCTGGAGTGACCGCAGGCACACAGACCAGATGGACTGGCGCAAGCAGCGGCAACGTCATAACCGAAGGCGGCAATATCACACCGGTCAACGTGACCGCCGATACGCTTACAGACAGATGGGCTGGCTTCTGGGGAGAAGTGAGCGGTGCCTTGGTACTCGGCAACTCATCTCTCAACATATTCAAGTGGACCATCTCGACTGCACCAGCTGGTGAAGTATGCGTATCGACGAACAACGCTTTCCCGTTCACAACCGCGGACGGGGCGACCGGCGCTAACATCGACACAGCCTGGGGCTTCGGCCTGGTGGCAGACAACGGATCCGCGACATTCACGGGTTCCAACTGCGCAATCACCTTGAACGAGCAGTCGGTGACGAATGCCGCTTACGCGAACCACACGGACTCGCTCTACAACACCTGCGCCCTTGACGATGGTGCGTTCGGTAACACAACCAGTGAGCTGGCGTACTGCGCGGTCATAAACTCGGCCGGCACCAACTACCTCGGCGGCGCTGCGGACTATGAGCTCATGGTCCCGACCAACAACACGGTAGATGCGACCACCCAGTACTACTTCTATCTTGAGCTGAACTGAAGCTCTCCCTTTCTTTTTTATTCTTATCTTTTCAATTATTTCTCATTCTTTGAAGACAACCATTCGGGAGGAAGGATAAAGATGAGGCTATCGATCGTCATACTGCTATTCATATTGGCTCTTTCATCCGCTGAGGATTATGTGGTCATCAACTCCATGGACGGGCGCGACGTCCTTTCAGGTGTGTATTACGCCAATGTCTTGGACCTGCCGGTCAAGTACATGCCTAATCCCGGCGGGGATCCAGACCTCTTCGTGGCAAAAGTCGGATCAGGCCATGAGATCCTGCTGGTCCAAGGTTCGCTTCCTGTGAGCGGGCTTGTGGAAAGCGGCCTCAAGGCGAAAAACAACGATATCGAAGTCTATGCATCGGCAGACGGCCTCACAACCAACCTGGCCCTTGCCAAAAAATCCGGGGCGGATAGATTTATCGTAGTCGATTCCGCATACGCTGACGGGGCGATATCCGTGCTCCCATATGCGGCCCTGACGCATTCATACGTCCTTCTTGCCGATAAAAACAACGCGGGATTGGTGAAGGGGGCCGTGTCAGGCAAAACTGTCATCATATACGGCTATGTCGATGAGGAAGTCAAGATCGCATTGGCAGCCATGGATCCGGAGATCATAGGGAAAGGCGAAGATAAATTCGAGGACAACCTGCTCATCGCTGAAAAGACGATGGACGAGTTCTCCTTGGACCGCGTCATCATCTCCGACGGGTCATTCATCGAGGATAGCATCTCTAGCGGGGGCATCCCGCTCATCCTCACGGGGCGCATCGTCCCCTCGCCGACCTATAGCTTTATCAAGCTGCACACCAAGGACGGGACGCTGAACGAGGTCCTGCTTCTCGGCAACCAGCTGGTCGATCCCATATACGATATGCGCGAGAACATCGAAGCCGAACTTCTCGATGAGGGGGTGAATGAGACATTCCTCATCACGGTGAAGTTCGCCCAGATCATCCCGGGCCTGACAGGGACGACAAGCCTCGACACATTCTCCCTGCCGGCATACAAGCCGTCGCTGAACATCTCGGAAGTCGCATACAACCAGGAAAGCAAGAAACTTATGCTGAGCGTAGAAAACCTCGGAGAAGGCGCCGCCTATTATACGATGGAGGCGCATGTGAAGGTGGATGGGGAAGACCTCTTCGTCCTGACCGCTTCTGAACCCGTCCTCATCGAGCGCGAGGAGGCCAAAGGCACCGAATTCGACCTGGACCTATCATCAGTACCGGAAGGCGAGGTCACCGCAAGCGTCGTCGTGAAATACGGCGCATCGAAGAACTCGCTCGAGGACTATGCCTACCATGACGGGCTCCTTTCTACGATAAGCTTTATCGACGAATCGGAGGTGGCCGCCCAGTCGGCGAGATACGACACCGAGAAGAAGGTGATGCGCATCAGCGTGAAGAACAACGGCGCTGAGACCGCATACGTCCGCTCGACCGTTTCCCTGCTTATAGGCGGGGCGCAGACCGATGTCACCGGCGCAACGGTCCGCGAGATCGCTCCGGGCTCGCTCTTCGTGGAGGAATTCCCCGTGGAGCTCTCGGCTGACGACCTTTCGGCCAACAAGGAAGCCACAGTCTCGCTCGATTACGGCGCGAGGCGCGGCTTCCTGGTCAAGCACGGCGAATATACGCTGCCCCTCGGGGAAGAAGGCGGGTTCCCGCTCCTCCTGGTCGGAGGCATCGTCCTCTTGCTCCTGGTCGTGCTGGCGTTCTTCATGGGCAGGAAGGGCAAGAAGTAAATCCTTTATTTTTCTCATCCTTCTTTTTTCCATCCAACCCCCTCCCGCATGGAAACCGCCCCGAAGAATGCCCATCAATGGCACTAAGGCCTTTCCGAAGGGGAAACCAGCCTCGGTCCGGGATGATCCTTCGGTGCAGGGGACCGCCCGCCAAAACCAGGCAGGTGCAGGACTTGGCCGGAGCGCTGGCGCAGCTTCGGGAAATAGGTGCTCTATGCCGCTCTTTGGCGCTGAGGATACGGCCGGCTCCGCTGGTATGCCCGGAACACCATCCCCATCAGATGGCCCGGAACGGATCCATGCGACTGAAAACGAGCTGAAGAAAGAAAAGGCAACCCCTGCTCCGACCTAAACGCATTTCCAGAGCAGGATGACCACGATGATCCATAGTATGAGGAATGGCAGGAACGCCCCCAGCGCATACGCTGCAGGCTTCTTGTACTTCTTGATTAAGGCGTCAGCCTTGGCCTTGAAACCTGTGTTTTCCATCGTTCTCCTCCTTCACCTTTCTCCTGAACGTTATCACTGAGACTATCATGCCTATCAGCAGTATCACCAGCGTCCATGTCAGGTCAGGATAGCTGCATATCATCTCCGGAGGCGGCTTCGGAATCTCAGGCAGGACCCTCACTATGATGTAGCCCTTGCCTATCAGCCTGCCGTTCTCGTAGAACTCCACTTCGATAACCGTCACGCCCTCCTTCATTTCGGGAGGTATGCCCACTCCGAAACTGATAGCGCCTTCCTGCAAGTGCGCCAATTGCCCAGGCAGGCTGTATATCGTGACATTGTAGGGCCTTCCGCGGACCAACGCCGTGACATTTATGACCGTGGCATTCCCATCCCCTATGTTCCTTATCGGGGCCGTGCCGTTGAACTGCGTGCCTGGAAGGGCCTCATATGTCCGGTTCTCCATCTCCAGGTACGGCTTGTTTATCACGAGATACACGTTCGCGAGCGCTGAAGCGGTCAGGGTCGGGCTGCTTTTACCGACGCATTGAAGGTAGCCGCTCATCCCCTTGTCATAATCCAATATCTCGGCCGGGCTCATGCCGACAATCATCGTGCCGCTGAGCGTCCCGTTGGCTTCTATCGATTCTGAGTCCAGCTCCACGCTCGTATAGGGGCCGAAATCCCCTACGACGAAGCATTCAAGGTCTGTGAGGACCGTATCGGATGAGAGCGTGAAATCCGTCCTGCCTTCTTGCGGGTAATCTATTATCACCCAGATATCCTCGGGGGATATCGAGAAGTACGCCTCTGATGGCGGCTGGGGCGGCACGACCGGCCAATACGGCGTCTGCGTCCCTCCTCCGCCCCCGCCCTCAGGCGGCCTCGGAGCCCCGGTGCTGACCGTGAATGCGACGCTGTCGGAGCCTATCTGGCCCGAAGAGTCGTTGGCATAGAGCCAGAGCGTGTGCGCGCCTGGAGGCACCGTGAGTATATATGACGCCGTGCAGTCAGGCAGGGTCGTGTTCACCCCGTCCAGGACATACCAGCAGGATGATACGGAATCATCATCCGTTATCGTGAATGTGAAGGGGATCGTCTGGGTCGTATAGATTATCGGTTCCGGTGTTATTATCGTGACGAAAGGCGCCGTGTCGGGCCCTATCCCGTTGATGAATATGGAGTAGTTGCCCCCATCGGAAAGCAGGGACACCATGTCGTTCGGCGAGCTGATGGCGGTGTCCATCGTGGTGGAGTCCGGCCTTGTCAGGCCTATGACAAGGAAGTCGACATCAGGCGGGATCGGGTTGCCCAAATCATCCAGAGCGCTCGTGACAGTGATATTGACCTCGTTCCCTGCTGTTGCGACCGTGGTGGTGTAATTGCCGACCATCCAGCCCCTGGATTTCGAGAGCTTCCACCTGCTAGAGCCGGCCAGGGATGCATCATTCGCTACAAAGACATACGGGATCGAAGGATACCACGCGGCGAACGAATCCACATCAAGAGGGACGATGGCGCAGCCGTTGGGGGCGACGCTCGTCACCTGCAGGGGCCAGGAGCTCACCTGGATGTAGTCCCCGTCCGCCCCATCCGCATAAGCGAGGGCGACCCACCTGTTCAACAAATCGCCGGGATTGGCAGTGCAGACCCTGACCGAGACATCAGGGTTCTCCATGCTGTTGTCTGCATAGGAATAGGAGCCGAAGCCGCCAGCGTCGTCATAGACCAGGTCCGTTACGTTGCTGTCATTTACCCTGATTAGATAAACGTCGTACAACTGGGCGAAAGACACCGATGCGATGCAGAGCAGCAGGATCGCTGAAAGTACCGGTCTCATCAGGGAGCCACCAGCTTCTTCGTTATCGAATACACCTTGTAGATGTAGTTATACACGTCCATGAAATACATGTTCCGGTTGACGATGGGCTTGTTGTTCACCCATCCAGGATCCACGCAGGTCAAATTCGCGACCAGGAGGGGCATGTCATAGCCCATGGTGCCGTTGTAGAGGAGGATGTACGGGGTCCCCGTCGCGTTGTTGTAGGCGTTCACCTTCACGGAATAATTCCCGACCGCTCCTATGATGGCGGTCTTGTTGGGGTGCGTCGTGAAAAGCTCGTTGCATGTGGGCACGACCGCTATCTTGATGTAGCCCGAGCTGTTGCCGACCATCTCGCCGACATTGTACCCTTTGAGGCCGGCGCCATTCCACACCTGCGTGGGCGTGAACATGTTGAGGCCGTTCGTCTCGGTGAGGACATACTTGGGGTTCGCGACGCTGTTGTTGTCGGAATCCGTCAGCCATATGGTGACATTATACGGCCTTCCCCAATACTGGAATACATTCGTAGCGTTCCCGTCTATCAGGATGTTCATCACATAGAATGATGAAGAAGAGACGCTCGTGCTGGCATTGTTGTTGGCTTTGCTGCATTCGCTGAGCGCATTGCCCTGGTCAGCCCTTCCTGTCAATGTATAAGTCCCTGTCGGTCCGTTGACCGCCCAGGAATAGTTCCTGTTGGTCGACTGGCCCGGCAGCAGGTTCTCGGTTATCGTCCATTGGGTGTTGTTCGTGTATCCGCCCGGGCCCGTGATGTTCAGCGCGAGGACGAAGTCGGTCGTGACATTGACGTTGCCCGAGTTGGTGACCGTGACGGTGACATTCACCACGCCGTTGCGATACAATGGCGAGGGGGCCACAGCCGCTATGCCGGCGCTGATATCCGAGCCTATGCATATCGGGAATCCCAGGCCGTCCACCACGACGTTCCTGTTGTAGGTGTTCTGGTCGTTTATCGTCACCGCGCCCATCCCCAGCTGGACCGGGAACTGCGACGTGGAATTCACTATCCTCGAATCGGAGCATGTATCCCCCAGGTCATCGGTGCATAGCGCTATCACCATGTTCCTTCCGGTGCTGGCGTTCAATCCCCAGTCCGGGTCTGAGGGGGCCCTCGATATCGTGCCCGTATCAGTCTCGAAAGAGATGGCCGTCACAGTGGCGTTCACCCGGTTTATGGTATGATCGAAGGCCCGGGTCACGGTATAGTTGCCCCGCAGATATCCATTGGCGAAAGGCACCCCGATAAAAGATGGCGTGGAGCCGTCGCTATTGTCCGAGTACAATACATGTATCCTTCCAGGGAACGCCGAGACGTATACCGGAGGCGTCCTTGAGTTGTCCTTGAACTGCGAGAATCCGTAAGAATCCACGGGCGTCTGGTAGCATCCGCCCCCCATATTGCTCGATGTGTAGACCACGGTCTTATCCGAGCCGGTCGTGAGGTTCCAGCTGATGGCGGTGAAGTTGTATGTCCCGCCCATGTTTGCCGAATACGTCGCTGCCACGTACTTCTGGCCGACTGCGCAAAGCCTCAGGGCGAGATCGGGGTTCAGGCCGAACGAATCGGCGTAGACCTTGTATGCAGAAGACGCGTATACGTCCTTGGTCGTCCCGCTCCCATTCACTATGTTCGCGCTCTGCGCGAATACGGCTCCGGAAAAGAGGAGCAAGATGATGATTGCGCTCATTTTGTATTTCATAGTCACACCGTGGATAACGATTTTGCGATATTAACGAGAACGGAATTGATATTCTGCTGTGCCGAGGAGACCGCCGAGCGCGTCGTCGAATCCATGTCCGCATCAGCGCCGGTCGGCGGAGCGAGGGTGGAGTCCACCGTGAAATTGAGGTACGCGAACGGGCTGTCATCTATCCCGACCATCACGCTGATGTTCGCGTTGTTGTTGTACCTGGTCGGGATGAGCATCGGGGTCTGGTTGGTGAAAAATCCCCTCGAGTTGTCATAGCCGTCCTTGCCCGGCTGCATCGGGATGAAGATTATCTGCCCGTCCGCTTCGAGGACATTGGCGGTCGCATTGATGACCGCGAGGCTCGTGTGGTTGATGGCCGTGATATTGAGCATGTTCGGCGCCCCGGCCTGGAGCGTCGGAAGCGCGAGGTACGTCCCGTTAGTATATACCGTGACGTCGATGACCTTCATCTTGCCCTGCTCTATCCATTTGCTCGCGGTGCTCGCGAGCGAGTTCTGGTTCTGCGATGAGGCTTTGACCTGGCTCGCGTATGTGCTGTTGATCAGCGATGTGCGGTATGTCGGAGAAAGCGAACCGTAATTCCCTATCGTCAAATTCTTCCTGCAGGAATAGCCGTCATAGCCGTTCACTTCGATATAGATCGTGTGGCCATATGAGTCTGGTATATTATACCTAGTGGGGGAGAGGACGAAGGCCGTCCTTCCGCTGGAATTCGTCGATGCGAATCCCATCGTGAGGAAGCGCCTGCCGAGCTCCAATATCGGCAGGAAGCTGTCCCTGCCGTTCTCCTCGACCGCATCCACGCGGAGGTTGCTTATCGGCGTGGCTCCGCTCGCGACCAACACCTCCACGCCATACGGGACGCCGGTGTTAGGCAAAGTGGTGGTCTGCACGCCGTCTATCCAGACGGTGATATTGCATTCCTTCTCGCTGTAGAGATAGAAATAATACGTTTCCAAAGCCGGGAGCATATATTCGAAATCGAAAGCCGAGCCGTTGAAGCCCGTCTGGTTGAGGATCGTCCCGATGAAGAGGGGCTCGTAATGGGTCCCGTTGTAGAATTTCAATACAGCCATCTGGATATCCGGCTCGAGGATGATATACGGGCAGGTGAACGGCGTGCTGAATATGTAGCATGTGGTCGTCGCCCAATTGCCTACGAACGTATCATAGGGATCCTCGTTCACCAGATCGTATGGGATGCCTGAGAAGATGGTGAAATTGCTGAAAATCCCCGTCTGGTTGAAGTCGCTCGGCACCGGAGCGGATATCTGGCTCTCGTTCGGCTTATACGGGAGCCTTGTGAGGATCATGGTCGTATTGACGCTCGTATTGTAGCTCCCGTTGGGATCGTTCGTGTAGATGTAATTCACCGTGGGGGTGTCCTGGGTGGATGCATAGGATCCGGGATCATTCGGGCTCTCGTTGAGCTGCCCTACCACGCCCACCCAGAAATTTGTGGTCGTGTTTCCGCTGGCATTCGCCTGCGTGATGTTGCCCCCCTGCGTTCCCAATTGGGCATGGATGGCGCATGCTAGCATGAGAAGGAAGGCTGATGCTGCTATCAGGCGCATGCAAGTTAGAATCAGTCTAACAAATATAAATGTTATCATGGCCTGGACATAGTTTCCATCGAAACCAGGCGGTCCGGCAACCGCATCCATCGAAACCGGGCCCGCGCGGCTATACGCCCGCATTATCCGCTGTTTTTGCCATCTCATAACACAAAAAATCCGCCCTTGCCCGAGTCTGTGTCTTTTCTTATCATTTCACGGTGCCAAAACCACCAACTGGGCAGTTCAGCGCCCCGTAACTAAAAATACTATATTATATTACTCCGTTTTTCATCAGGGTTGTACAAGCCTTTTTTAAGCTTGCGCTCGGAATTGCTTCAACCGTGCGGGCCCGGAGGCGATGATATAGCCAACACATCCCACAGACGACGAAAAGTCGCACAGCCTACCCTGCTCCATGCCCAAGCGGAACCAGAGGCAAAGATATGAGAGAAAAGGCAGAGGATCGCTTCGGGATGTTCCTGCTCCCCTTCACTGTGGGGCTTTTATTCCTGATACAGCCCCTCAACATCACCCATATCGAAGGACTCAATGACGATTTTTCTAACATGCTTCTCCAGGTGACAAGCGGAAACGCATCATACAACGCCCCCTACACAGTGATCGAGATGGAGCAGGGCGGATGGGTGGTGGTCAACGCCGACCTGCCGGAAGGGGACTATACCCTAGGGGTCATGGCGGATGCCGGAGACGGATTCTCATCCACTTACGACCCGAAGATCTTGGAGATCTCATACAACGAGGTGTTCAGGCCTGATTTCTCGAACCTTAGGATACAGTTCGTATCGAGCTCCGGCCAGATCACCCAGATGCCCTATTCCGTCGTCGGCCTGCAGGAAAGCGGATGGGTGATCGTCGCATTGGAGCGCGAACCGGCTATTGATGAGACGATAGACATACTCGCGATAGAGGCGGCATACCCGGCTGGGGAAGACGCCCCCCCGCAAGAAGAGCCGGCACCGCCTGAAGAGACGCCAGAGCCGCCCCAAGAGGATATCGGTGATGGCGAGGCGTCCCCTCCAGAGGAGAACCTCACCACGGAGCTCCCGCCGCAAGACGGGGTACTGCCCCCTGAAGAGGACATGGCCGGAGACGAAATCCCGCCCGAAGTGGAGATCCCATTCGATCCATCCACGGCGGATCCGCTGGACCTGAACGTCTTCGACAAGGATGGGGAGAAGATAGGGCATGCCCTGAAGAAGGCAGAGAAGGAACTTGACGGCAAGAAAAGCTACGACGCGTTCATACTGCTGAACGAGTCTCCGATCAATACGATAACCCTCGAGGGCGTCGATGAGGCGAGCCTCGGGCTGTATGTCGCGGTCGATGACGTCCCAGAGGATATCGAGGCGCCCGAAGGGAAGATTTGGGCGGAAGTATACGCCATCGATCCGAGCGCTATATCATTCACGGGCGGAACGTTCACGGCCGTCGCGAAGGCGAACGGCCTTTTCAAATGCTCAGACTGGAACTTCAATTCGCAGAAATGCAAAGGCGAGTGGGTGCTCATCCGCGACGACCTGGTGTCAGGAGCGGAATATACCGTCGCTATCAGCCCGGCCGACCCTGCCTTCGGCGAAGCGAACATCACGATCATCAATGTCCAATCCTACCCCGAGCAGGGCGGCAACTGGACGGTGGAATTCACCACATCAGGCACGGCCAACCTGACGATACGCGCCGTGGATGGGACGACCTGGAACCTCACGGGAGACGATTTCGACCTCAATTTCCTAGAGCTAAGATGCGGCGATACAATCCTTTCACCGGCCTGGGACGAAGCGACCGGCTCGGTCTTCTATCCGGATTACGGATGCAATGAGAGCGGCTATGAGACGAGCAAGGTGATCACCG
>JAZDKI010000020.1:0-55173 GCA_043803165.1 Microcaldota archaeon
CGCAGGCGTATCACCTGTACAAGCCACGTGCGTGATCTATGCGCCGTACATCCAGGTGACCTCCGGCACGAGCGGCTCGGTGTTCTCTGTGGACCGCTCTGATCTGGGCGGGGACCTCGCGGACGATGAGTTCTACATCGCGATGAGCACAACTCCGGTTATGACAGAGGGATACCTTATGGCGGCACAGTGCGACGGCAACAACAACGGCGTCTTCGATGATGACGCTGATGGGCCTAATGGGCCGCACTCTTACTTCCTGGGGTCTTCCTATTATACGGCGTCGCTTCCAGCAGCTGATGAGGACATCGCTCTTCCGCCAGGCACGGTGTTCATGAAGATATCCCCCTCCAGCGAGGACTACGGATTCTCTGATTTCTGGGACCCGGCCAAAGACCCATATCCCCTGCCTATAGACAATCCGCCTGTAGCCTACAATTACCCAACTATCATCGGATATGAGGATATCGGAGATGGAGAGACGGGATTCATTCCTGGCGAAGGGGGTGCGATCGCGATAGCCGATTATAACCTCGCAACCTTTGGCGATGATGGGGTTCTCGATCTGATATACAGCGCCGGAGCGCCTGGGATGTATCCGCCGCCATATGCCGACTTGCTCCTTGCGATTTCGGAGAAGGCCGGCACAGGTTCGAGCAGCGACTTCGTTGACTACTATGTCTTCGGTGTGGACGAGACAGGTTCAGGCACGCCCGGCGATGCGACATTCGACTTCGCTTCGGGCGATCCGACATTCTGGATCACCTCCGATGATGAGGAGGTCCTCTATGGCCATGCCCTCGCTAATCCGGCCGACCCTCTACAGGGCCACTACTTCGAGTTCTACGACACCGACGGTATCGATGGATGCGATGCTGATGCCTTGTCCGGTCCTGTGGATTCGTGCATGGAGATGGTCGAAGAGGGCTACATCTCCGAGAGGGGCTCGAAATTCAAACTGATCGACGACAACACGGTCGAGTTTGACATGGCCCACAAGCTGGCGAGGGCGGAGTGGTACCTGGCTCCTTCATCGAGCTCAGCGGCTGACTCGTCAAAGACGATAGTCACGCTCGGCGAAGGGGAATCAGAGACCGTGAGCGGCATAACCATCAAGGTGCTTGAGATAACCGAAGATGTCGGCTCATGCAGCGCAGGCGAAGGCTCGGTCGGATGCACGGCGGACATGACCCCGGTATCAGCCGTGATAATGCCCCAAAACGCACCGACCCTCTCGGTCGCAGTGCCATATGGGTCCTACGGCAACCTGGTCATCCTGGATACAGACGCTGCCGGGGTGAACACCATCGTCTCTATAGGGGGCGACAAGGTGAACTCCGTCACGGCTGACCTGCTCGCATCCTCTCCGGTCGATTGGACGGCCGAGAAGAAGGTCGTGAGAGAGGTCGTGGCTGGCTCCAAGATAGTCGTGGCCGGCGCAGAGGCCTCCGACACCCTCGCGGCAGCCCAGGACTTCGTGACCCAGGTGAAAAAAGTCTAGTATGGCTTTTTTCTTTCACTTTCTTTTCATTTATATTTTTCTTAAAAAAAGCGCAACAACCACATTTATAAACACTTTTTATCATCATTTATCCTATGAAACCGACCGCTTACAGAAGGGAAGGCATCTCACGGAGGGAATTCGGCGCAGCAGCGGCTGCTACCCTCGGCATCGCTTTATTGAAACAGCTGCCGATGGCAGAAGCGAGGGCAGCAGGATATTCCACATCTACCGATCCATTCACTCTAGATGCGAAGCTAAAAGCGATAGCAGCAGGATTGCCGGCCGGGAGCACGGCAAATACGGTCCAGGCGATTTTCGACAGATTGAGGCGGGGCGTCCCAGGGGGCGTGAAGATCCTGAAGATGACCGGAAGGCAGCCCCATACCGCTTCAGAAGCGCTCGCAAAGGGGGGGGACTGCACGGACCTGGCCAGGATAGTCACAGCATTGTTCAAGGCTAAAGGCATCCCTGGCGGAGCGCTGTATGTGCATTTCGAGCGCGCCCCGGCGAATATAGATCATGTCGTCCCGTTCGCCCTGATAGGCGGCAAGAAGGTCATCGTGGACCTTATGACGTCCGTGCTCGGCCAGACGCACCGAGGCAAGTTCAAGCTCCTTATGGAGATGACCCATGACGAATCGGCAGGGATATACCACCGCGAGCAGGGCGACCATTTCCGGGACAATAAAAACCCGAAAAGCGCTATGGCCGCATACAAGCGCTCGCTCGAGATCAACGACAAGGACCCGTATGTCCACCAGAACCTGGGCATATTGTACGAGAAATCGAGGGACTTCACAAAAGCCCTCCAGCACATCAAAAAGGCGGCCCAGCTCGACAAGGCGTACGGGAAGCACCTGCCAAAGGCGGTCTTCAACGCAGCGACAGAAGATGGGGAGAAGGCATACAATGACGGACGGTTCGCGGACTGCGCAAGCGAGTTCCAGAAGGCCCTGGATTCCGGGATCAAGCTACCCCCGGCCCAGGTCAAGTCGCTTAACGATAACATCGCGCTCTGCAAGGGGAAGGCCAGAGAGAAAAGATGAGCCGGCGGATTTAGGGACGTTCCCTTATAAACGATTACGCCGTATAATCTACTGCTATTTACCTATAGGTGTTGCCATATGTACGATCATCGCAAGACAGAGAAGGAGATCCTCGATTTCTGGGAGAAGAACCAGATATTCCGCAAGGCCAGGGAGAAGAACGCAGGCAAGGAGACGTTCTATTTCTGCGACGGCCCGCCTTATGCGACCGGCCAGATCCACCCGGGCACCGGATGGAACAAGACCATCAAGGACTCCTTCTGCCGCTACCAGCGCATGTGCGGGATGGATGTCCGCGTCCAGGCCGGATACGACACCCACGGCCTCCCTATCGAGGTGAAGGTAGAACAGGAGCTCAAATTCACCAACAAGGGCGATATCGAGAAATACGGCATCGGGAAGTTCATCGACAAATGCAAGGCGTTCGCCACAAAATATGTAGGCATCATGGGCGCCCAGTTCCAGTCGCTCGGCGTGTGGATGGATTTCGAGAACCCGTATATCACATACCACGACAGCTTCATAGACTCCTCATGGAAGACGCTCGCGATGGCCAATGAGCGCGGCCTTCTCCACGAGGGCATCTATGTGCTGCCCTATTGCTACCGCTGCGAGACGACCATGGCCAACTACGAACTGGAATACGACGACGAGACGGACCCGAGCATATATGTCAAATTCAAGCTCAAGGACAAGGACGAATACCTGATCGTATGGACGACCACGCCATGGACGCTGGTCGCCAACATGGGCGTGATGGCCCACCCCACCTTCCCCTATGTGAAGGCCAAGGTTGACGGCGAGGTATGGATCCTCGCCAAAGACCGGCTCGAGCACCTGATGGGGCTTTTGGGAAAGAGCGCGACCGTCATAGAAGAGCTTCCGGGCAGGAAGCTGAGCGACCTAGAGTACCTCCATCCGTTCCAGGACAAGATACACAAGTTCTACGACCGCAAGGTGGTCCTAAGCGACGATTTCGTCACATTGGAGGACGGCACCGGCCTTGTGCACACGGCCCCAGGCCACGGCCCGGCGGACTTCATAATAGGCAAGAGGTTCGGCATCGAGGCGTTCTGCCCCGTAGACGGCAAAGGGTGCTACACCGAGGAAGCCGGCCAATTCTCCGGCAGGAACGTCCGCGAGGCCAACCCCTCGATAATAGAGCTGCTCAATGACAACGGCTCGCTAATCCATGAATCCAGGATACGCCACCGCTACCCGCACTGCTGGCGCTGCAAGACCCCGCTGATTTTCCTGACCACCAAGCAGTGGTTCATAACGATATCCAAGATGAAGGACCAGATGCTCAGCGAGATCGACAAGACGGAATGGCACCCGGAGTTCGCCAAAGCGCGTTTCCGGGAGTTCGTCTCGAACGCGCCGGACTGGTGCATATCCAGGCAGAGGTACTGGGGCATACCGCTCCCGATATGGAAATGCTCCTGCGGGCAGGTCAAGGTCATAGGCTCAAAAAACGAGATCCCTCATGTGAAGGAGCTCCACCGCCCGTATATGGACGAGGTCGAGTTGGAGTGCGCCTGCGGGAAGAAGATGAGCCGCATCCCGGATGTCCTGGACGTCTGGTTCGATTCAGGCAACGCGGCATGGGCCTCGCTGAGCCCTGAGGAGGCCAAAAGATACGGGGAGCGGCCTGATCTGATCATAGAGGGCCAGGACCAGATCAGGGGATGGTTCTATTCATTATTGGGCTCCGGGGTCGTCCGGTACGGCGCCTGCCCGTACAAGCGCATCCTCATGCACGGCTTCTTCGTGGACGAGAAAGGGGAGAAGATGAGCAAGTCGCTCGGCAATTTCGTCCCCCTCGAAGACATCCTCGAAAAGTACGGCGCGGACAGCTTCAGGCTCTGGGGAGTCAGCAACACCATCTGGGAGGAGCTGAAATTCAGCTGGGATGAGCTGAAGAAAGCCACGTCCGAACTGAACATCGTCTTCAACATGATCGTTTTCCTCGAGAGGTTCCATCCAGAGCGCAGGCTCCAAAAGGTGGAACTCACTAAAGCCGATGAATGGATGATAAGCCGGCTGAACTCCACACTAAAGGAGTTTCGGTCCTCGTTCGACTCATACGAGATAAACCGCGCCGCAAAGGCCCTGCGCTCGTTCATAGTCGACGATGTGAGCAGGTTCTACATGAAGATCGCCAAGGACAGGATATCCTCGGCCGACAACGCCGAGGCCGCCCTATGGACGATCTACACCGTCATGCTGGAGTCCTTGAAGATGCTCGGGTGCATCTCCCCGATGCTGAGCGAGCACCTCTACCAGAGGTTCTATCGGAGATACGAGGGCGAGGAGTCGCTCTTCCTGCTCAGCCTCCCCAAGCCCGATGAGGGCAGGATAAACGCCCTCTACGAGAAGCAGATGGAGGATGTCAAAGAGCTGGTGTCCGTTTCGCTGCTTGTCCGGCAGGACGCCGCCATAAAGGTGCGCTGGCCGGTCCGGACAATCTACATAGAGACAAAATCGCACGAGGTGGCTGAGGCCGTAAAGGCTTTCGGGCCCATAATACTGGATCTTGTGAACGCGAAAGAGGTCAAGCTCACAGAGGCTACGCCCCTAGGCGAGATAGCGGGCAAGGAATTTTCCAACGGCATCCTCCACCTGGACAAGAAGATAGACGAGGAGCTCTACGAGGAGGGCGTGCTAAATGAGGTGAAGCGCCGGATCCAGATGATGCGGAAGGAAGCCCAGCTCGTCGAAAACGACAGCGTGGCCATTTCCATAAGCACCGAGAAGGAGCTGGAAGGCATCCTCAGGAAGCACGAGAAGGCCCTCGCGGACGCGGTGAACGCCTCCGCCGTGGGGTATGACGCCGAGAAGCAGATGAGCGAATACACGATAGACGGCAGGCTGGTGCGCCTCGCGCTCAAGAAAAAAGGCTGAAAATATCAGTTCGCGCTCTTGAACATGCTGCGCTTCCTTATGCTGGACCAGCAGCTCTTGCAGATGTAGCGGTGGTCGATCTTCTTCCTTTTCGCGCTTTTCACGCAAGGATTGCAGATGATGCGGTTGCAGTACTCGCATTTGACCAGCTTCGCGGTCTGGCCCCCGCATCTTGCGCACATTTCGATAGCCATGAATATCACTCCGTGTGTTCTTCTGAGGATATACTGAGGGAAAGCTATTTAATAGATATCAGGGGAAGCTAACCCATGGGAGAAAGGACGTCCGGCCGGCTCAGGGGGCAGGCCGCTGTCAAGAGAACCCCGTTCTCAACCCGCAGCCTGCGCGGGCAGGCCGCGGTCGAATACCTGACCACCTACGGCTGGGCCCTGCTCGCCCTGGTGATCGTCATCGCCATCCTTGTATCGACCGGGATCTTCTCGCCTTCTTATCTTGTGGCTGAAGAGTGCAGCTTCGGGAACAACCTGAAATGCGAGGCGGCGGTATTCAACTCGGGCCCGGTCACGGATGTGCGCTTCAGCCTCTTCAACGGCCTTCCATACAAGGTGAAGGTGGTCTCGGTGAACCTCCAGACGGCGGAAGGGATCAGCGTCGACGGCTTCCCGCAAAACATCGAACTCGACAGCGGCGAGAAGTTCCTCTATGAAGGGACGACGAGCGAGCAGATACCGACAGGTGCCGTGAAGCGCTTCTCCGGGAACATCACTTATGTCTCATGCGCCAGCGAGCTCGGGCCCGAATGCAGCACCGTAGAGCATCCGTTATCCGGAAGGATGACCGCCAGAGTGATCGAATAAGCTAGGCACTCACAGAGAATTCGCCCTTCACGATCTCGACATTCTTCACCCTGCTTATCTTTTTCAGCTCTTCTAAGAGCTCGCCTTCGATCCCATCGGGCAGGCTCAGCCTGACGATCTCGAGCTCGGCGTTCTGGGGCAGCTTGTTCCTGGACTTGTGCTGCCTCAGCTGGCTGACGATCCCATTGAGGACGGCGACCCTGGCGACATCAGTCTCGTATCCGTCTCCGGCCTCTGGCCAGGGCTCGCGGTGTATGCTCCCCTTGCCCCCGAACAGCTCGTGGTATATCTCCTCGCTCACATGCGGGGTGATCGGGGCGAGGAGCTTTATCGATTCGCGCAGCACCTTGTCCAATGTGGCCAATGCCGCGTCCTTGCCCGGATGCTCCTCGTATATCCTGTATTTGACATATTCGAGGTAGTTGTCGCAGAAATCGTGCCAGAAAAAGTCATGGAGCCTCTTCATGGCCTGGTGGTACTCGAAGCCCTCCATGGCATCCGTCACCTCTTTGATCGTGGTGTTCAGCCTGCCCAATATCCAGCGGTCCACCATGGTGGGTTCCGCGTCATGGGTCTTGGGCTTCCCGAAGCCCTCCACGAACCTGGCCGCGTTCCAGACCTTTGTCAGGAAGCTTTTTGCGAACTTGATATCCTCATATGAGAAGGGCCTGTCTTTAGCCATGGCCCCGCTCAGAGCGGACCACTGCCTGATGGCATCCGTAGGATAGTCCTTCTGCAATTCGGCCGGGGAGATGATATTTCCCAGGGACTTGCTCATCTTCTTGCCGTCTGGGGCGAGCACGTTGCCGTTCAGAAGTATCGTCTCGAAGGGCGGTATCCCTGTCAGGGCGACGCCGCTCCTGAAAATCGTGTAGAAGGCCCAGGTGCGGACTATCTCGACCCCCTGGGGCCGCAATGACGCCGGATACAGCCTTTTCATGCGATTCTCGTCAGGCCAGCCCGAGATTATCAGTGGGGAGATGCTAGAGTCCACCCAGCAGTCGCAGGTGCTGGTCTCAGGAGACATATCCAGCCCGCAATCGCATCTCCTATGCTTCGCCTTTTCCGGATAGAACGGCAGCTCGGATGCCTCTGCGGGCGCTGTCCTGCCACATTCGCAGATATAGAACGGCAGCGGTGTCCCGAACACCCTTTGGCGCGAGATGACCCAGTCCCATTCCGCCCCCTCCACCCAGTCTATGAGGTAGTTGATGCCGAATTCAGGGACCCACCTGATCTTATGGGCCATGGCCTTGATGCGGCTCGCGGTCGTGCGGATGTCCGCGAACCACTGTTTGGAAGGGATAAGCTCGACCGGCGTCTTGCACCGGTCATGCACCTTGACGATCTGCCTGGTCTGGGTCTGTTTCACGACCTTCCCGCCCAGTTCCTCCAGGATCTTTTTCTTCGCCTCGGCGACCTTCAATCCGTTCAAGGATCCCGAATTGATCATCTTGCCGTATTGGTCTATCGCCTCGTAGAGCGGGAGCTTGTATCTATGCATCCATACGACGTCCATCTTGTCGCCGAATGTGCAGACCATCACCAGGCCGGTCCCGAACTCCTTGTCGACCTCCTTGTCCGGGAGGGCCAGGACCTCTTTTCCTAAAGGCGTGCGGACCTTGGCCCCGTCAAGGTTCTTGTACCGCTCATCCTCGGGATTGTACAATACCGCCCCGCAGGCATAGAGCATCTCGGGCCTCGTGGTGGCGATTATGAGGTCTTCGCCGTCCGGCCCCTTGAATATGATATGGTTCAATGTCCCGTCTCGCTCCTCTTCGTCGAGTTCCGCCTTTGCGACGGCGGAGACGCACCTCGGGCACCAATAGACCGGGTATTTGTCGCGGTAGACAAGCTTATCATTGTACATCTTTATGAGCGAGAGCTGGACCTTCCGGTGGTATTCCGGGTCCATCGTGCGGTACTCATAGCGCCAATCCGGGCTGAAGCCCATCCCGATCATCTGGGACTTCATCCTCTCGATGAATTCCAATGTCCATTCCACGCATTTCTGCCTGAACTGCACCGGGGGGAGGCGCCCGAACTTCTTCTCCACCTTCACTTCGGTGGGGAAGCCCTGGGTGTCCCAGCCCTGGGGGTAATAGACGTTGAAGCCCCGCATGCGTTTGTATCTCGCCGCGAAATCGAAGAAGCTGTATGATAAGACATGGCCCATGTGCAATTCGCCGCTGGTGAAGGGGGGCGGGGTGTCGATGGAGTAGACGGGGCGGACCGTGTCCTTCTCGTCGAAATCGTATGTGCGGTTTTCCTGCCAGTGCTTCTGCCATTTCTCTTCGATTGACCTGTCGTAGCGCTGCTGGAGCATAAGTATCGAAAAGAAGATGGTTCGAGGTTTTTAAAAAAGAGCAAGGTCAGCGCATGGCCTGCTTCAGGCCTTTTTTCACAGGCACATACGTATCCGGGGACTGGGTGCTCAGGATGATGCTGTCCCGCAACCTGTCCCTGGTCTCCTGCTCAAGATCCCGAAGATTGATCGTCGTCCTTCCACCAGCATTCTCGAGAGCTTCCCGATTCATGTTCGCCAGCGGCGCGCCCAAATGGCGCTTGAGCTCTTCCATATACAGCTGCTCATCGAAAATGTTCCTCTGGCCCTTGTCAGCCAGTTTTTTCAGCCTGCCCAGCTCTTCCTGCACGAACTGGAGGCGCTGCTGGCCAGATAGGTTCATCACTTCGAAGAGCGCGTTTGTCTCGGTAGGCGAGAATTCTCCAATCCCGCCGTCGCTCCGGCGCTGTCTTTTCCCATCTCTCAGCCCTATGGCGCGGACGACCTGCCCGGCATCGAAACCGTAGCTGATGGCCGCACTTGCGAAGTCCCGGGCGATCGTCCGCTTCTCCTCTTCGCTTTTTCCGGCTGTGGCTTTTTCGTACATCTCCTTGGCGGTCTGATCCATGAGCCCTGTTTTCTTGAATTTCAATTCAAGTTGCTCGGAAGCGATACGCGCCTGTGTGCCTGCCACCTTCGCCAGATCATCGTTCTTCCCGAAATTCCTGAACCACGTTTCGATGCCATCTTTCCTGGCAGCTGTCAATGCGGTTTCCCGGAACAGATCGAAAACAGCGATCCCCGCCTTCGCTTTCATGCTAGCGAGGATTTCGGTGAACTGGGGCGATCTTGATTCGATCGCGGCTTGGGTCAGCCTGGCCAGGTTCTCCATCTGCTTCTTTTGGGCAAGAGGGTCCCTTTCTGACGGGAGGCCTAGCAGCTTGGCCGCTTGGGCATAGAATTCGCGATTTTTTATTAATTCATAAGCAAAATTCGTGCCAATTTTTACTTCCTGAACCTGGCCTTCATCCTTTTCCTTCCCTATCACTGGTGTCATGATGAAAATAGGAAGAATTAGAATATAAATATTCTATTTCTGGGCGATCGCGGCCTTAGGTTCGGATATCACTACCGGATCCGCGAAAAGCCTTCCGTTCACTGCGGTGGCCCCGTAGACCAGGAAGCCGTCGCTTCTTTTGCCAAGGACATTCCCGTTCTTATCCAGCGGGAAGATGTAGGCGGTCGTATAATTGGCCTTGCCCCCATCGAGGTCCATAGTCCCCCTTTCGATTAGGAACTTGACCCTTGCGACGCTTTCCCCGGCAGTTTCCTTGACAAGCGCGACGAAATCTGTGAGGTTCGCACCTCTGAGTTTCCCATTGCTAGATACGGTTAAATTCTTCAGATTCGGTTCGATGCTGACAACGAACATGGCTTCTCTCGCAACCGTGATGCCATGGAAATATTTGTATCCATTCGAAGCACAGGCCAGTTTCTCGTTTGTGCTGTATCTTGCAGTTTCCTTCTCAAGCTGCGCGATCGTCCTATCCAGCTTATAACCCTGGACCTTCGTGCTGCCGATCATCGTCATGGCAACGTTCTGCGCTCTCGCTTCCCTTACCGGGTATGATACTGGAGAAAAAGCTAATCCAAACGCCAATCCGGCAGCAAGCACCGCAGCTCCTGCACGCTTCCAAAATCCCCTTTTAGGCATTACGGAATCCGTTTCCCTCGGTTCCTGCCTTTTCGGAGCGTTTTCGAGTCTTTTCATTTCCCCCACCCCATATATCAGTGTGCCAAACTCATTAAAAACACTGCGTTTTCCGCTGGAATTCTGTTCAAACGCACATCCCAGCCTGATTTCATTGATTAAAAATAAAAAAATTGAATGAAAGCCCTCACTTGACCTTGGGCTTCGGCGGTTTAGCCATCGCGTTGACCAATCCCATGATCTTTTCCCTGAGATTGGCGTCCCTCTTCTTCGGATCCCCGAAAAGCTCCGTCTTGAGCATCAGCCCGTCGTCGGTCTCCTTGACCAGCTTCTTGACGCCGACGATGGCCCCGCTGCCGCCGTTCTTCACGACGTTGTGAAGGTATGCCTTCACCGAGCCGTCGAAGCTCTCCCTGCTCCCTTCATGGACCTTCTCGAGGACCGCGTTCGCGATGGCGGTCTTCGGGTCCTTCAATATGGCCTCTATCGCCTTATCGACGAGGGCGGAGAATCTCTGGTTGTCGGGGTCTTCGAAGAACGTTATCGATTCTTCGTTCGGCACCGGCACATTCCCGGGCTCCGGCTTGACCACGGCTCCAATGCTTCCCTTGGCCTTCAGCCCGGTCTTATCCTTGTCTGCGAGCATCTCGTCATCGACCGCCTGCATGAGGCTTGGGCTTGGGTTCCTGGCCTTCGGGTCGAATTCGACCTTAATCTCTATGCCGTTCACCAGCAGCTCCTTGAGATGCAAGGCGAACATGTCGCTTTTCAGGACAGAGAACCTGGAATGCCTGTCGTTGAACATCAGGAGGGTCTCAAGCAGTTCAGGGTATTCGATGAGTGCTCCCCTGGCCTCGTGGTTCCCGAGCTTGATGTTCGGCAGCAGCTTCTTCGCCGCCTGCTCGACCTTGTAGTCCTCCTCCCTATCCGTGAAATACGCGCTCTTCCTGGTCTTGGCGATCTTGAAGGACCACTCCAGCGTCCTTTTGGAGACCGGTGCGTTGCGCGCGACGCTCACCAGCCACTTGTTGACCAGCCCGGGTGTGATGCCCGTGATTGGGCTGGGGGCTGGCGCCTTCGCCTGGCCTTGCGTTCCGGTTTTTTTCTGGGCAGCGGCAGCCTTGTCTGCTTCGGCCTTGGCCTCATTCAATAGGGCGACCAGGTGCACCTTCAGCTCCGATGGCGTGGCCTTCGAGAGTATCTCCTCGCGCTTCTTGGCCGCGTCCTCCTTCATATTGGCTTCGACCTGGGGGTCCGCCGGCCTGACGGCTACGGGGGCGGCGGGCGTTCCCAGCTTGGCCTGGACGACCTTTTCGCTCAGCGCCGACACGAGTCTTTTCGTATCCTCGTTCATATATTCAGGGGTCACGAGCTTCTTGGCTGAAAGGGTCCTCCTGGCGCGCTCGAAAGCGATCTTGAGGACCTCTCCGCTCGTAGCGGCCACTTCGGTCCAGGCGTTTATGAAATCATCGCGCCTCTCCCGTTCCAGGAACTCGGGCGCCCTAGCCTCCTTATCGCAGAATGGCGCAAGCAGGGCGGTCGCGTTCTTTTTCTGGGTAGAGAGGAAAGTGGCGCTCTCCCTCGTCTTGATGCCGAAGAGGATGATGTTCATCCTCTCATTGGCGGTGACAAGGTACCACTCCTTCCTGAACATGGAGTTGTTCCCGCTCAGGTATTCGTATGTGAGCGATCCTCCCCCATCCTTGTACTCCTTGATCGCTCCGACGAATGCGTCGACCTTGAGCGGATTCAGGTAATACCCCTTGTCCTTGAAATCCTCGGTCTTCTTGATCGCTATCGTGCAGCAGACCTTATCGCCCATCACCCATTTCGGGCTTTTCTTGCCCAAGCGGTAGCCCTTGAGGTCGGCGAAGTTCGTGAGCATCGCCGGCTTCTGGGCGTCCGTGTTCCACGATGGCAGGTTCATGCAGGATCGGGGCAGTTTCATGAGCCGGAGCCTCTTTTCCATCTGCTCATCCGTCTCTTCCTTATTGCCCCTCGTCATGCCCCTCTTGAGCGGCCTGGTGCAGTGCTCCGGCCTCTGGCCTATGTCCCTCTTCTCGAGCACGCTGTATCCGAAGCGCTTCTCATAGAGGTATCTGAAGAGCGGGGGGGTGTCCTTGACGAATTTCGCGTACGAAGAGGACTTTAGGTGGAACATCTCCATTATCTCCGGCACGCTCCTATTCTTGAAGTTGGCCGGGTGGTCGTTGATTATCCACACCCTTGGCTTCTCTTTGTCAAGGGGCATCAGCCATGTCCATGGCCTGACCGCGCTTCCCCGGAAGACATTGTCCACGCGGTACCATCCCGCTTCCTTGGAAAAAAGCCTGCCCCAGGTCTTGGGCTTGAGCAGTTTCGCCCCGCCTAAGAACGCGGGCTTGTCCGGGTAGAAGACATGCCTCTCCTTGGTGTAATACGGGCCACCTGCGATGGCCGTGGTGTAGTTCGGAGGCCAGAGGTAGCTGAACCATCTCCATGAGCCGTCATTGGCCTTCGACGGCGCGCTGGAAACGAGCCAGCCCATCGCGATGGACGTGATATAGAATATCCCTGCGAGCCCGCCTACGCCCCGCAGCCAGTTCCAAACCTTTTTCGGCTTCCTGTCCGTAGGCCGGTGGTCGGCATCAGGCTTCTTGGTCCGCCGGTGCCATGGGTTTGTCCATATCAGGTCGATTTTCTCCATGACCAATTCATAATACCAGCCTCCGAAGCCCGCCATGAGCAGGAACGGCTTGGCCAGCACCCTCTTGATCTTCTCCCAGATCGCCTTGTGCGGAGGGAGCGCTTTCGGCGGCGGGGTCTCTATCCTGCCCGCGCGGGTCTCGAACGTGATCCTGGCGACCACCCATGCGAAGCGGCTCAGCCCGCCGACCTGTTGCGTGGACTGCGACCCGCGCAGGGCGTTCACTGCGCGCTGGGCGACCTTCTTGAACGGCTTTCCGTATATCTCATGGATCGCATCGATGGATGCGTTGACGTCCGAGGCCCCATACTGGAGGGTGGTCATCTCCATGACCACTTTGCGGAGCTCTTTTTTGACATCATCCGGGAGCGGGGCCTTTTCCACGCCCTCCCTGAAGCTCGCAAGTTCGCCTTTGAATACATTCTCATTGAATCCGTAGATCGCCTGATCCCTGGCCAATGCGCCTTCCTGCCTGTTCAAGGCCTTCGTGAGCACTGCCACCGATTCCGGATCCTTCGCCTCCAAGGCGAGCCTGCTGCGCAGCGCGAGCTGGGCGGATCCGCCCTTGGCATCGGTGATCTCTTTATGGAGCGATTCGACCAGGCCCGTATCCAGCAGCCTCCCGAACGCCTCGATGCATTTGCTCCTCGAATCGGCTACTTTCCTCGCGCTGGCGAGAAGCTCCATCAGGTGCGGGTTGGGCATCCTCTCGCCCATCTTCTCCATCACTTGATCGAGGCCGGATACCGACTTGTCGCGGTTGTGGAGCAGTGCCCTGAAATAATCCGAAAGGTCCACGCAGACCCTTTCCGGGGATTCGTTCGCTACATACTTCTGGAAGCGCGCGACCTCCCTCTCCAGCGCAGCGTTGCTCGCCGCGACGGTCCTTTCCGCCTGCGCCTTCGTCTTATCGGCGGTTGTCTTGTTCTCTTGCGCCAACTCGCTCCTTTTGGAAGCATCCGCTATCAGATCCTCAAGATCGGCGCTCCCCTTCATGTGCCTGGTGCCGTCGATCTCCACCGATCCTTTGGAATTCGCGGTCTTCCTGGCCTGGAGCAGATAGTCCAATCTGGCCTTCGCCTCGTTGAATTCGCCCTCAGTGGCTGATGTATCATTCCTCACGGCCTCCAGCCTGCCATCCGCCTGCGTGATAAGCTCCTCAAGCTCGGCGCTCCCCTTCATGTGCCTGGTGCCGTCTATCTCCACCGATCCTTTGGAATTGGCGGTCTTCCTGGCAAGAAGCAGATAATCGTGCCTGCCTTGCGCTTCGATGATCTCATTTTCAGCTGCGGTGACATTAGCCTCCGCGGCCACCTTTGCGGTGTCCGCGGCCTCCAGCCTCGCCCCTGCATCGGCGACCGCGGCCTCCCTCTCCTTCTTCCCGGCCTCGAAAATCTCCAGGTAGCCATTGCCCGGGACATGGTCGAGTTCGTCCATCTTGTCCGAAGGCAGGGAATTGATGGCCTGCGACCTCGGGAGGAGCACGTTGCACGCATCCTCTATGGGCTCCTTTGAATTCTCGAAGAGCTCTGCGTTGAGGAACGAGCTGTCGACCACATTCCGATACGCCAGCTCCTTCCAGTCTGTGAACGTCCTGCCTTGGGCTGAGAGCGCCTTGCAGACGTTTCCGACGAACTCTCCCTGGTCAGCCTCTTCCGTCTTGGTCATCTTCGCGACGCTGACCAGGAACTTGAAAAACGCCTCTGGAGGTGTCGGAAGGTCCTTGGGCCATGCGCCGCGGTCGCGGTCCGCCTCCCAAAGCTCCACTGCGTTCAATGTCTTCATATCCTTCGTCTGTTTTTGGTCCTTGGAGGTCCCGGTCACTTCCCTCTCTACGGGAGTGCCCATCATGGCGGTGTATATAATGTCAAGATCATGGGTGGTGAAATCGCCGATCATGAAGGTCGGGGATTCCCTGGCCCTTGTCAGAGTGTCTGCGAGGATCTCCCTCGTCCTTTTCATGTCCTTGGCATACTCCTCGTCGACCTCTTCGCGGGGCGTCGGTATCGGGGGGTTGCGGATGACGCTGATCCACGCGGGCTGCGTGAAGACATCCCTCATGATGCTGGCTGGCGCGGCCGCGTCGGCGTCCCTGGAATATTCGGTCCTTATCGCTGCGAAAAGGTGGTTGTGGAACGTCTGCATCTCGTCGCCCCTCGCGGTTGTGACATCGACCAGCGCCTCGTCTTTCCTCTGCCCCGCCGGCGCTTGCGCTGGGTTGTTTTCCGTGGCCGGGGCATGCCCCGAGAAGGCGCCCGCTACGGCGCTTCCCGTATTCCTTACCCTCTGCATTATGCCTACCTTGGCCTGCTGCTGGTCCCTGACCTGCGCCCTCTCCAATCCTGTCGCTTCCTGCTGACCTGGTTTGTCCGCCATCCTGACCCACCTCGATTTATCGTGATTATTTGTAGCATATTATGAGTGATGGTCTTTTTAAAAGTATGTAGATTTTGATGGTTCTTCGTGCACTATATGAAAAGCGCCGGCGGCTGCCGTATGGGGCCCCGCCTACTCCAATATCCGTTCTACTATCTTCTGGGGGTCGAACCGCTCCAAATCGTCATACCCCTGGCCCATGCCGACGTATATTATAGGCACGCCGGTGGCTTTGCCAAGCGAGAGCATCGTCCCGCCCTTCGGGTCGCAGTCGAGCTTTGTCAGTATCACGGCGTCTATTCCGACCTCGCGGTTGAAGGCGGACACCTGCTCTATTATCGCGTTCCCGGCTATGCTCTCCCCGATATAGACCTTGAGGTCCGGCTTGATGACGCGCCCCATCTTCTTCATCTCGTTGAGCAGGCTGATGTTGGTGTCCTGCCTGCCGGCCGTGTCGATGAGGACTGCGTCTATCCCGTGCGCTTTCGCGTAATTCACTGCGTCGTATGCGACCGACGTCGGGTCGCTGCCGTATTCCCTCTTTATCATCTTCACGCCCAGCCTTTGGGCGTGGACGTCCATCTGCTCGATCGCCGCCGCGCGGAACGTGTCGGCCGCGGCGAAAACGACCTTCTTACCGCTTTTCTGCAGCAGCCTCGCCACCTTGGCTATCGTCGTGGTCTTTCCCGCCCCGTTTATCCCGATGAACATGATCTTCAGGGGCTTCTCCACCTCTTCGAGCCTCTCTTCGAACGTGAAGGCCTTATCGTTAGCGAGGATCGAAAGGAGCGTCTCCTTGATCGACCCGCTCACAAACGAGTGCAACTTGTCCTTTGGGACAATCGAACCGATGAGCCTTCCGCGCAGGTCGGCGGAGATGGCTTCTGCGACCCCGAGGTCCACATCCGCCTCCAGGAGCTCGAGTTCAAGGCCATCAAGCATCTCCTTGACATCTCCCTCGTTGATCTCGACTTCGCGCGTGATGATGCTTTTGACGCTCTCGACTATCCCGAGCTTCATCCTCTCCCTGGGCTTCTCCTCTTTCACCGCGATTTTATGCGGAGCGGGCGCCTCCGCAACCTTTTTCGGCGCGATGATATGCATCTGAGGGATCCCGGGCTCGGGCGCTTTGGAAGGGGCTGGAGCCATCAGCGGAACCGGTTTCTTCTCTATCGGCGCTTCTTCCTTCACTATCCCGGTCTCGGGTTTTTTCTCTTCGATTTCCGGTTTTTTTATCCCGATCGGAGGTTTTCTCTCCGGCTTCCGCTCCTCCTTTTTCGGCTCGGCCTTTATATGCGCGGCCGGCTTCTCTTCGGGTTTAGGATGAGCCTCTTTTTTTGCCGGAGACGCTTTCTCTTTGGTTGCGGGCTCTTTCTTTTTCGATTCCGCCTCGATCTTCACGGCCGGCTTCTCTTCGATTACGGCCTGCGCCGGGGCCTCTTTGACGGAAATCTCCTCTTTCGGCTTCTCCTCCTCCTTCTTGGTCAGGCCGTCTATGAAGCCGCCGATCTTCTTCTTGAGGAAATCAAACATGGGCTTTTCCACCTGTCTTCCACCGGACAACAGCAGGGAACCCGGTTCCCTGCGCCCCATTGTTCGAATCGTCGAACAATAGGGAAGCCCGCAAAACTTCGTCCGGTGATACTGAGAAAAAAGGATGAGAAATAAAAAAATCAGATGTAGTCTTCGCGGATGTTGTCATCCACGCGCTCGTTGAGCTCGGTCTGCACCTGCATGCGCTGGATCTGGCCCGAGACCTCGCGTAGCCTGCCGGCTATCCGGTTGAACTCGTCGTTGAGCTTCTCGACCGCCTTCCTGGTCGCCTCGATCCGCCTGCGCATCTCGCCTGCAGCCTCGTCCTTTTCCATCTCGACCAGGTATTCCCCGCCGATAGGCACCAGCACCTTGGTCTGCGAGACGGCGCCCTTTATCATCGCGCCGCCGCCGATCGGTATCAGCACCTTCTCGGCCGACAGGCTCTCCACCGTGCGGAGCGCGTTGCCCAGGTCCATCGTGGTCAGGCTGACCCTCTCGGTCTCGCGCTTTATCATCGCGATCTGCTCCCTATAGACAGCGAGCTCGTAGCTCAGCTGCGCCTGCGTCGCTTCTTCTCCCTCAGCCATAACATCACGAAACCTTCTCTACTTTCTCTATTTTAATCTTATTCCTAGGGACGCCGTTCACCGAGCCGAACAGGGCGTAGGCCTTGTGCTTGGCGGCGTTCTCGCTCGCAGCCTCGACCTCTTTGGAGAATGTCCTCTCCTCCCGGCCTAAGGTTATCTTCCCGCTTATGTTGAATCGAGCCATAAAAAACCCTCCATGATCATACGATGAGGCCCAAGGCCTCTTCCAGCCTCCCTATCTCGAAGGCTGTGGTGGCCTCTCCGACCACATAACCGTTCTTGTTCGCTATCGCCCCGAAAGCCACGAAGCCGTTCCCCGTGTTCACGGTGCCTTTGCTCCCGGAGACCTTGAGCGCGTCCTTTATCTTCGACATCTCCTCCCCGCTCGCCTTGAAGTGCGCGAGGAACCCGCCATTCGTAGCGAGGCACGCGCTTCCGACCGTCGTATATCCTGCGATCGAAAGGGGGACCATCTCGATCCCGAGCGCATCGCCGATCTTTTTGGCCTCTGCGGCTTCGACATTCGGGTTGATTATCCCGCCACGGTCGTTTGCGGATATGTTGTTGCCATTCGCGTTGTTCTTGTCCTGGCAGACATAGACGTTCAGGCCCGCCTTCTTGAGGAGGGATATCTCCTCCTCTCGCGCGACATTGGGAAGCACCACGCCATTCGAATTCATCGCGCAATACATCCCGACCAGGTTGCAGTCCCCGATGCCGGTCCTGATGACCTCGGTCTTGAGCCTCTCGCGCACCAGGTCCTCGATTCTCTGCATGCTGTCAAGGGGCAGCATGGTGATCGAATCGTTCGTCCGGATGAACATCCCGAGCCAGGGGTTCCCGAAATACGCGGCCCTCATTTGTGTTCCTTCTTCGCCTCTTTGGGCTGCTCTGCATGGATCGGGGCTTCCGTGGGGGCGTGTCTGGCCTCTGGTTTGGCCGCGACGCCCTTCGCTTCGGGTTTCGGGGCCGCTGTAACGCCCTTGGCCTCGGCCTTCGGCGTCTCTTTCTTCCCTTCGGCGCCCTTCACGGTTTTTTTCGGCTCTTCGATCTTCTCGTCGTGGAGGTACGCCCTGATGACACCCTCGTCCTTGATGAGCCTGACCTTGACCCTGCGCGGGGGCTTCATGATGCTCCGCACCCAGAGGTGCGCGTTCAGCCCCTTGCTGATGAGGATCCTCTCCCCGTCGGCCTTCATGTGCCTCCCGATGAATTCGCGCAGTATCTTGACCGCGCGGGGGACGCGCTTGCGCCGGACCGTCTCATAAGCCTTCCGCAGCGGGATTGTGTATATCCTTTCGAGTTTCATCGATTTCACCCTTCATCCGGGATCCGGAGCTTGTCTGTCCTCCAGTCCCTTCTCCTTCGATTGAAGCTGACCTTCCGCTTGGTCCGGATTATCACAAAGGCGGGGATCCGCCTGATCTTCCTCGCTTCTTTGGCGAGCTTCATCTTCTTGGCTAGTCCTTTTGCACCCATAATCTCACTTCGTGTGGAATGTTATCGTCGTTTTCGTCTCGGTCTGCTCCCTTATCGCTTTCAGCAGCGAGAGCACCTCGCTGTCCTTTATCTTCCTTCCCGCGCGCTTGTAGAACATCAGCGCGTTCTTGGCCGCGGTCAGATACAGCTCGTTGTTGGCAAGGGCGACGTTCATCATCCGCTCATACGCCGGCTCTTCCAATGCCATGCGGAGGGTGGATTTGAGCTGCTCCTGGGCTTTTTTGGCCTCGAGCTTCTCCTTCCTCACCTTCTCGAGCCCGTCATCCTCTCCCATCTTCATGCGCTCTCTTTGGCCGCCGCGTCGAGGAACTTCCTCCCCTTCGGCGTTAGGATCCTTCCCTGCTTCTGCTTGGCGAGCAAGCCCGCCTTCTCGAGCTCCTGCATGGCCTTCCTTATCGTCGAGCCTCCGGCCTGGCGGTGGTGCTCGGGCTTGACCCCGCTGCGCTTCCTTCCGCCATAGTGCCTCCGGAGCCTGTTCGTGCCGGCCGAGTCGTTGACGTATATCTGCCGCAGGATGGAGGCGCACCTCATGAACCAGAAGTTGTCGTCCTGGGGCGGCCGTGAGGCGTGGGATCCTGTCTTGACAAGCCCGACGAATGCCGGCTTGTGGAGCTTCATCTCCTTGAGCTTCTGCGCTGCCTTCTCTATCAGCTTGTTGGGTTCTACATCATATGCTGTGACCATATCTGCACCTCGGTAAGGGCGTATCTGCAACTCTTGCTACGACGTAAAATTGGATACGTTTTGCAGGTCTAATTTATCCATAACCCTATTAAAATGTATCTTTCGGGCCGTCATATCCGCTCGGGCAGGTCCTCCACGGATCCGGGCGATTCCTCCCCCTCATCCCGGGCGGTCTCCACATCGACGCGCTTCCGCGCCTTCCTCGTCGCCTTGCCCCCGGGTACGTTCAGCAGCATCTGGCTGCCCTTCAATCTCGCCTCGAGCTCTGCTATCGTTTTCCTGGCCTCGGCGCTGCCTAGGTCATCCGGGGCTATGACCTTGAATATCCTGCATCTGGTTCTGGCCGCGAGCTTGAGATCCGGGTCCTCCGCCTTCTCCACCGCCACACCGAGGCTGGAGAGCACATCGGGAGGCAGGCATGCTGCGGGGATCCCCCGCCTCTTCGCCTCTATATATAGCGCGCTGAGCACCAGGGATCGGTATCTCTGCTCTGTTGTGTTCCTCGCTTGCATACTATGGAACCCTGTGGCATAGGAGATTAATATACTTCCTTACCCAACAAACCCATGAAGCAGGTTTTCCCGTCCGTCTATGAGGTAGACGGCCTATTCGCCACGTTGAACGCGGATCCCGGCCGCCAGGTGTACAAGGAGCGGCTAATCAAGAAAGAAGGTGCGGAGTTCCGCATCTGGGACCCGTTCCGCAGCAAATTGTGCGGGGCGATGAAGAAGGGCCTGAAGAACTTCCCGTTCCTTCCAGGGAGCAAGGTCCTCTATCTCGGCGCATCGACAGGCACCACGCCATCCCACCTCTCGGATGTCCTCGGGCCGGAAGGGGAGCTGTTCGCGGTCGAGATCGCGCCGCAGTGCATGAAGACCCTTATCGCGTTATCCGAGCGGAGGAGCAACCTGATCCCGATCCATGCGGATGCCCGCCAGCCAGCGACATACGAGGAGGTCGGTCAGGTCGATTCCATCTACATGGATGTCGCCCAGCCGGACCAGGACGACATCCTGATCAAGAACGCGAAGATGTTCCTGAAAAAAGACGGCATAGCGATGATCTGCATCAAGAGCCAGAGCATCGATGTCACAAAGGAACCGAAGGTCGTCTTCGATGCCGTCCTCAAGAAGCTCGGGACCGAATTCGATGTCTTGGAGAAGATGAAGCTCGAGCCCTTCGACAAGGACCATCTTTTCGTCGTCCTGCGGTTCAGGGGTTGATGGCGCAGAGCGCGAGATCCAAGAGGGGCATATAATAGGTCTCGAGGACCGCCACCCTCTCCGCCTTGTCCTCGCCCAGTTCATGGTATCCGCCGATATCGAACCTGACAAGCCGGCCCTTCGACATCGCGCTCCCGATCCCGGCATACAAGTCGGAGAGGCCGTTGCTCCCGGTGCTCATCCAGGGAAGCGCGGGGAACCCTTTCAAGAAGTCCAAATCGGTGCTGATGTGCAGCATGCCATTGCCCTCGCGCTCGTCATAGGCGGAGAACCACCGCCCGGGGCCGGCGCTATAGCAGACCCTGACGATGACGCCCTCCTTCCTCGAGAAATGGTTGTGGGAATCATATGCCGGCCCGTCCCCATATTCCGATCCGTCGGGGTGGTTGTCGAAGACATATTTCACCGAGCCCGGGATGTTCAGTATATTGGAGAGGCGGTGGTTGGTGCCGTCGCCCCAGATCAAAAGCGCCGGTCCGCTTCCGGGGAGCCGCTCGCGTCCCGCTCCGCTGATAGCCTCGCAAAGCAGACGCCCTCCGAACCTCTTCTCCGCCCTTTCTGCGGCAAGGGTGCAGAACGGGGTCTGCTGGTAAAACAAGAGAGCCTTCGTCATCATCCCGGTTTTATCTAGAAAGTGTTTAGATCCGATTGCCTGCGATAGGATAATAAACCGCCCCGGAGATTCGATTCCGTGGCGCATCAAAGCCGGAGAAACGGGATTCTGCAAGAGCGCAAAAAGGTGGAATGCGAAGCCTTTTTGGGCTACGACAGATCTAGGAGATACCTGGATCTTGCGGGTGTCATGATCGTGGCCATCGACCGTAAAGGCCGGGTCACCCTGATAAATCGGAAAGGATGCGAGCTTCTCGGTTTTCCGCAGAAGGATGTCATAGGCAAGGATTGGTTCGGCAATTTCATACCCGCGCACGAACGGAGCAAGGTAAGATCTGTTTTCCGGCGGATCGTGTCGGGCAGGCTAAGGATGGCCGAGCGGTTCGAGAACGCAGTGCTCACCCGGAGCGGCAAGGAGCGCCTCATATCCTGGCACAACACGCTCATCAAAGACAAGCAGGGCCGGTTCGTCTCCACTCTAAGCAGCGGCGAAGACATCACAGACCTTCGGAAGGTCGAAAACTCCCTCAAGGAGAGCGAAGAGAAATTCCGGCGGATGGTCGAGAGCGACCCGGACATGGTGATGCTCACCGATCCGGACGGCACGATCTCGTACCTCAGCCCGGCATGCAGGAAGGTCATCGGATGGGACCCTAAGGATCTTGTCGGAAGGAAGGCCACCGTGACATACCCCGAAGACAGGAAGATGGTATTCGCCGCCCTCTCATCCGCCCTCCGGGGCAAAAGCGGCTACGATCTGCAGTACCGCATCCTGACCAAGGACGGCCGGGTCAAATGGGTGTCGCATACCTGGTCCCCCATCATGGTCGAAGGGAGGTTCGCGCGGGTCGTGAGCGTGGTCCGCGACATCACCGAGCACAAGGAGGACGAGGACCGGCTGAAGGAAAGCGAAGAGCGCTACCGCCTGCTTGTCGAGATGTCTCCGGACGCCGTCGTGGTGCATGACGGGAAGAAGGTCCTCTTCGCGAATCCGGCGGCGGTATCCCTGATCGGCGCGAAAAAAGCCTCGGATCTGGTCGGGCGCGATGTCATGAGCCTCGTCCATCCGGACTATCGCGTCAAGGTCCGGGGGCGCATCAAGACCCAGAGGCGCGGGCATGGCGTCCCTTTGATGGAGGAGAGATTCCTGCGCATCGACGGCACGCCGATAGACGTGGGCGTCTCCGCTTCGCCTATCTTCTATGGGGGCATGAAGGCGATGATGGTCGTGTTCCGGGACATCAGCGAGCAGAAGCGCTATGAAGACGGCCTGCGCCTTCAGAAGGAGAAGGTCGAAGAGATGTCCATCATGCGGGAGCGCTTCTTGGCCGATATCGCCCACGAACTCAAGACGCCCCTAAGCGTCATCATGCTCAACCTGGCGATGATGAAGAAGATGCAGAGCAAGCCGCTATGCGACCTCGCCCCTGTGAATGCCCTCCTTTGGAGGAACGTCAAGCGCATCAGCACCTCCATAGACCAGATCATGCAGTTCACCGCGAGGGACTCGATAACGGTCCGTAAGAGGGATTTCGATGTCGCGGACATGATGAGGGGCATCCTGAACGATTACGCTCCCCTCGCCCGCTCGAAGGGCCTGTCCTTCCAATTCAAAGGGAAAAAGCTGAGAATCGAGTCAGACCCGCGCCTGCTTTCCGCCGCGGTGAGCAACCTTGTCAGCAATGCGATAAAATTCACATCGGAAGGCCGGGTGCGGGTCTTGTGGGGGGCATCCGGCCCTGACCTTGTGATATCCGTCTCCGATACCGGCAGCGGCATCAGCCCGCAGAACCGGGGGAACATCTTCGAGATGTTCTACAAGGAGAACCATGACGCCCCGGGCTCCGGGATCGGCCTCTCGCTCTCCGCGGAATTCGTCAGGCGGATGGGCGGAAAGATGACGTTCCGCTCGGAATTGGGCGAAGGGAGCACATTCACTATCACGATACCCAGAAGGTGAAACCCGATGAAAAAAAAGATATTGATAATCGAGGACGAGCCTGATGTCGCGGACACGATCAAGATGTACCTGGAGCAGGCGGGCTATCTGGCGGATTTCACGCTCGATGCCCAAGAGGGGCTCAGGATGCTCCCAAAATACGACCTGCTCCTCCTGGACCTGATAATGCCGAAAGTCTCCGGCAGGGCCGTCCTCAAGGAGATGAAGGCGAAGAAGATAAGCAAGCCGGTCGTCGTCCTCAGCGCGGTGACGATGCCGATGGTGGTCAGCGCAGAGCTGTCCAAGGAATACCCGGATATGGTTTTCGTGCCCAAGACCGCGATGTACTCCGACTTGATCCCGGCGATAAAGAAAGCGCTCGGAGGATGACGGGCTGGCCCTAGAACCTCTGCAGGTTCAGGCCGGTCTCCTCGTCATGCTCGCGCCTTATCGCGATCCCGTGCATCAGCAGCACCAATTCGCATGTCGGCCTTATCTCGGCCTTCATCAGATGCCCGGATACCGTGGAGAAATCCCTCATGCTCATGGCCACATGGAGGTGCGGGACGGCCTCCCCGTCTTTCATCGCGACATTCCCTGAGAGCGAGACTATCTCGAGCTTGCCCTCCAGCTTCCTCACATGATACTCCTTCGTGTCCGGGTCGTAATGAGCTATCTCCGCCTTCTTCGCCGCGCCTATTCCGCTCACCAACGCTCCAGACACCTTCTCTTTCGCGCACAATGCCTTGAGCGATGAGATGAGCTCGTCCCCCTGATCAAAGCGTATCGCTATCGCATCCCCTTTCCGCCTGTATTCCAAGTTCACACCAGCTCTTCCGCCTTGAAAAGCCTCTCGCAGTAGTGGCAGCGGTAGCGCTCGTCGCCCTCTTTGGTGAAGCGGGTCTTGGCCCCTTCGCCCGTTATGCAATTCGGGTTCGAGCACCGCGCGAGCCCGCTGATCTCGCGGGGCAGCTCGACATTGAACTTCTTCTCGAGCTTCCCGCCCTTGACGATGTTCACGGTGGCCCCGGGCGAGACGAGGGCTATCATGTTGGCCGCCTCCTCGGTGACGACCTTGCCCTCTATCTTGAGTATGTCTTTCGTCTTCATCTTCTTGCTCGGCACATTGAGCATCATCGCCACCCGATGCGGGTAGTCCTCGCCTATGTGGAGGAGCCTCATGACCTTGCCCGCCTTGCCCGCCCGGATATGGTCCACCACTGTCCCCATCTCGATCTTGTCGACCTGCATAGCATCACCTCAAAGCGTATTCCAAAATGGCCTGCCGCACCGGCACACCGTTGTGCGCCTGCTCGAAATATCTCGCCTGCTTCATCGTGTCTATCGCGCCCTCGATCTCGTTTATCTTGGGGAGCGGGTGCAATATGACCAGGTCCTCTTTGGCATCCACGAGGTCCGCCTTCCTTATCATGAACCTCTCGGTGACCCTTTTGGCTTCCAGGGGGTCTGCGAACCTCTCCTGCTGTATCCTGCAGACATATAGCACATCCGCATCCGAGAAAGACGGCTCGTTCTTGACATTTATCTTCGCCTTGAACCGCTCTTCGAGCTCCTTGACATAAGCCGGGTCCATCTCGAGCCCTTGGGGGGAGATCAGCGTCACCCTGGCCTCGAACATCGCCAGGGCATAAGCGAGCGACCTCATCGTCCTCGCATGCTTGAGGTCCCCGAAGAGCGTCACATTGAGCCCCTTGATCCTTCCCTTGGCCCTCCTGATGGAATAAAGGTCGATCAATGTCTGCGTGGGGTGCTGGTTGCCACCGTCCCCGCCGTTTATCACCGGCTTGTCTATTATATCGGCGGCTAAGCGCGCCGAGCCTTCCTTAGGGTGCCTGACAACGAGCACGTCCGCATATCCGGTGACCGTCCTTATCGTGTCCTCGAACGACTCGCCCTTTTTCAGCGAGCTTGTCTCCGGGAGGAAATCGATGTATTCCATGCCCGAGCGCAGTGCCGCGGACTGGAAGGACAGCTTGGTCCTTGTCGACGGCTCGAAGAACAGCGTCGCGAGCACCTTGCCATCCACGTTCGGCTTTTTCTTGCCCTTGTGTATGGCTTCCGCGCTGTCGAGAATCGACTCTATATCCCCCTTTCCCATGTCCCGAATCGAAATGACGTCCATGTCACTACCTCTCCCTGCCATATCTTAGAAATAAACTTTATAATGGATGGGTAGGACGGATGCGCGCGCCGAAGCGGGTCCGCCCCTAAGGTTTTTTTAATATTGGCTAAGTCTATCTGGGCATGAAACCGATATCGTTCGTCTTCTTGTCGATGCTTTTATTCGCGGGGCTTGCCTACTGCGCTCCGGCCATCCAGAACGTGACCAGCTGCATAAACATCACCGGCTCAGGCGAATACCGCCTCATCTCGGACCTGGCCGGCGCTCCGAACCCCGGCTCCCCATTCTTCGATTGGGCATGCATCATGATCTCGACCAGCAACGTGATCCTGGACTGCCAGGGCCATTCCCTGACCGGGACCGGTTTCGGGGCGGGGGTCAATGCATATGAAGGGCTCGGCCCCCTGCGCGGGATCATGGTCAAGAACTGCCACATCACCGGATATGACTACGGGATAGGATTCGAGATGGTGAACAACAGTTACATCGAAGAAAATACGCTTTTCGATAACAACATGGCCAACATCCGGCTAGAAGACAGGTGCAACGATAATCAGATCACCGACAACATCGCTTATGGCGCTAGGGACTGCTATCAGGTAGTCACCAACTCTAACCGGAACCTGCTCGCGAGCGATATAGCCCACGACTGCGATTACGGTTTCTCCATCTATAATAGCCTGGACAACAATATCACAAGCTGCACGGCTTACCGCAATCCGGAATACGGGTTCTTCGAGCGCTTCGGCTTCGGCGGCCCGGTGGGCACCGTAGCTACGACCATCCTCGATTCAAGGTTCTATGACAACGGCTGGGAGATAGGGCAGGCCTCGGCTTACGGCCACACCTTCACGATGACCAATACCACCTTGGGGAGCAGGTCCGTGACGATCTCACTGACCGACCGCTCCACATCCCCAAGCACCCCGGTCCCCCTTCCGGCATACACGATCAACGAGACATACCTCTACAACACGCCACCGGACGGCTACATGTCTTTCCTGAACAAGTACATCAAGGTCTATTACGACGAGGATATCCTTTTGGATTCCTTGACGTTCCACTACACCGCCGCGGAGATCGCGCCTTACAACGAATCCAGCCTGAAGGTCTTCGTCTGGGACGGGACGGCGTGGGTAGAGCCCAGTCAGACATTCGACATGCGCGCGAGGACGATAAACCTCGCGGGCCTGACCAACCTCACCCTAGATGACTACTACGGCCTCTTCGTCGAGGCGATACCATCCGAACCTGATGATGACGGCGCGGGCCGGAAGATGTTGGATCTCTCTGCTTCCGCCTCATGCGACGGGATATCCGTATCGGTCGAGAGCGGCGGAGAGCCGATAGACGGGGCGTCTGTCGTGGCCTTCGATGCCGAGAGCCTCTATGATATGGCCTCCGGGAGGACCGTCGATGGCACATACTCATTCGACGCATGCGACCGGACCGTGCGCGTGCGGGCATCGAAAGAAGGCTACAGCTCTGACGCCCTGACGATCACATCCGTCCCATGCGTGCAATGCCTGCCGGGCAAGGCCTGCAAAACGGATGGCGACTGCCCGTCCGATCAAACGTGCGCCGGGCAAAGGTGCGCCGAGCTGGACTGCGGCTGCGGGTATCCGGAAGGCCACCAGTGCGTGCCGCTCCCCTGCTGCTCAGACCTGGACTGCCAAAGCGGGGAGAGGTGCCTAGACAATGACTGCGTTCCAGAATGCATCCCCCCCGTCTGCTGCACCTCCTCAGGCCAATGCGCAGGCATCGAATACTGCACGGTCGGAGCCACGGCCGCTGAAGGCTCCTGCCAGCCCGTCGCTGGGTGCGGCGAGGCGAAGGACCATGCGCTCGTGCCATATGAATGCGGCACAGCGCCTGGATGCCCGTCCTGCCCGCAGGGTGAATACTGCGTCTCCGATATCTGCTCATCCGGGCGCCTTTCAGCCTCCGGCCTGAGCGCGGTGGGCGAAGAGCTTGAGATCGATGCGGAAGCCGACGGCTCATCTTGCGGGGGCTGCCAGATCCAGGTGACCGACCCCTCTGGCGCCAGATCCACATTGACGACCGACCCGTCAGGGAAGGCGTTCCTTCCCCTGTCCAAGCCCGGCAAATACAGCCTGGCTTTGCTCAAAGACGGCATGCCCATAGGGACACTCGATGTGGATGCGGCATCAGCAGGGGACGAAACGCCCGAGCCGCCTGTTCAGGGCGGACCGGACCTGGTGCCGATAGTCGGAGGCCTGCTCCTGCTCGGCACTATCGCCTTGGGCGTCTTCTACCTCCTCGGCAAGGGAGCGAAGAAATAATCCGGTGGGACGATGCTCGTAGTCTTCGAAGGGATAGACGGTTGCGGGAAGGACACCCAGATCAAGCTGCTTCTCGAGAAGCACCCTGAGGCCGTCGTCTTCAAGTATCCGACCAAGAACTTCCAGATGCTAAACGACTATCTGGAGAAGAAGCTCGAGCTTGCCCCCACATCCCTTTTCCTCCTTTTCCTCTCGGACATCGCGAACGAGCAGGCGAAAGTGAAGGCGGCCCTCGAGACCGGCAAGATGGTGGTATTGGACAGGTATGTCTTCTCCACGATAGCCTATGAGCTCAACGAGCTCCATTATCCGCAGGCGAAGAAGATCGTCGAAGGGATAAACTTCATCAAGCCCGACTGCGTATTGCTGCTCGACATAACCCCCGAGGTCTCACAGGAGAGGAAAAGCAGGCAGAAGCAGCTCGACCGGTATGAGGAGAACAGGGAATACCTCCGCAGGGTGCGGGAAGACTTCATCAGGCTCGAAGAGGAAAAGTTTTTAACACCGAATTGGCACAAGATAGATGCGACAAAGGGCGTGGAGGAAGTGTTTTCAAAGATCCTGCGCGTCCTGAAGTAGCAAAGCTCCGTTCGTCTAGAGGCCTTTTGGCTTCTGCATCTCTCATGCCAAAAGCCCTGGGAAAATGCGTGAGGCAGAAAAAGTCGGAAGGCCGGGCTGACCGGTCAAGGATAGTGGACTTTCAAGCACCTTTTTGAAAAAAGGTGCTCCAAAGACTTTATTATAAGTTTTGGGGCGCCTTTTACCAAAAGGCGCAAAGTCCTCCATCGACCTGGGTTCAAATCCCAGACGGAGCATCCCACTTTTTTGAAAAAAGTGGGGTCAAAAACAGATTGTTTGTCGACCCTCAGGGTCGACCTAATCCCCTTTCCTTAATAGGAACAACTTGCCCATTCCATACTCAAGCTCGTCCTGCCCCTCCAGCCTGAGTCCTGCCGCTTCTGCCATCTCAATGTTGGGGGCAGGCTCGTTCTCTAGAACGAAATGCACGACGCATCCATCCGCGTTCACCAATCTCCCAAAGTGCTCCTGGGCATTAAACTCAATGAACTCTTTTATCTCTCCATATAACGGCATGTCTGTGATATGTTCGCCCTGCCTCGCAAGAATATTCCAATTAAGCTGATGTGTTGAAGATCCTAGAGGGAACCCGAAGAACATGGAAGTAAAAACGATGTCGAATTCCCCAATATCCCTTCTTACGTTTTCATCTAATTCATAAAGAGAAACCGGTATGAACCGCCTTCCTTCCTCATGGTCGCGCATAAGACTTGGACTTAGGGCTGGATCCACTCCGACATATGAAGATAAATTGATCCCCAATCCTCTCAATATCTTGAGTACTTCGGTCTCTCTATTCTCGGTCGGCCCACAACCGACATCTATCAAACTCTTCCCTTCCAGTGCGCCGACGAGCACTGAGAGCTTGCGCAGCAATTTCTCCCCCCTGTAGGAACCTATAGAAACACCCTTGCCAGGTATCTGCCAACTATAGTTTATCGGATCTGGTGATAGCTTCAGCGAATTGAGTAGCCGTGCAATCCTGGCGACTCCATCCGGCATCCTGGGGGTTATCTCGATGGGCTTGCGCTGCGATACCACACATCTTCTTAGGATGCAAAGTCTTATAATAACACTTTTAGCAACTATAAACCGGAATTTCCCGAAAGCACTATTAAATTTCATGCGAATTGTTGGGGTCTATGCGCATCCTGATAATAGCGCTTCTCATGTTTCCGCTATCGCTAGCGGTAAACACCACATACCGCCTCGACATGTCCATGGCATACACATGCCCCGGCGACATCCTTTGGGTGAATGCCGCTGCTTCGAACGGCGATCCAGCGCCCGATTTGGAGCTCCGCCTTCACGTTCCTAATGCTTATCGCTAGTTCATCAAATGATTTTCTAATGGCTTCAAGTTGAGCCAGATTGATTACTTTGAGTATATCATTTTTGTTTATCTTCACCATCATTCCCACCTCATGCATCCAAGATACGGTTCTTCATCCGTAAAAGCAAGTATAGTAGGTGGGTCCGTAAAAAGCTTTAGACTTATCGGGATGGTTTATATTCTTAATGATGGTGTAGAATATTATCAAAATTTACGTCATAAAACAGAGATTTTAACTCTAGATAGGATTCTCAGACGGAGCATTTTTCTCTCTAAAAGGAGACGTTAAAAATATTGCATCCCTCATTCCTGCATGGTGCCGAAAAATCTTCTTCTTTTAGCGGTTTCATTAGCGCTGGTCCTGGCGCTCTTGGGGTGCGTAAGCAAGGAGCAGAGGTACGCGAAGGAACTGAATGACCCCCAGCTATGCAACAACCAGTCCCTCGCGGGCGATAGGCTTGAATGCTTCGAATATGTCTCAACTACGCAGAACAAGCCGGAGTATTGCGAATACTACATTGGGAAAAAGGTCGATTGCTACACCCGCGTCGCCTCAGAGATGGGAAAGCCGGAGGTCTGCGACCATCTGACCGACCCCAAAGAGGTGTACACCTGCAAGGGCATGGTGGGGGGCGAAATGGCGGTGGATTTCATATCCGATTTCATGGGCGAAAAGGATCCAAAATGCCTGGACGGGTGCTTGGAAAAGCTTAACGAGTGCACTGCCAGATACGACAAGGTGTATAATGACGACCTGAAGCGCTGCGCAGAGATCGAGGCGATAGGCGCCAATCCGGATGTTGCCCCGCAGGCCGGCCCCTGCGAGGCCCAAGCGAAAGAGCATTGGGACACCGGCAAAGACGGCTGCGAGTCGGCCCGAAAGGCCTGCGATGGCACATGCTGAGGCGTCAATCCCCGCCCTTGTAGCAGGTCTCGGTCACTTCGGTATGGGTCGTGACCGAGGATTTCATGTTCGTGTTGGAGATTATCAAATAGATGTAGTCCGAACGGTCCCAGTCGAATCCGTATTCCGTCTCCATCACCTGCTCCTCCCCGTAATACCTGATGAAGGTGCGCTGATGCGAATAGTCGTCATATCCGTCCTCGTCGGTCAAATACCAGTCCAGCGGCTTTGTGGAAAGGGACTTTATCCGGATGTCATAGTGGCAGTACTCGAAGTCCGGCACGTTCTCCTTCCAGGGCGGGATGTAATAGTAGTAATGGTATGCCGGCCTCAGTATCTGGGTCTCATTCAACCGGACCAGAGGTCCGTATTCCGTGCCGCGGGTGATGGGCGACTTGAGCAGCTCCGGGTCGCGGTTGCAGTCGAGCAGGTAATATACGGTGGTGGCATTCATGCATTCCGGTATTGTGTTGCCCGGGTAATATCCGCCTGCCGTGTCGAAGATGAACCAGTTCTCGGTCTCGTTGTTCCTGTTGAGGGATGTATGCCATTGGGGGTAGGTCCCTTCGACGATGTCATAATGCGCCCAAACGGCATTGTTCAGGTATTCGGCGTCCTGGCCGGTCCCGAGGTATACCTCGGAAAATGCGTGCCTGCAATCGGGGATGTAGAGTATGCGCGCTGAGCCGCCTATCGATTCCACCATGGACGCGATGAGCACAGCCTGGTTCTTGCAGTCTCCCGATTCCGTTTTGAGGGTCTCGTTGGGGGGATATGGCGGCCACATGTCGATGGGCACGCTCTGGTAGAACACGTTCGCATGCACCCAGTCATACACATCAAGCAGCTGGTTGAGGGAGAACTCCCCTGGATGCTCTGCTATCGCCTCTGCCGAGGCCTCTCTGACATCTAGGTCTTCCGGGACTATCTTGTCGCAGTATTCGTCGTACATATAGTCGCATGGCGGGCTGTACCGGTTTTCATTGCAGTTGTACCATCCCGGTCCGGCGAGCCACTCGCCGGGAAGCACGGTGAACCCGACCGTCTTCGAAGCGCTCAGGCCGTCGCTGTCAAGGGCTTCTATGCTCATGGTGTAGTTTCCAGGCGTTTTCATGCTCTCTTGATAGAAACCAGGATATGTGTAATTTTCCGGGAATATCTCGTTTTGTTCGAGCCCTTTGGCGAAGGCCAACCCGTCCAACTTGAATTCGCATGAGACGAGGTTGGCATCCGGGTCGTAGCACACATAAGTGAACGTCGGGTAGAACGGGCTAGGGCCGCTGGCCGAATCCAGGGTCAAATCGACTTGCGGAGGCCTGTTCTCGATCGGCGCCGGGGTCTGGTTCGTCTGGTTTTCCTGGATTGCCGTATCCGCCGTCCCGCAGCATCCCGGGAACAATGCAAATGCGATTAGCGCTATTGCGATCATCATGGTCGCTATGCGACCCTGCCTGGTGGCGATACGCATGAGTGGACTATGGGATTAAGGAATATAACCCTTTATCAAAGCCGAGCGCTTTATAACGGGTTTCGGGAAGATATGTTCCGGCAGGTCCATATGCGTCTCTTCGCGATATCACTTCTCATGTTCTCCGTCTCGCTGGCGGCCAACACCACCTACCGGCTCGACCTTGAGATGCACGCAGAATGCCCGGGGGACATGCTGATCGTCGACGCCGTCGCATCCAACGGCGAGCCCGCCCCGGATGTCGAATTGCGCCTCGTCCTTTACGAGCCTTACCAGGGCCTCCGGGCGCTCAAGCACACCGATTATAGCGGCCACACGGCATTCGAACTCACGAAGAACGGGACATACCGGATATATATCAACACCGATACGTATAACGCCAAGGATTACGAGATATTCCGATATCCGGAGAGATGCCCGCCCCCTCCGCCCAAGAAGCTGTTCGCGGTCGTAGAGGTGGACTGCGATGGCATGTCCGTGAAGGCGAATGTGACAGACGGCGGATCGCCCGTCGGGGGGGTATTCGCCAGGACCCTGCACTGGTCTTCCATGAGCGGCAAAGACGGCCTTGTCTCCCTCCCACTGGAAGAGGACGACTATTTTCTGGCGGTCGGAGACGGGGATCGGGAAGGATTCGTCGTTTTCGGGGATATCTGCAGATCCTCTTTTGATGCCACCTGATAAGCTAGCCACAGTGCGGGCAGATCCATTTGGATAGGCATTCCTTATCGGACTACGTCAACCTGGCTTTTGGGCAACCATTTTAACCTATAGCGAGAAAGCCACCCATGGCGGATGGTATTCGCAGGCATATACCTGTCATCCTGGTCCTAGCGGTTTCGCTGTGTTTTTTCGGCTGCCTCGAGCAGCTCCAGTCGTTTTTCGGCGGGCAAAGCGTTGGACCCGAAGACACATTCGGGCCGAGGCTGGACGCCATGAACAACCAGATAGCGTCAGCAAGCACGGCACCGAACGTCGCATCGCTTCGCACGCAGGTGGAAGCTATCGAATCCGAGATCGAATCGGACGGCAATTTCCCGCTATACCTCCATCTCACAGAAGCCCAGCTCCTCACCCTGGACATGATCGGCCTCCACCTCTCCTATGTCGAGGAAGTCGGAAAATACTCGGAAGGCGTGGACTGCGGCAGGGACTATTCATCGCTGTTTTCCCAGATGGAAGGGGCGGAAGCGAAGATGGACGAAGCCCAGCGCAAGGTATCGGCATACATTTCGGCAAACCCGGGCTCGACCGCGGAGAAACTCAAGGCCCGCCTGGATTCGATCGATGCTTCCGGGATGGGCATATTCGTCGTGATGATGGAGCGGGATATCGGCCGGGACTGCCTCGAATCCGAGACCCCCGCCCAGGCATATGCGATTCCGATCTCCCGCGAGGACGCGATACGCCTCGTGGTGAGCGAAGTCGTCGGCTCCAACGATTACTACGTCTTTTCCCCAGGGGAGGATCCCCTTCCTGCAGGCACGGTGGTGACATCAACGCGCGGGGAGAAGGATTTCAACTTCACCTTGGACGGCGATACGTGGTTCTTTTTCGTAGATACGGCCCCGCAAGCGCCTTTCGCGCACGACGCCTTTTTCGTATTCGTCGATGTGGAAAGCGCGGAATTCACGGTCTCCAACGAATCGTTCTACCCGATCATCGACGGCGTCTCGTATTTCCCGGGGATCGAAGACCGCACTGACGCATATTGGAGGGTATATCCTGATCCTTCAGAAGGCAACCTGAGCATGGGTCTCTCCGGACAAACCCACACATCCACCCGGCTCGGGTTCCCGGCATACGCGATAGCGAACGTTCCAGATGGGACCACGGTCCCAGTGGCGCAGGAGCGATGCTGCGAGGGGGTCGGCAAGAAGCGCGCCCTGATAGTGACAGGCTACGACGAGCCCATGTTCCGGGGGGATACGAAGAGGATGTACGATTATCTCATCGGGCAGGGTTACGCTGACGGCGATATCATATACCTTACAGCCAAAGCGAATGAATCCAACAGCGACGGCCAGACGACCCTGGCAAGCCTCACGGACGGTTTCAACACGCTGATGCGCAGCTCGGTATGCTGCGACAAGGTCTTCATCTACGTCTCGACGCACGGCATGTCCACGTATTACTACAAATACCTGAACATACGGACAGGGGAGGCGAAGTGGGTCCCATCGGTGGCGAGCTTCGGGGCAGACGTCCCGAACTGGATATTCGCCGGTGAATACAAGAAATTCCACTGGGTCAACATGAACCCGCGCTTCCGTAAGGCGACGCCGGGCGGAGGCATCGAGGAGGGCGGGAGCGCGCAGGGCGTGGCGCAGGTCTTCGACTCCCAATTCGACCTGTGGCTGGACGGCATCAAGTCCTGCGATTTAACATTCATGTATTTCTCGTGCTACAGCGGGGCGGCCTCAGGCAATCTCAAAGGGCCTGGAAGGACGATAATAACCCCTGTCGAGGACAATCCGGCCTGGGGGCTGACACGCCCCTATCAGAATATGGGGGCGGGGGGCGTCTTCAGCCACTTCTTCCTCCAGGCCAAGACCAACGCCTCAATCAGCGCCGAAGCCGACAAGGACGGGACGCCCGGCGTCTCGGACAAGGAAGCCTATGAATGGGCGAAGCCAAAAGCGAAAACCTTCATCAGCACCAATTTCCATGAGAATAACAGCGCCACCTGGACCGATCCGGGTCCGTGCAGGTGCTGCTATGTGCCCTGCGACGAATCCACCAGTTATCGGTGCGTCGTCAAGGAAGGCAACAAGACCGACTGCCCGGACTGCAAGAAGGTCGGGGACTACTGCGGGCCGGATCTGAGCCCAGAAGCCCCATATGACCAGCCTCCACAGACCGGCAACGGGACGACGGAAGGCAACGGCACCGGCCAAGAGCCGCCCGAAGAGGATGTGCCCCCGGTATGCGGCGACGGCAAGGTCACGGGCAATGAAGGCTGCGACTACGGCAGCACAAACACCAACAAATGCTCCGAGGGCCACTACTGCCATGACAGCTGCGTATGCAAGAAGCTCGAGACATCCGTGGTCTGCGGAGACGGCAAGATATCCCTCCCGAACGAGGAGTGCGATGGGGGGAATGTGAAATTCAACATCTGCCCGACCGGCTTCTCCTGCAAGATATGCAAGTGCGTCCAGACGCAGGGCCAATGCGGGGACGGCTTGGTGGATCCCCCTGAGGAATGCGACCACGGCAACAGCTACACCGACGACTGCTCGATGGGAAAGACATGCCACGACTGCAGATGCTATCTCCCTGAGGATGTGCCGGAAGACGGGCTGCCTCCTGGGGAAGCCTACTGCGGCAATGACGAGCAGGAAGGCGATGAGGAATGCGACGGAAGCGATGATCTTGCCTGCGGGGATGACGAATACTGCTCCGGATGCGTCTGCGTAGAGGACACCGGATGCGGCGATGGCGAACGCGAAGGCAACGAGGAGTGCGACGGAACGGGTGATCTCGCCTGCGGGGAAGACGAGGTCTGCGGCCCGGGCTGCACCTGCGTGGATGAGGCTGCCGAGTGCGGCAACCAGCAGGTCGAAGCCGGGGAAGAATGCGAGGACGATTCCGACTGCGGATCAGGAGAGACCTGCGACCAATGCCTCTGCTGGGAGGAGCCCGAATACTGCGGGGACGGGAAAGTGAACGGAAACGAGGGGTGCGATCCCGACGCTTCGCCGACAGGATGCAGCGAGAACCAGGCATGCGGATCTAACTGCGAATGCGTATCGCCTCCGGATTTGAACTGCGAATCGGTCTGCGCCTTGACAAGCGGGGCCCAGGTAATAGCCAGCGGCCTGAGCTCCCAGAGCGAGTGCCAGGCTGCGGCATCCCAGTTCTTCACCAGCCAGACCTGCTACACCACCTGCAAGTACTCGTGGTTCTATCGGGTGGACAACATCGCAGGATTCGACAGCTGCTGCTGCGGGATGAAGAAGCAGTTCCCCTGCTCGGATTGCCCTGGCCAGAATCCCGTCTGCCCGCCATCGGAGACCACCTGCGCGGCGAACGCCCCGAGCTGGCATTCGCCCTGATTTTTTCATTTTTCCCTTTTCTTTGTTTCGTCCAGCGTCAGTTCCCGGAGCCCAGGAGAAGCAGGAGGCGAACGGGTCCTAGTCGATAATGAGAAGAGCCTAGAAATGCAGAATAAGGGACCAGCGCCAGTCAAACATGAGCGGGCTTCCACTTGAAAGCTCGCTTCGCTCGTTTTCAAGATCGCCCACTTTTCGTGAGGAAAGACGAAAGCACAATAGGACGAGCTTATGAAAAGCGGGCTTCAGTTCGGCCTGCGGGCCAAATCAGCCCACAACCCGTGAGGCACTACACAGAACCCGAAACCTGGGAGTTGTGGGCTTCCCGGTTGGCCCTGACGGATAAACAAGGAGCCTGCGCCATCTGCTCGGTCCTGGGTCTTGCAAGCACGGCACAATAAATTTAGGGCTGCTCCTTCCGGCCTGACCCGGTTCATCTATTGTCCCGCCACACAAGGCAGGACGTCAGCGCTTAAGGCGCAGGGCATGCCTATCCGGCAAAACGCCCCGGGCATTCGAGCCGCCTAAGGGGATATGCGGTATCGGGACCCCTAGCCCCGCTCTAGCCCACATATATATGCCGATGGCGCTATTTAATTATGCCGGAATGGCGGGCATGCCATTTATAAAGTGTTTTAGTTAGTATATTAATGTGTAATAATGGGCATTAAACAGAAGGTTTTACGTCCAGGGCCATCCCCCCATCAAGAGGGAGGGCGGCGCCCCGGCATCTTTTCCAGCGCATTGAAGAAGCTCCGCGGATTCGCCCTCGCGGTCCCTTTGGCCGCGTCGCTATCGCTCGGCGCATGCGCCAAGGACCCGTGCTATTCCCATAACGAAACGACCCAGTCTCTCAACCGCAAGACCAACGGCCTGAGCAGGATGGTCCCTGAACTCGAGGGGTCCAGCTGGAAGATCCCTCTGGACCCCCAGCTCGCGGATTTCGTCAACGAGACCCACATGCTTTCGACACAGGGGATGCCAGAAGGCGTGACGATCACGAAGACCGACAAGTCCTGCTCGCAAAAAAAAGGCCTGCAAGCGACCGCATATGCCCGTGCACGCTCGGATTTCACGCACGACCGGGGCATATATTTCCCAGGCGGCAAAGTGATTTTTCCGATAGATCTGATGATGCTGGTCTCCCATGAGCTCGGACATATGCAGCAGGACGGGGCCGCGGATCATAGCGAAGTGATATCCACACTGAATGCCGAAGAGCAGATGCTGATGGGATTCGTCCTGCTCCATGGGCAGGGGGCTCCAAAGAGGGACCTGATCCGCTTCGTCCATCACATCGACCGGCTGGGCCTTCCGTCAAGGCTCAATGGCATACTCTATATGATAAACGAAGGGCTCATCGGCGATGAGGATCTGAGCATCTACGACCTCGCGGATTTCTTCATCTTCAATAAACTGGAGGCATCCGGGGGCGATTTCTCATATGTCAGGAACACCACTAGGGGATTCGATGCGGATTCCTATGCGGGGGAGGTGGAGAGGGTGGCTGGGATGGCGATAAACGAATCCCTCGACATGGCCCCCTCCGAGATCGCCCTAAAAACCAGGCTCCATCACCACAGGGCCCTTCTTGCGCGGTTCGGACATGAGGAGGCATCGGCATACCTGCAGACGGCTTCTAATCTGGTCGGCTCTTTGCCTGTGACCGGCCTGGACGGGCTGGCGTGCTCTTCAGGCGACATCCTCAAAGATGCAGACGCCACGCGGTGCGAAGACCGTGAATGCGTTTTGAAAGGGGCGTATATGCAGGCGCCGGTGAATCTCAGCCTCTGCTGCCTTGATCCGGACATCCAGCGGGGCGTGCTGGTGAAGGTGCAGGTCGAAGCGAGCGGAAGGATGCTGACGGACAACGGCCGGGGGATGAGCTTTTTCGGATATAGATACCCTGCGCTCATATCCATCGGGGATTATTCCAAAACCTTCCCTTCGATCGGCGATCGTTGCCGATGAGTCAGGCCGCGTATCTCACCCTCTTCTCCACGTCCTTGACCCTCTTCAAGACGGATGGCGCCTTTTCATAAGAATCGTATCCCGAGAGGAACGCCTCTTCCGCGCGTTCTCGGGATTTCCCCTTTCCACGTCCATCTCCGAGCGCGCGCAGCATCGTGAAGACGTCCACCGCCTTGTCCTCGATGTCTTTGGATATGAACCCGAGCCCGAAATCTATCACATACAGGCGCTTATCGGACAGGATCAGGTTCGCGGGGGTGAAATCGCCATGGATGATGTCGTCCTTATGCAGTTTCGCGAGCATCCTGCCCGCCCCTTCCGCATCCCCCTCATCCATCGCGGGGCGCGAACCGCCGATAAAGCCCATCGTTATCCTGAAATCATCGACCTCATAGACGGTAGGGCAGTCCACGCCGGCCAATTTAGCCTTATGGAGGAGCCTGGCCTCCCCCCTCGTCCGCTCCATGCGCAGGCGCCGGTCCAGCTCCGTGGCGCGGTATCCCTTGGGGAGCCTCTCTTTGACCACGCACTGCCTGCCGAGCAGGATCTTTTTTGAGAGTACCGCTTCAGCTCCGCGCATGCAGTCACCTGAATATCATCCTTGAGAGGAACGTGAAGAAGACGAGCGCCATGACCCACGTGAACACTATCACCGGGCTTATCAGCACGGAGCCCATGGCAAGAAGCGCCGCCACGACGATCAGCCAGGCCGGGAGGCTCCACCGGAACACCTTGCTCCCGTCCAGGGGGAAGGCGGGTATCATGTTGAAGAGCGCGAGGAGGATGTTCATCGCAGCCCCGAACCTCCACACCTGGAGGATCCCGCTTGCGATGCCGAAGCCGGTCCCGGCTGGGAAGCCTGCAAGGAAGCTGAAGAACATCCTCACAGGGGCGACATGATCCAATCCGAGGAAGAAGAGGGCCAGCGAGATGTTCAGCAGGGAGCCGGCCACGGCGATATGCCCGTTCTCCCTGTTGTCGACCCTGCCGTAGATGACGACGGCCCCGGGGGCGGCCAACAGGAACCCGAAGAGCGATGTCACGAGCATCGCGACCAGCCCGGTGGTCCACATCCGGAACCGCGCCCCGACCCCGTAATAGATGGCCGCCAGCTTGTGGGCCATCTCGTGGAGTATGAATCCGCTTCCGACGGTGACAAAGAGGGGCGCGAGGAAGAGCAGGAATTCCTTTGGATATGCGAAGATGCCTGATACGCCCGCGAAGAAGATGCCCATCGCGAGCGAGATGGCGAGCACGCTGACCGCGATCTGGCCAGCCTCGTCCTTTTCGATAAGTATATCCATCGGTTCACCTATACATGGTCGCGGCAGCGCTCTTGAACCGCTGGACGCTCTCCACGTCCTCCTTCTTCACGCTCGGGACGATGTTCTTGAAGGACAGCTCGAAATGCCTCAGCGAGACCTTCTTCGACCCGTCCCTTATCGCGGCCATGCCGGCTTCCCTCACAAGATTGTCTATGTCCGCTCCGGTATATCCCTCGGTGAGTTTCGAGAGGTCCTTGAGCCCGACGTCCTTTTCCAAGGGCATCCTGGAGGTGGATATCTTGAAAATCTCCAGCCTCGCAGGCTCGTCCGGAGGCGTTATCTCGACAAGCCTGTCGAACCTCCCTGCCCGCATGAGCGCGGCATCGAGCATGTCAGGCCGGTTCGTCGCCGCTATCACGACCACGTTCTTGAGGCTCCGCAATCCGTCCATCTCAGTGAGCAGCGTATCGACTATCCTCTCGGTGACCATGGTCCCCCCTTCGCCGGAGCCTGTCCTGCGCACCGCTATCGCGTCGATCTCGTCTATGAACAGCACGCAGGGCGCGGCCATCCGGGCCTTCTTGAATATCTCGCGGACCGATTTCTCGCTCTCACCGACGTATTTCGTCAGCACCTGCGCGCCGCTTATCGATATGAAATTCGCCTCGCTCTCGTTCGCCACCGCCTTGGCAAGGAGCGTCTTCCCTGTCCCGGGCGGCCCGTAGAGCAGTATGCCCTTTATCGGCCGGATGCCCATCTTCTCGAATATCTCCGGTTTCTTGAGCGGGAGCTCCACGGCCTCTTGGATCTCCCTTTTTATGCCCTGCATGCCCCCGATATCCGCCCACTTCACGGTCGGCCTCTCCACATACACCTCGCGGAGGGCGGACGGCTGGATCTCGTGCATCGCGTTGAAGAAGTCCTCCCTTGTGACGATGAGCGTCTCGAGGAGCTTTGGCGATATCGCCTCCTCCCCGATGTTTATCGCCGGGAGTATCCTCCGCAACGCCTTGATGGCGGCCTCCTTGCAGAGCAAAGAGAGGTCCGCTCCTGTGTATCCATGGGTGACGTTGGCGACCTCGGTCACATCGACGTCTTTTTCCAAAGGCATGTTGCGCACATGGATGTTCAGGATCTCTTTCCGGTCGTTCTTGTCAGGGACGCCTATCTCTATCTCGCGGTCGAAGCGCCCCGGCCTCCGCAATGCCGGGTCTATGGAGTCCGGCCGGTTCGTGGCGCCGATCACGATGACCTCGCCCCTCGCCTTCAGGCCGTCCATGATGGTGAGCAATTGCGAGACCATCCTTTTTTCCACCTCGCCCATGACCTCCTCCCTCTTCGGGGCTATGGCGTCTATCTCGTCTATGAATATTATCGACGGGGCGCCTTCCTGGGCTTCGGCGAAAAGCTTCCTCAGCCTCTCCTCGCTCTCCCCGACATACTTGCTGATGATCTCAGGGCCGCCCACATAGAAGAAATTGGCGTCGCTTTCATTGGCGACCGCCTTGGCCAGCAGGGTCTTGCCCGTCCCCGGGGCGCCGTAGAGCAGGATGCCTTTGGGCGGATCTATACCCAGCCTCTCGAAGATCTCGGGGTGCCGCAGCGGGAGCTCGATCATCTCGCGGACCTTCTGTATCGTGCTTTTCAGTCCGCCGACATCATCGTAGGTGATGTTCGGGACGTTCTTCATCTCCTTGATCGGCTCCTTGTTTATCCTGACCTCGGTCTCCTCGCTGACCATCACGGGGCCCTGCGGGAACACCTGGGCGACTATGAGCGGGATCGATGTGCCGAATATGCCGACCGGGAGGAGGTTGCCTTTCAATAGGGGCTTTCCTATGAGCCTCTTTTTGACATACTGGTCGAATCCTACGGAGTATCGGACAGCTTCCTGCGGCGCCAGCACGATCTTCTTGGCCACCTTGACCTGCACCGGCTCGGCGCGTACCTTCTCGCCCAGGCCGACGCCCACGTTCTGCCTCAGGATGCCGTCCATCCTGATCATATCCAATCCTTCATCGTCCGGATGCGCCTGCCAGACGATGGCGAGGGCTGCCTTCTTGCCAAGGAGCCTTATCATATCCCCCGTGGAGACGCCCAGCTCGCTTTTGGCTTTGGAGTCTATCCTGGCTATCCCTCTCCCTATGTCGTTCTGGAACGCTTCAGCGACCTTCAAAGTAATCGGGGCCATCGTATCACCTAAGACCGGCCTTCTATCTGTCCGAGCTTAACGGCTATCTTACTATTTATAAGTTCGTCTTTTTTAAGCTGCACGACGGTGGAAAGCGATATGTCACCGGCAGCCTGCACGCCAAGGAAGCGCAGGGCGCCTTCACGCCCGAATGCGGCCTTCTTCCCGCCGACCTCGACAGCCAAACCATCGCCAACGCACTCCAGCGCGCTGATTTTCCCGATAAGCATGTCCTTGGCCCTCCGGGAAAGCATCCTCGCATGCGAATCGATCTCCACGCCGCCGTTTTTCGCGTCCGCGTTCTCGATGATGATCTCATCGCCCCTCTCGAGCCTATCCGCCCTCCCAAGGCCTTCGATTATGACGCACCTCCGCTCGGCCTTGCCGTCTGTCAGCATGAAAGAGAATCCCGGGACGGTCCTTCCGCCCCGCACAAACGTGTCCCTCCCCTCGATGGAGGAGACGACGCCCCGCAGATGGATTCCTTCCCCGTCTTCCAGGCCGGATAGGTCGGAAAAAGCCGCCTTGGACGTGACTTCGAGGTTTCCGCTATATCCGAGATGCAGTTCCCCCCCCTTCTCATAGGCGCCTTTGACCGATATCGCGTCCTTAGCCCGCAGGCCCTTGGCAAGGTCCACATCATCGTTCCAGAGGACCAGGGGCTTATAGCCGGTCCCGTCCTCGACCTCGACCACCCTGGAGCGCTTCCCTGACGGATAAAGCGCCGTAGGCCAGACCTTCCTCACATCTGCGCAGAAGCAGACCCTTTTCTGGGCCCTTGGGATCTCCCCCAGGCGGAACGTCTTATCCTCGCTTTTGAGCAGGCCCATCTCTTTTGCGATGAGCCTGACCGCGACCTCCCTCGTCAGCAGGCCGTGGAACGATGAGACCGCTCCCCCTATCCTCTCTTCGAGCTGGTCCTTCGTCAGCGATTTGAGGAGTTCAGCCTCCAAGTCCATGCCCGCATATCATCAGCTAAACGATTAAAACCGCACGCTGCGTTATCGGTGCATGCACATCATGTCAGCCTTCGAATACTCCTTTCTCGCAGGCGAGCTTTCAAGATCGCTCGTAGGCAAGCATCTCTCACGCATCCGGAAGATCGGGGAAAAGAGATACCGGATGAAGATCGGTTCAGACGAGGTCATCTGCGAGCTCGGGATGCGCATCAACATCACAAGGTATATCGAGCCTTGCGAAGGCGGGGACAAGTTCGCCGAGAAGATAGAAAAAGAGCTCGGGAACGCGAGATTGAAGGCCGTGCGGCAGGTGTGCCATGACCGGATCCTATCCTTCGATTTCGAGAAGGGGTCGCTCATCTTCGAGATGTTCGGGGAAGGCAACGCGATCCTGATCCGGGACGGCGCCATCATAGCCGCGCACCGCTATGAGACATGGTCGGACCGCGAGATAAAGGCAGGGAGCCCCTACAAAGCGCCGAAAACCTCCCCGTCCGAGGCATTGGAGCTTTCAGATAAGTATGTCATCGTATCGCTGATGAAGATGCCACTCGGAAAGGAATATGCGCTCGAAGCCATATCCCGCTCGGGGATCGATGAGAAGACCCCCGGGACCAGCCTAAATCCGGAGCAGAGGCAGAATCTGGAGAAGGCGATCGATGAGATGCTTACAAGCGCCCGGCCGACCGGCTTCTTCGAAGGGGGCAGGATGGCGGATTTCTCGCTCGCCAGGCTCTCAAAACTCTCCAAATCAGAACCCAGGGATTTCGCCACGCTGAGCGAGGCGGCTGATGAATACTACGCCAATGCGGAGAAGCCGAACCTGAAGCTTGAGAAGCTCCTCGGGAGGCTGGAGAAGCAGAAGGAGCGCATCGCAGCCCTCAAAGAGGAGGAGAAGGAGCTGAAAGCCAAAGGCGACCTGATCTACGAGAGATACTCCCGGGTCGAAGAGCTATCGGCCCTCGCCAAATCCGGGGATTTCGGATCCCTCGAGAAGCAGAACGTGAAAATAGATAAGAAAGGGAAAACCCTGGAAGCCGACCTCTAGTAGGCCGACTCGTTCGTTATCAGGTGGGGCTGGAGCACCAGCATCGCCCTTTTGGGCTTGTCCACGATCATCGCGAGGACCGTGTTCTTGCCGTCCTTGGAGAGCGTATGGATGTGCATCACGTTCACGCCCTCTTTCGAGAGCAGGGTCGTTATCCGGTTCAGCTCCCCGGGCTTGTCCTCCAGCTTTATCACGACAGCGCTCTGGTCCTCGACCTTGTATCCGGCCGATTCTATGACCTGCTTGCCCTTGACTGCGTCTGATACCGTGAGCGAGATGATGGCCTTGCCTCCGACCACGTCCACGTTGATGGCATCGATGTTGATCTTGCTTTTAGCAAGGACGTATGATATGTCAGCGAGCAGCCCGACCTTGTCATCCGCGATTATGGTGATGTTTTTCATATCCCCCGCCTCAGAACCTATAAATCTGGATATACGGCGTCTTCTTTATATACATAACGCCGTCTTTCGAGGCCAGGCCCATCGCGAGCGCCACACCGACCGCTTCTTTGCCCACAAGATTGGCCGAATCGAAGCTCCGGAGGGCCTTTTCGACCTGGGGCTTGCCCACCAGCTCTCCCTGGTAGAATGATTTGTGCTTTTCCAGGTCCAGATACCCCTTGTCGCTTTCGAGGACCTTGCCTATCAGGTCCGCGTCGCAGACAGCGACGACCTTCTCCTTGTCCTGGTGTATCTTCAGGTACATGGCCATCAATCGCACCTCAACGATTTAATCATTTCTGGACCCTGGCTTCCCTCGATTTCGGCTCCGGCCATCCTTTGGGGAAGCCGAAGATGAGCGGGCATACGAGCCTCTGCCCGTCTTTCAATCCTAGCGATCGCATCAGCGCCAATTCATCGGCGAGCATGGTCGCGAAGCCTATGAAGCAGCTCCCCAGGCCGAGGTCGTATGCGCGGAGCATCATGTTCTGCGCAGCCAAAGCGCTGTCGATGTCGCCCCACTTGTCCTCTTCCGCTACGACCAGGACGAGGAGCGGCGCGCCATGGAAGATGACGTCCTCCTTGAGCTTCATCCTCTCCGCGAACCTGGCAGCGACGCCGAGCGTCCCGGCCTTCTCTTTCACCTTGTCCGATAGCGACTTGATCAGTTTGGTATCCGAGATGACGATGAACCTGCACGGCTGTCTGTCCATCGCGGACGGGGCCATCGCCCCTGCTTTCAGCAGTTTCTTGATGATATCCTCCGGCACCGGCTTATCAAGATAGCTCCGGACCGATCTCCGCCCCAAAATCGCTTTCTCGACTTCCATGATATGGATTGGGCTGGAAGGTTTATGAAAATATAAGAGAGGGGGAATCCCCCCAAAACAAATCACGCCGCTTTTGTCATGCGTTCCTGGAGCGCCTCGACCACTTTCGGATGAACCGGCCACGGTGCATCCGGGTGGGCATCGCCCATCGCATGGTCCATCGCGGTCTTTCCGCTCTCATCTGTGGCTTTCGGATCCGCCCCAGCATCGAGCGCCTCCTTCACGCCTTCGGCGTCGCCCTTCTTCGCCGCATCGAGCAGTCGCTTGTCCGCTGGGACATAACCGGCTTGGTTTTGCTTTCCGCCCTCAGCTTTCGCCGGAGGCGTGTCCATCTCCCGGGCTTTCCCGTCCAGCGCCTTGTCCACCTGCCCCTTAGCGGTCATGAGGACCTCCAAATCGCGTCCGTTCCAGGTCCTTTTGGCTTCCGCCAAGACCGACTTCAGGCCTTCGCTCCAGCCCACGAGCTCCTTGAAACCCGCGTTTGCGCTTGCGAGCACAAGATAACCGCAGACGGCCTTGACCACTTCCCCATCCCGGCTCTTCCCGGCATCAGACAAGGTCTCGAATGTGCCTTTCTTCGGAGGGGCCATCGCTCTCGCGAACATATCGGCCGGATGCATCGCACCGACGAGCAACGGGCTGTCCGCCAATCTCCTAAAATCAGATCTCGCTTTAGCTACCTGTTCCTGCTTCGTCATTCCCTTACTGGATTTCCAAACACCCTTTCATATTTTTACACCTCGTATACTGCGCCTTCAGGCACAGCTGTTATACTCGATGTGCGGATCCAAGGTATATAAAGAAGCGTCACAAAATGCCCGCAACATTTCAGCACGACGCAGCTGGCAGTTCCCTTCCGGCCCTGGCTTCCGCGGCACTCAGGACCTCGGCGATATCATACCTGCCAGCCTCGATCGCGATATCCCTGGCGGTCTCCCCGCAGATGCTCCTCGCCAGCACATCCGCCCCCCTTTCGATGAGAAGCTCCACGATCTCCTTGTACCTGCCGCCCTTCTCCCCGCCCCGGGCGGCCCACATCAGCTTGGTCAGCGAGTTGGTGTCCCGACCGTTGACATCGGCGCCTTCATTGACGCTTTTTTCAGCCCGCTCAAAATCCCCCTTCATGCAAGCCATTTTCAAATCTCTATCTATAGGGCGTCTCTGCGTATCCGGGTCAGACGGCGCGGTGCACCGGAACCTCCCTGAATCATCTTCCCTTCTGGATTCGGTCAGATCAGGACGCAGCAATCTCTCAGTTCTATGCCTCATCCCCCCACCCCCACACAGTTTTATTGAGAAAATGTGTTTAAAACACTATCTAAGGGCAGAAAAAAGGTAAAAACGTATCTGGATTGTGGGGATAATGAAAAAAATGCAGGAGGAAGACCCTCCGGGCAGTTCTGAGGTCTGCAAGAAAGAGACTATCCTTTCCTTCCGGCGCAGGTAAGGATAAGGGCGGACCTAATCTTTTCCAAAACTAGAGAATAGAAAACCGGCATCTTAGCGCCGGAGACAAAAAAGGGAAAAATCAGCCGGCGCTTGTAGAGCCGAAAGCCGCGACGCAATGATCCTTATCGGTCCCTGAGAACCGGTTGCAGAGCGTCATATCCCCATTGGTCTTGGCCACGGTGCCGTAGCATGACGGGATGTTCGGCAAGTTATCCAGCTGGTCGCACCAGTAGGTGTCTTGCGTGCGTGCTCCCTCCTCGGCCCTGCAGCCATCTATGCAGAACGAGCCGTTTCCTGAATTTCCAGGCTCGCACTGGGATACGCATCTTTGGAAATTCGCGCTTCCCTGGCCCTGGGGCGCGGCGGTTCCGTTGCCGGCACCCGGACTGGCGCATCCGGCCAGCATCAACCCTAGAATCAATACGAGACACAATCTTTTCATGATGGCGGTAGTATCGGGCAAACTCTAATATGCTTTGCCAAAACCAAAAAATGCAGGAGGAAGACCCTGAGGCCACGGCTCGGGACAGGACCGTTTAGGCCCCGAGCCCAAGTCTCGAATCTCGCACCCCGCACAGATACTTGGTTTCAGGTCAGCAGAAACCCCCTGCCGATCCTCCGTTACCGAGGGCTGTTCTGAGGAGAGAATTATATAAATCTAGCTCTGGCTCACATCTTCTGGTATCCGAAGCCTTTTGATTCGTAAACGATCCTTGTTATCTCAGCGACGAAATCCCGGGCATCAGAAAGCACCCTGTCAGCCTCGGTGGAAGTTATCCCGCCCAACCCATATGAGGCCTTTATCCGTTCGCTTTTTGCATATTCCAGTGAATCGGAATATCTGCTGTCTAGACTTTTCGCCTTCTTTACGTATTCCAGATATTCTTTATCGACTTTCTGCCGCTTCACATAAAACACTTCGAAGGCAGCTATGGCGCACTCGTGCGATCTGGCGTCTATGCCGATCAGCCATATGCTTGCCATAGTAGCATGGTACATGGCGTAATATGCGCAGGAAATCGTCCAGTCGAAGAATTTGTTGTCATTCATGAGTTTCGCAGCAATCAGGTTCCTATTGGCCTTCTCCAGATGCTCTTCTGCCTTCTCGATGCTTGCCGGAACCTTCAGCAGCCTTTTAGGCACATTCGCGGCCCCTTCGAAACAGCGGTCGATCAGATTCATCCCGGTTCACCCATCTCCAGCACATCTCTCCAAAATTCTTCATCCCCGTATAGTATGATGTGGTCCTGCCACAATGTCGTGTAGACTGGCTCTTTCTTCCATCTCGATTTCAGTTCATCTATCGAGACGGTATGCATCGAGAATCGCCTGCCGCTGAGTGCCTCCATCTTCTTTGCCAGATCGTTGAGCTGCTTCTCAAATGCATCATCCTTCTGCTTCAACACGAACAAAAGGTCGATATCGCTCTCTTTCCTGGCTTCGCCTCTCGCAGCAGAGCCGAAAAGGATCACATACCGGATGCCTGCCGCCCCGGTGTCTTTCGCTATGGCTTGGAGATTGATGCCGATTTTTGGATTCTTTGCGTAAAATGCCTGCCGCCGCTCCATCTCCAGCAGGGAGAATATCTTCAAGACCAATTCGTGTTTCCTGTTGAGCGTGTACTCTTTTATCTTGCCTTTCGTCTTGGATTCTACGGCCTTTATCTTTTCAAGCTCCTTCAGGTAATGCTGGACCCTCTCGTAGGATAATTCGCAGTCCTTTGCGATTTCCCGGATGTACTTCGCTTTGGAAGGGGCGAAGAAGAATGGCTTGAGGACGGCTTTCGCGTTGTCTATCGAGACCATGACAGAGATAGCACTGGAAAATTATTTAAATCTACTGAATTTTCAATCATATGATTGATTTTCCAATCAATAATTTCCAACCACGCTATTCCTCAACCTTTTACTTTTTTTAGCCATTTCCCATTCTGCAATGCGCTGGAAACTGGAGAAGAGATAGCTACTCCATCGGTGGATAGCATCCGGGCATGAAATCCACTTTATCTTCCCTCGCTATCAGTATGGAATCATAGCTCTTCACAATATCTCCAAACTTTTCCCTTATCTCCTTCATGTGACTATGGAAGCTCTCGAAATTGGGCACTTCGAATTCCAGTTCGACATCCCAGCTTCCGTATATAGTCACCATGTTCAGTATATCACTGTGATATTTGCAATACTCTAAGAATTCGTTTATCCTTTTCTGGTTCATTCCCTTTAGATACACAAATGATTTGCAGAATTCGTATCCATATCTGTCCAGGTCGAAACTTATCCTGTATGAGAGTATCACCTTCTGTTGCTCCATCCTCTTTATCCTGTGCCGTACTATCGTCAGACTGGTTTTCGTAAGTTCCGCTATTTTCGTGAACGACATCCTAGCATTGTTCGCTATTATTTTCAGTATCTCCCTATCCGTCTCGTCCAGCTCCAATTTCTCCGCCTTCCCGCCTACATCCGATGAGATCGGCTCTTCATCCGTTTTATAGAGCCACTTCCTGTTCTGCTGTATATTATGCTCGGTCGTGCTCACATCCTTCGCGAGTATATAGCTGCTGAACATGCTTAAGAAATCCCCAAGGAAGGACTCCTCTAGATCCACTACGTCCTCTGCCCATGCGCCAACTATCATATCCCATCTGCCCGAAGACATACACGACCATCCATACCGCGGGTGCGCGTGGAGGTAGTCCATCATCTCCTTCTCCGTCTTTTGCGTCATGTTCTGCAGCTGGAGGTAGATTTTGAAGAAATAATAGCCGAATTTCGCCGTGTTTATTATTGTATAGAATTTGGATATGCGCCCTTTTTCCCGCAACCGCTTAATCCGATAATGCAGCGCTTCCTTGCTTATGCCTACTTTTCTAGAGAGCGTGCTCAGCGGCATCCTCGAATTTCTGTCCAGGTGGTAGAGTATTCTCCAGTCTGTTTTGTCCAATTCCTTCATATTCCTTAACATATTTGTATAATTTTATTAATTTATACATTTTTGTTAAAATTATTTATCGAAACATTTATTATCATGAAAGACACCTACATATCACATGAGAGGTATAAGAATTGGACAGGAGATACCCGGGAATGGCGAGCAGCCTAAGCTCGTGTGCGGCAGGCATGGATTCGTAAGGGCACATACGCTCATAAACCCGCCTTTTGGAGCGAGGGAAATGAACCGGAGGGCAAGGGAATTGCTGAGGAGCCTCGAACGAGTCGATGGAATGGTCAGCAGGGGGAAATTGCCCAAGGATTTTGAGGTTCCTTTCTATGGCGACACCGTAAATCCCTCCGCCCTGGGTGAGGAGATTTACGAACGGGCCTTCTATGTTCCTTACACGCCTGCACGGTTGCTTATTACCACCATGGCAACAATTACACCACTTGCTTTGCTGTCAAATCAAATAGAGCGTCTCGCCTTTCCCACCAATATTATTGTTTTCTTCTCATCCTTGGCCGGTTGGTCTACACTTGTTTCTTTCGTAGGCTCTTATATCGCAGCTCGCCAAGTCCTTCTTGATGAAACAAGGGAACTGATTTCTTCTCATCCAATTCTGGTGGAACTGCCAAAAGCCATTAACAAAGCAATTGAAGCTAGAAATGGCTAGTGCATACTATGTGACTCATATCTTCGCAGGCCATAGTGAAGATCCGAGCTCTTAATGAAAAATAGTCCGGGCGTCCTGAGACTAGGCCTCAGAGCACTATCGGCAGGATTCGAGTATTGCTGCGAATCACTAAACCTGCATCTTGGGTATCTATCCCTTAAACTGTCGTCGAGGATTCTAAAAGAAGAGAAGCAGAAAAAATGCAGCAGGAGGGATTCGAGATTATGGTTCGAATCCCTTTCCTACTGTCCTGAGCCTACGTTACTATGCAGGAGGAAGGGCCTCAGAGCAGGTCAGAGGTCTGAGCAGCCCCTTTCGACCAAATCTATGGTTAGCGTCTATATTCTTCAATAAACGAAGCAAGCGTATAACCCAAGAATTGCGGCAAACTGCGGTTCTCCAATGCGCGGTAATAATTCTGTTTCGATTTTTCCAGTATCGTTATCGGCAGGTATCCCCGTTGCTTCAGGATGTGATTCATTAAAAGGCGGCCGACCCTCCCATTCCCATCTTCGAAGGGATGGATCATCTCGAACTCCATATGGAATATCGATGCCAATACGAATGGGTGTGCCGTGTCCTTGTTCTGGGCATACCACTCGATCAGGATCCTCATCCGTTCCTTGACGTGCTGCGGGGGGGTTGTCGGGCTGCTTGGCTTCACATAATTGTAGAATCGTTTATATTCGCCCGGATTATCTGCGATATCCTTCTGCACCATGAAATGGAGCTCTTGGATAAGCCCCTCGCTGATATCTTCTTTCACCTTGAGCTTGAGGAATCGGAGGGCATGCCTGATATTCGAAGTTTCATGAAGCTCTCGTTTCGAGATCCTCTCCGGTCTCTTGCCGTTTTTCAGATACCGGTCGACATCCTTCTCGCTCATCGTGTTGCCTTCGATGCTATTGGTATTGTAGATATATTTCCGTTCCCACTGGTCGAACAAAGCGGCGCGTATCGGCTCGTCCAATGCATTCAGGAAAAGCAGGTACTCTTTTGTGACCTGATCGGCATTCTTCAGCAAGTCGTTCAACCGCTGGTCAGGAACGAATCCGGATGATTTGGACAAAACCTCGATGTCGGCGTTCGCAGAATACGCCTGATCGCATATCCGGACCACCTCTGGTTCGCTTTCGACAGGTTTCACACTGATCCGGGATTTCGTGAGATCGGTCCGCTCTATGGTTTTCTGGAAATCTATCAGGTTATAGCTTGGTTTAAGGTCATGGTATTCCAGCAGGGAAGAGACCAAGGCCTCATTTATCTTGAGGCAATATGCCGAAGGCCGCTTTGACAACCTGAGGACAATCCTCAGAGGGATCGCGATATGTTCCATCCGGTTTATCTGGCTCTGAGAGAACATTTTCCGGCTTTCAGGGAGTTTATGGCATAATTTGGTCAGGATATCCCTGAAAGTCGGCGTCAACAAGAGGTGGAACCTCTCCGGCGTCATGGCCTGGAGATCGAGGATGATGCGCAGTTTTTCGTTGGCTTTGTTCACTATATATGTCCCGGAATGTGTTTTCTGGATGAGATTCTCTCCTGCCAGCTCTTTCAGGTAGGTGTATACGTTGGGAAGGGAGATCCCGGTTTTCTTTGAGATATCGTTAGGACTGGCGGCTCCGGTGCTCTCGAATAGCATCTTGAGGATATCGAATTTTCTCATAATTGTTGTTATGGCATTACTATATATAAATATATGCATTTAGGGCTAAATATAGCTAAATCTGCTTTAATTGATGAAAATTATATACAGATAGATGTACTGTGTGCGTAGGTAACACTTATCCAAAAGTGAATAATATAATCCACAAATGCATGTGGTTTCCATCCGGCGTTGTGACCTATATGCCTACAAAATATCTGTCTATGCAAAATGTAGACATACGCATGGCATTTTTGTAGTGGGGAATAATTTTCGTTATTTTCGTTTTTGAGTCACCACTACGAGAAGACCCTCTGAACAGCTCTGAGGTCTGACCCTTATTTGAGAAAGGAAGTCGTTTCTGGTTCAGAGGTAAAACTGGGAATCTCAATGCGTCCTCGCAATCTAAGCCAGTTCTCAACAATCGTGTCAATGAATTGCCCGATTAAAGGTGCCTGCCATGCGAAATATTTCGAGGCTTCGTTCATGCGCTGCTCGGGGGATCTATCATCCATTGGTCGATGAGGATCGATTCCACTATAGCAGAGCACGATCTTCATCTTACGGATATAATCCCAAAAAGCTTCTTTGCCTCCAGGTCCGTGATAAATCCATGGCAGGGCAAAAATGGACGTGACCCTGTTGTTATGGTAGACTGTTTCCCCATAGCAAATCGATGGCGGCGGCCGGTATTCTGCAGTAGCAAATACAGGAGATGAGACATCCTGATTTTCAGGAATCGAGTGGGGGTCAGGCAGTTCTAACGCCCGTCGTATGACTTCGGCCATATGCTCGTATCTGTTGGGGTAAAACGAGGGAGGAAGCATCTCGCTTGTCGGAAGAAGAAAGCCTTCAGAATTGCACAAATCGAGGACACCCGCATCCCCGATAATCGGTCGTATCCCGTTATCGATCGTCATCTTCAATAAGGACCACATCAGTCTGTTTGCTGGATCTTGGGTAAAATATCGTTCGAGGTGATGTATCGCCCCGCAAGAATCTTGATTTATCGCGCCCATCTTTCCCTCGCCTTGGAAATGCGACCTGAGTCTATCTGCGATGCGGTAAGGCATATTCCCCCTACAATCCTCAACTCGCTTCACTTGAGTCGAATGGTAACGTAACCCAGTATCTGACACAACCGATGCGATATAGTTTGCAATCGCATTCCTTGATACCCGCTCTGGGCCAGTCCCCATTCTCTTACTCAATTCCAAGCGGACCAGGGAGATTAGCGATTTGCCATCGCATGTCTCTCTGTCAATAAATCCGATCAAGACATCGTAATCAAATCTTCTTTTTAACTCCGGATTCCCCTCTCCTTCGCAACCTAGTCCAGTTCGGCCAATCCTTTTCATGATATTTCATCATCATTTAACACAAAAAAGAATAGCTGACACATGTCATGAGGTATATAGATAGTCCAGTAACCAAGGCATGACCTTCCCCTCGGCTTTTCTTATAAGTTCCTGGATGGTCCGCCTTTTACGCCCGCTTTTCTTCGCCAGTTTTTCCAGGTTATTCACCTTCGGCCAAGAATAATATCCGCTGGCGATAGCGAAAGCGATGGCATCGCGCTGTTTCTGTGTAAGCCCCGGAATCGCATTTATCGAAGGAGAGGGACTACCACCATCTTTCACGCGGAAAATCTTGACTTCTCCAATATCTTCGAACTCTTCTATGAGCCTTTTCATAACGTTCGGCTGCTCAGAAAAAACAGAATAAGCCTCATAGCTCCCCTTGGAGTACGTATTCGAGTAGTACGAGGTCCCGGATTTCATGACCAGTTCATATGACGAACAACCGCTCGACTTCCAAGTTATGCCGACCAACGCATCCATTGCGTTTTTTGAAAGAAGTTTTGCGTCCAGCACGCCACTCCTCGACTTCAGGAACTTCAAATAATCAGATATAGCCGAATCGCAAGCAGAACCGATTTTCCATACGCCTCGACTTACTTTCTTTCCATTTTCTAAAGCACGGATTGATCTCGGCCCCCATTCGCAGGAAAAGATATCAGTAAACATATTGATCGAATCGGTATTCCAGCAATTATGATGGTAAACGCCCAATTCGTATAGTTTCATACCTCTATCGATGTCTATATCGTGTTAAAAAACTATCTTTCATGGATGTGGACATCTCTTGTCTACTTTTTTGAAGGGAATGACCTAGGCCTCAGAGACATTTATTAATCTCTCTTCTCAGACCCTCTCTCGGCGGATGGAACATATCTGGCTAAACTTAGAAAGATCATCTGAGAGCTACTGGTAGGTAATAGGAGAATCGAAAAATAATTGAACTTGTAACCGCCGGATGGCTGTCGCAGGTTATTGCCGAAGGCAGTCAGATTATCCGGCTGATAAGGATGGCACATGAAGTTCAAAGATTAATCTGTAATGCTATAATTCATCTACTGCCCATTGATCGCTACATATCAAACTGAGAATATTACCTCATAACATGTAGTTGCACCTGTAGCTTCTTTCATTTTCATCGCGGCATCCTTCATTGCGCCCTTTAATATGTCCGCCGAAACGCTTGCCGGATGATAAATCAGCATAAGAACCTCTTTTGTGCCGAGTGTGATGCAAGTTCTTCGGGAATCAGCAGTTGGCCCTCCGAAAGCTCCCTTGGCGTCACTTGTGATGATCCGGTTTTCTACATTGATCGGTTTCCCGCTAATGCCTTCATACGTCTGTCCTGGCTGCCCTATGGTTAAGGTGATGGTCTCTCCTTCGAGTTTAGCCATATCGTAGACCCCGCATGGATACGCGGTCCGGAGCGATATCACATTATTGGTATCAACCACGGTATTTATTCGGTAAAGTCCCTGTCCTCCAACAATCCTGCGTATCAACGCCTCTCCAGATGCCCTTTCTTTCGTAGGATCCAAGCCTGCCTTGGAAAATATGGCGCGGATTCCTTTTATCACAGGGTCATCTGAGATCGATTTGGTGTCCTTGAACCTGTTGGAAACAGAACGAGAAGCCTCTTTTATTGCCTGATCCACAATTGAATTATTCTGTTCAGTACGGACGCCAATGAAGTGTATACAACCGATGCCCAAGCCAGCGAGTTTCTCCCGTGTGCTTTCCTCAACATTAATAGTGAATGTTTTCATATCTCTGTATTCCGGAAACAGTCTTTTAATTCTCTGGCCCTCAGATGAGAAATCGGCAAGATGGATGTGATCTGGAAAACTTAGACGATGGCAATCTTTGATTGCCAGATGTGAGCCGCATCAGCGGATCACAAGAGATCTGAAAGCGCTAAGGCAGGATTTGAGACCATGGCGAACCAGCAAGGCTGGTTTGCCAATAGTGGAACGCGATAAGCGTTCCACTGCTGATCTGAGGTCCGATTGAACGGCGAACCGTTCAATGGACCAGCGAACGAAGCGTCGTTCGCTCGGTCATCACGAAAGTGCTACCTCAGAGCATGGCAAACTCGGTTTGCCAGAATTGACCGATAAGGTCAATAAAGATCTGAATGCAGGAGGAACACGGCTAGGACAATCCTAGAGTCTGAACCTCAGCGGATACCGCAAAATCGGCATATCGGACAGTCTGT
>JAZDKI010000021.1:0-71673 GCA_043803165.1 Microcaldota archaeon
GCAAAGCTCCGGATCATTGACCAGAATCTCCATTTTCCGTGCCATATCCGCCGGATTATCCGATAGGAAACCGTCTACAGAAGCGGAAATCGTCTCTTTTGGACCGCCTTCGTTTTTTGCGATGCACGGTTTTGAGGATGCCATTGCCTCCAAGGGAACGAGCCCGAAGTCTTCGTTTATTGCCGCGTACATTACGGCGTATGCGCGGGAATATAGATCGAGGAGCCTTTCCTCGCTTATGTTTGTCTCGATCGTGATGGATGCGTCGCAGAGGGATTTTAGCTTTTTAAGGTATGCCTGGTGTTCTGGACGTTCAGACAAACTGCCTGCCAGCACGAGCTTCCAGCCAGGGACTTTTGAGGCGAACAGCTTGAACGCTTCAATGACGTACTCGAAGTCTTTTTCAGGCACGAGCCTAGAGGGATAAAAGAAGAAGCGCTCGTAATCCCTGCAATAGAATTTCTCTTCATCGACAGCCAGATAAAGGACCTCGGATTCGCGATTCAGGTATTTTTTGACCTTTTTTTGCGCGTTTATGGAGTTGGCGAAGATGTATTCTATCTCTGGCACCACCTTGAATTCGAAATGCTTAAATGCCTGGATCGAGGTCCAGAAGATGGCCTTGGAGATGGCGCCCCTCCGTTTCATCCTCCATTCATAAAGGTCGAACGCCTCGCGGTTTGGGCTGTTGCAATACCATATCACCGGGCGGTTCTTGTTGCGTATGAATTCCGATGGCGCTTGGAAAGCTGTGACGAGGTCGTAATTCTCAAGCCGGGTATTGTAAAAATAATCGGCTGCCTCAATCGCTCCGATAACCCTTTTGCCTATGGGGAACCGGGACAGAACCGAGGGGGGAGCGATATGGACATCGAGGCCCCGGAATTCATCGAATGTGTTTTCCGGGGAATAGCGGATACAATAGATGGAGGCATCGTAGCGTTTCGCAATTTTGAAGATTACCCGTTCGAGGCCTCCTTTGACTTCTAGTAATGGCGTAGCAAGCGCGAGGCGCATAAAATCAACCATTGGGATGGATACATGCTCGGCCGAGAGTATCCCTCGCAAACCGGTTCATAGAATCTAAAAAAACCATATGCCCACCTTATCTTTTTATCTGGCTGAAGAATGATTCAAACGCCCCCACGACCTTACTTAGTTTCTCTTCAGTGATGGTCGGATGCACCCCGAAATAGAAGGAATTCGTCATGATGAATTTGGATGTCCTCAGATCCCCTTTGTCGAAATCGAACAGGCTGATGGCAGGCTGCTCCGCGAAATTGCCGCAGACCAATGGCCTTGTCTCGATGCCATGGCTCTCTAGGTGACGAACCAGGTCAGATTTATTGAATGGCGCATTTTCCCGTACTGTGATCGGAAAAACGAACCAGCTGTGCCGCGTCTGGGGTTTTTCTTTTGGGAGGATGAGGTACTCCTCGTATCTCTTCAGCCGGGATGCCAAAGCCCGTGCAGTAGCGATTCTTTTTTGCACAAACCCCTCGAGCTTGGCGAGCTGATGGATGCCGAATGCGGCTTGGATATCCATAGGCCGCAGGTTGTACCCTAGATTGACAAAAAGAAACCTGGGATCGATGGTCGGATTTGCCGAGATATGCTCGTCCTTCCGCAGGGAATCGCGGACATAACCGTGGGCCCGTAGTATTTTGGAGAGGTCCGCGAAATTGAAATCGTTGGTGCAGAGCATTCCGCCTTCCCCGGTGGTGATATGGTGGGAGAAATAGAAGCTGAATGTTGAGATATCTGACAGATTGCCGGCCTTCTTTCCGCCATATTCTGAACCAAGGGCTTCGCAGGTGTCTTCCACTACAAAAAGGCCATGGTCTTCAGCGAGATCGGTGATGGCGCTCATATCACAGACGTTGCCGAGGAGGTGGACCGCCATTATCGCCTTTGTTTTTGGAGTGATGAGCTCTTTCATTTTTTCAGTGTCAAGAAGATAATCTTCCCCGACATCAGCCAGGACTGGCTTCGCCCCCACATTGATGATCGGGAATATGGAAGTGGACCAGGTCACAGCAGGCACGATCACCTCGTCTCCAGGACAGATGCGGCCGGCTATTGTGGGATTCGCGAGTATGGAAAAAGCGAGCAGATTGGCGCTTGAACCGGAGTTGACCATGGTTGAATGTTTCACCGACAGATATTCAGAAAAGAGGGTTTCGAAATTTCGGACCTTCTTGCCCATGGTCAGCTGCAGATTCACCATTGAATCGAAAGCTTCCATTATTTCGTCTGGTCCGAAGGATGGTTCCATGAGGGGCAGGAGTTTCTTCGATTCGTATTTCGAGCATTGTTGCTCTACATAGCTTCTAATGGCAGTAGCATCCATACGCATCACGCACAACGAGTAATGGGTGATGTATACCCACGCAAACTTAAATAACCCACGCTGAAATTGCGTCTCTTATAAAAGTCACGATAGAGCGCCGCAGGGTTTACGAAAATAATGCAACTGGATCATCCTTTGAAGACAGGAAAGTTCGATGGGTCCTGATAGAATCGGACGCTGTCCTTGATGATATCGACAACACTCAGGGTTGGGCTCCACCCTGTCTTTTCCCGGAATTTCTTGTTGTCCCCTATGAAGCCATCGAAAAGTGCCTCCCCTCGTTCATAAGGCCGGAGGAGCTTCTTATTTACCATGATGGGTGCCTTGATTTTCCACACAGCCACTGCAAGTTTTGCATAGTCACCGGTAGTGATGCCATATCCAGAGCAGATATTATAGGTTTCACCACGCTCGCAGGTCTCGGCAGCAAGGACTTGTGCGCGGGCAGAATCGTAGATATGTGTGAAGTCCCGGACAGAGTTCGGATTGCCCATAACGATTTTGTCTGTTTTTCCAGCCAGTATATCCTTGATCTGGATGCCTATTCTACCGGTAAAGAACTGTGGACCGCGTCTTGGACCTTCCTGATTGAATGTACGGGTCATGACTGCGGGGGTTTTGTAGGTGTAGTAATAGGATTTGCCGATGAATTCTGTGAAAACTTTGGTGGTCGCATACGTCGAAGTCGGACGTAGCTCATTGGTTTCCTTGACAGGCAGCTCATCAAGATCCTTAACAAAACCATATTGCTCTGAAGAACACGCAAGCTGGATTCCTTTGATGCTCTTGTCCTCTTTCGTAGCTGCTTCGAGGATGTTTGTGGTGCTGACGCAGTTGTTCTCAACAACATGGGCTGGCTGGTCGATGCTCGTCGGAACAAATGATTCTGCCGCCTGGTGAAATATGAATTCTGGTTCTATTGACTTGAGAAGGGAAGTGACGCGATTATAGTCTGTGAGATCCACCTCATAGATTCTGAGTTTTCCTGTTTCAAGATTATGTTGGAGATTCGGATAATGTTGAGTAGCATGCCGTTTGACAGTGCCGTGGACATGTGCGCCCAAATTTATCAGGATGTCGACAATCGTACTACCGACCATGCCAGCCGAACCGGTGACAAGTACGCGTCGGTCTTTCCAGAATGCCGGGTCTGGGATGGTACTTTTCAGTCCTTTATAGGAATTCTCGTAATCCTCGACGTGGTTGATATCAATGACGTGAGCTGATTTTTTAAGCCGTGTGAAGCCCTCCTTTGCAATAATGTCATCCACATTGAAAAGTTCCATATGATCAACCAGTATACCCAATATGCACATTGTTTTTTATGAACCAGCTTTCTTCCCAAGATTCTCTTTGGCGATTTTCAGGTTGTCCTTGCCGACCACATCTGAATTTATCTTCCCGATCTCTGGTTTCCGGTCCAGGAGCTCGAGCACATCCTCCATGGAGAAGCCGGCCCCTTTCTTCGGGTAGAGCTCGCGGAAGACGGCCTCCACGAACATGAAATCCTCAGGGTAGTCCACCGTCCATCTCAATTTCGAGAGGTCCTTCTTGTATCTGAAGTTCCGGTGCTTGAACCGCTCGGGCCTGCATCCGATATAGGTCGTCACGTGCTCCCGGTCATGCTTGTCCGTGGCTTCTAGGAAGGCGGCTTCTAAGGCCTTGAACGAGATTATCTCTATGTCCTGCCCGTCCGGATACGTCCGGTCTATGGCGTTTGTCAGGTAATCGCACCTCTCTTTCTTGTAGAGCTTGATGGAGTGATCGATTATGGCCGGGTCGATCAGAGGGCAGTCCGATGTCAGCCGGACCACCGGATCAATGCCGAACTTCTTGGCTGCATGGTAGTATCTTGAAAGGACGTCGTTCTCGCTCCCTCTCGCGCAGTCGATGCCGTTATCTGCGCATAGCCGCTCAAGGGGGTCGTTTTCAGGCGTGTCCGGTATCGCGACGACCACCTTATCGAGGCTGCCGGCCAGCCTCACGCGCTCTATCATTAGGACGAGCAGGGGCTTGCCTAAGACGCTCTTGAGGACCTTTCCCGGAAGCCGGGTGGAGCCCATCCTGGCCTGTATTATCGTGCCTATCATGGGGTCATCTCTTATAGCAGCGGGCGATGCGGACCACCGCGTCCGCGACTATCTCCAGCTCCCCCTCGCTCATGGAATGCGAGAAGGGGACCGAGAACACGTTGTCGGAGATGAAGGCGGCCCTCGGGCAGTCCTCCTTCTTCAGGCCGTATTTCTCCCGGTAGAACCTGTGGATGTGGAGGGAGCGGTAGTGCACGCCGGTCCCGATGTTCTCTTTTTTCAGGGCTTCGAGCATCCGGTCCCGCGTCATTTTTGTGTTATCCGGATCCACCATGAGGGGGAAGAGATGCCATGAGTGCGTCGCGTGCGGGGGCGCCTTCGGGGGAGCGATGATGCCCGGGGCCTCCTGCAACCGGTCGAGCATATAAGACGCGTATCTTTCGCGGATCCTGTTGAAGCGGCCTATCTTCTTCAGCTGGCTCAGGCCGAGGGCGGCTGAGACATCCGGCATGTTGTACTTGAAGCCCGGTGCCTCGATCTCATAATGCGCCGCGCCTTCTTTGGAGAACCTCTTGAAGGCGTCCTTGGACATCCCATGGAGGGACAGGACGCGCATCCTCGAGAATGATCCCTCATCCGCGCCGGTGACCATCCCGCCTTCGATGGTGGTCATGTTTTTCGTCGGGTAGAAGCTGAAGCAGCAGAGGTTGTCCGAGCTTCCCATGAGCCTGCCCCTGTATCTGGTGCCGATGGCATGCGCGCAGTCCTCTATGACCTTCAGGCCGCGCTCATCTCCGATCTTCCTTATCGCATCCATCTCGCAGGGGAGGCCGCCGAAATGGACGGGTATGACTGCTTTGGTTTTTTTCGTGATCCTTCCTTCGATTTTTTCCGGATCGATGTTGAATGTCCCATCTTCAGAATCCACGAAGACGGGCCGGGCGCCGACGTGCTCCACTACGTTGGCCGTAGCGGCGAATGTCATGGCGGGCACCAGCACCTCGTCCCCGGGACCGATGCCATGGGCTATGAGGGACAGATGGAGCGCGGCCGTGCATGAATTGACCGCCAGGGAATTCTTAGCCCCGGTATAAGAGCGGAAGGCCGCTTCGAACTCCTGCGCCCTCGCGCCCGTGCTGAGCCAGCCGGTCTTGAGGACGGCGGCTACGGCATCCAGGTCGTCCTGCTCTATCAGGGGCGGGCAGAAGCGGATGAAGCGCTTCTCGTCCGCCAGGGGGACTCCGCCGTCTATCGCAGGTTTTTCCATAGGATCGACCATCTGCCTCCGCTTCGGCTAATGGAACCACTTGTGGTACCAGATATGCGCTGAAACTATCTTAAATCCGCTTTTCTGGTACAGCCGTTGCGCCGCGATGTTCCTGCCCTGTGTGACGACTTCGACGGAGTATACGCCCCGCCCATGCATATAGTCCAGCATGGCATCGACAAGTTGCCCCCCGACCCCGCTCCCTGCATGAGCGCCTTCCACCCCTACGAGTATTATCCTCCCGAGCCGCCCCTTGTTGCTGATCTCGCCGGAGATATAGCCGACTATCTTCCCATGCAGATGCGCCACAAAGACCTTGCCGTCTTTGGAGCGGAAGGTGTTTTCCAGCCATCCGCTGTAGAACTCCTCCAGCCGGGCCTTGTCGAAATTGCCGTCGAAATAGTATCTGCTTTGGACGTAGCTGGATCGCGCGATCCCCTTGATCCGCTCAAGGTCGGATTCGACGCAGCCCTTAATGGCTTCTGCCCACGTCCCGCGGGGGAGGAATCCTTCCATATCCAGCTCGAACCGGACCCGGATGTCCGTGAAGTGGTAGCCATGCCTCTCGGCGACCTCTACGCTGCCGGCATGGTCGCAGTCGCAGAGATAGTAGAGGCACCTCACCGATCTTTCCCTGCACCAGCGGTCTATGAAGGACGCCATCCGCTCGCTCATGCGATAGCTGGTCGCCTTGGCTATCTTGAACCCGAAGAAGCCGCTGTCCCAGTCCAGGGGTTTGACGACCCGGATCAGGTCGGCGACCCGCGAGAGGCCTTCGCCATCTACTAAGCCCTGGGCCTTATGCGACATGAGAGAGCGCAGATTATGGTCGCTCATGAGCCCTGACGTCCGCGATAGTATGTCTTCAGAGGAAGCCATATCCCCCATGCCGATGAATTCCGCCCCGCCCCGCTTCTGGAACCTCTTTGCGGTGACGGCCTGGTGCTCATATTGGGCGAGCACGAGCGTCGGGATCCCTGCGGCCATAGCTTCGAAAAGGGTAAGCCCGCCGTTGGTGATGGCGAGGTCTGCACCCGTCAGCATCAGCGCAAAATCCGCCGGAGCCTGGTGAAGGGAGAAGGGACGCTTGGCCGTTTTGATGAACGCCTCGAGTTCGCTCCGGAATGGATAAACCTTCCCGACCACAAGGATGATCCCGGTCTTAGGGTCCAGCCGCTCCAGGGCCCTCGCGGTCTTGAGCGTGAGGTTCAGGTGGTCGTAGCCCCCGAAAGACACGAATATCTTCCTGCACTCCGGGCGTATCTCTTTGCGGGAGGCCCCCACCCCGGGAGGTATGACGACATACTCCGGACCGGCATAGGACGTCTTCCCATCGCCGACTATCCCGTTTATCAGGATATCCGCCATCTCCGCCCCAGGCCCCAGGTCATCCAATGACACCAGGACTCCGCAGAGGCTCCGGGCCATCTCCATGAAAGCGAGGTCGGAATCCAGCCTGTCGACGACCAGGATGTCCGGCTTCTTATCTTCGAGTATCCTGCGGCAGCCCTCCGGGCGCTCGAACAATTCGACCTTCCACTTGACCGTGCCTGCGAGATCCCGCGCGAAAGGATTGTCCTGCATAAGGAACGACACCGCGACATCCCCGCCTCCGATCATCGCTTCGGCAAGGCGGCTGCATCGGGCCACGTGCCCGGTGCCTATCTCGGGGGTGTTGCCCCCGTCGCAGCGGAACATCATCTTGAGCATATGCATGACAATCTCCTGGAAAGATATTTTATATCGTTCGGACCTGAATCCGCTCATGGATGTCATAGATTCTTTCAGGCTGGACGGCTTGGTGGTCGTGGTGACCGGCGCCGCTGGCCAGGTCGGCGACCAGCTCACGAAGGCGTATTCCGAGGCGGGGGCCCATGTCGCCCTGACCGATCTGGATATGGATGGATGCACGAAACGCGCGAAGGCGCTTTCCAAAAACGGGAAGGAGTGCATGGCCCTTGCGATGGATATCACGGACAAGAGGTCGGTGGAGAAAGCGCTGGAGGAGGTCGTCAAGAGGTTCGGCAGGGCCGATATCCTAATCAACAACGCGGGCATAGGGGTTTTTTCGCCCTTCGAAGACAGGACTTCCGAGGAGTTCGAGAGGGCGATGAGGATAAACCTCCTGGGGACGTTCCTTTGCTCCCAGGTGTTCTCCGCCCAGATGAAGAAGCAGAAGGGCGGGTCGATAATCAATATCGGTTCGGTGTATGGGGTGACGACTGCGGACTATCGCATCTATGGCGACTCCGGCAGGAACAGCTCCGAGGTCTATGCCGCGACAAAGGCGGGCGTCATCCATATGACGCGCTACCTCGCGGTGTACCTGGCCAGGTATGGGATCAGGGTGAACTGCATATCGCCCGGCGGCCTTTTCAACAACCAGGCGCCCGGGTTCGTGAAGAATTATGAATACAAGACGCCCTTGGGGCGGATGGCGGATGAGACGGACCTGAAGGGAGCTGCGGTGTTTTTGGCGTCTCCGGCAGCCAAGTACATAACCGGACAGAATATCATCGTCGACGGCGGATTCTCCCTCATCTAAGGACTGGTCAGACTTCGATGCTGCGCCCGTCGCCCAATATCAACGGCTTTATGATCTCGCGGGCGCCCTTCCCCCTGACCGTGCAGCCGCTCCCTATGATGCTGTCGGTTATCCTTCCTGCGCCTTCTATGACCGCCTTGTCGAAAACCATGGAGAACTCGATGCTCGTCCTGCTGATCCTCGCCCCGTCTGCGACCGATGTGTAGGGTCCGATAAGGCAGTCCGGCCCGATGACGCAGCCTTCGCCTATCGAGACGGGCCCGCGGATCTCGGTGTTCTCCAGGATACTGCTCCCGCGACCGATCCGGACCCGACCGAATATCTTCGCCGATGGCGCCCTGCCGCCCTCGTTGAATGTGTCCTTCATATGGTCGAGCATCAGGCCGTTGGCCAGAAGCAGGGACTGCGGCTTCCCTGTGTCGTGCCACCAGTCTTTCACGAATTCCACCGAGACCGGTTTTGAAGACGAGATCAGGGCCTGTATGGCGTCGGTGATCTCCAGCTCCCCCCTCGGCGAGGGCTTGATCTTCGATATCGCATCGAATACCGATGAGCGGAACGCATAGATGCCGACTATCGCGAAGTTGCTCTTCGGCTTCTCGGGCTTCTCCACCAGCCGGATGGGCCTCCGCTTGTCGTCCAGCTCGACCACCCCGAAGCGGGTCGGATCGTCCACCGTGGTGAGCATCAGCCGGGCGTCATCCGATGATGATGCGAATGCCGATACGAAGCCGGCGATCCCGCCGCTGAGCAGATTGTCGCCCAGATAGAGGATGAACGGGGACCCTCCGATGAAGCCTTGGGCGCAGCGCACCGCGTGCGCGAGCCCGAGGGGCTCGGGCTGGACGATATACGTCACCTTCACCTTCCAGCGCGAACCGTCGCCGACGGCTTCCTTTATCGGAGTTCCGGCAGGGCTGATCACGATCCCGATGTCGGTGATGCCGGCGTTTATCAGGTCGTCGAGGACATACATTATCATCGGCTTGTTGGCGACCGGCACCAGGGGCTTGAGGCGGTTGTCGGTTATCGGCTTGAGGCCGGTCCCCCGCCCGGCCGCCAGTATCAGGCCCTTCATGCCATGGATCTTCTCGGCGTTCCTGAAATTCATGTACGCGGTCTCGATATCCCCGATTCGGCTGGGGCTCCCGTCAAAAAGGTATGAGAAGGGCTCCTTCTCGGCCTCCCTGATAAGCTCCTGGAACGAGATCCTGAAATGCTTTTCGCAGCTGGCTATGGTCCGGAACACGAAAAGCCTGGATGAGATGGAAAAATGCTGGCTCCTTACCTCGATTTTCGGGGTGTTTATCCGGATATCGGGGTGGGTGGAAAAAAGCAGGTCGTAGAACGCCAGGTCCCCAAGCCAGCTGTCCAAGCCGCCGATCGATGAGCCGATGGGTTCGTAGTATCCCCTCCCCTTGATCATGAAAAGCCCGGCCTGGAGGTCGCGTACGGATGTGGCCCATTTGCGGCGCAAAAAACCGTTCTCCAGATCCTCGAGCGTCAGCCCGTCTATCGAATCCCTGGTGAATATCACGCGCTTCATGCGTTCAGGGACGGTCACGCCCTTGGGCGCCCGCTCGTATATCTTGCGGACCGCCGGGAAGATGTGCTGGTCGTTGCCGTTTGTCACTATCACGTCTTCGCATCTGTTCTTCGACGCATAATCGAGGATGATGGACCAGGAGCGCCCGTGGCCCTCGGCCTTGCCTGAGTAGTGGACGACCGAATCGAAGACCGAGGCGATCTTATCCGGCACAATCTCCCCGCAGGCGGCGAGGATCATCTTGGCCTTTGGGAACACCTTCCTCGCGTCGGAAGCCTGCCGCTCCAGTTCGGGCAGCCCTTCAGGGCTTATGAAGCTTCGTATGCCTAGAGCCAAGGTCATGTGTCTTCGTCTTCCCCTCCCACCATGAGCGGTTATCCGCGTACCACTTGATCGTATCTGATATCCCGCTTTTGAAACCTATCTTCGGGGCCCACCCGAGCGCGCGCATGCGTGAGCTGTCCAGGGCGTAGCGCGTGTCTTCGCCCGGCCTTGCCGCCTCGTGCGAGACCATGGATGCGTCCTTGCCTAAAGCGGAGAGGATCGTCCTTGCGACCTCCATCACGCTCTTCCGCTCTCCCGTGCCTATATTATATGCCGAGCCCGGGCGCCCTTTCCCAAGGACGCCGAGTATCGCGTCGCAGTTGTCGTTGACGTGTATCCATTCCCTGACCGATTCCCCGCTCCCGTATATCGGAAGCTTCTTTCCCGACAGGGCGAGCAGGACGAATTTCGGGATCAGCTTCTCGATGTGCTGGAACGGCCCGTAATTGTTGGTCGTGCGGGTCGTTTTCACATCCATCCCATAGGTGCGGAAGAAGGCGTATGCCAGATTGTCCGCAGCCGCCTTGGACGCCGAGTACGGGCTCGAAGGGACGAGGGGGTCGGACTCCCTGCTCTCGCCTTCCTGCACATCCCCGTAAACCTCGTCTGTGGATATCTGCAGGAAAGAGGCGTCATGCCTCCTGGCGGATTCCAGGAGCGTGAGGGTGCCGAGCACGTTGGTCTCATAGAAGAGCCTGGGATTCGTTATCGAATAATCGACGTGGCTCTCAGCCGCGAAATTCACCACCGCGTCGCATCCGCGCATGGCCCGGTCCACCGCCGCAGGATCCCTGATGTCGCCTTTGATAAACGAGTACCGCTTGTCGCCGGATGCGCCCCCCAAATTCCTGATGTCCGCCGCGTATGTCAGGGAATCCAGCACCGAGACCTCGTTCCCCCGGTCTGCCGCCAGAGCCCGCATCACGAAATTCGAACCGATGAAACCGGCTCCGCCGGTCACGAGCGCTTTCATCTTCCTCACAGGATCGTGTCCCAGGTTATCGGCTGCCAGGCCTCGATGGGCACCCTCGCGCGGGCTTTGGAGACCACAAGCTCGTGGTATCTGGGAGCCAGCCCCCGATGCGGATATGCCCCGGGCCTCAGCACGCCGACATTTTCGATCGTCAGCCTCTCGCCCTCGGCGATCCTCTTGGTGGAGAAGAGGCATTTGTACGCGAAATCCCTCACATAACGCTCCACTTCATAGGTCATGCGCCTGGAGCTTCCGAGCAGCAGGGGCTCGACCTGGAACCGCTTCCCGCAATTGTACCCGGCCCGGATCGCCCTCATATCAGCGACCATCTTTTTCAGCTCGTCCGGCTCGGTCGCGAATGCATGGTCCGGCCCGGGCAGCTTGCGGTCTATCGTGGTGTGTATCTCGAAAAGGTCGGCGCCGCATTTGGCGGCGGCCATCGGCACGCGCCCGGAATCTATCTTCCCGGCCTCATCGCAGAATCCGTTGTCCGAGAACCCGACCGGCACGTCGAATGCGAGCCGCAGCGTCTCCATCACGGCCAGGTTGGCATAAGCGTATGGCGCAGGATACTTCGCTATGCAGTGCATGATGGCGAATTGCGTATGCGCGCCACGCAGCATATCGGCGGTCTCTGCGACCTCGGCCATATCCGCGCCCCCGCATGAGAAGACCACCGGCTTCTTTTTCGTGGTCAGGTGCCTGATGAGCGGGATGTTGGTCATGTCGTAGGATGAGACCTTGAACAGCGGCACGCCGTGGCGGTCAAGCAGGTCCACGCACGCACCGTCCACCGGGGTGGAGAAGAATATGAGGCCGTGCGCCCTGCAGTAGTCCTGCAGCTCGCCGATCCATTCCTCCGGCATCTCCAGCTTGACATGCAGATCGTATATCGGGATGTCTTTGCCCATGAGCTTGTAGGTGCCGGACCGCTCTTCCGGCATGTAGAGGGCTTTGGCGGTGAAAGTCTGGAACTTGGCGGCGTCGCAGCCGGCCGCCGCCGCTGCATCCACCATCTTCTTCGCGAGCGCCAGCTCGCCGTTGTGGTTGATGCCGATCTCAGCGATGAAGAACAGGTCTTCCCCCCTGCCGATTTTCCGGTTCCCGACCTTCAAGCTTTCCATTGGACCAGCCGCTAGAGCATAATTCGTGATATTGTCCTGAGGTGATGATATCTTGGAAAGGACTTAAATTACTTCTGCAGGACAAGTCTTATCGATAAGGGATCAGAGGCGATGCTTCATGGACAAAGGTTTGGAGCTTTGGAAAAGAGCGAAGAGGATAATGCCTGGGGGCAGCCAGCTCCTGTCAAAGCGGTCCGAGATGTTCCTTCCCGAGCGGTGGCCGTCATATTATTCTAAGGCGAAGGGCATAGATATCTGGGACCTGGACGGCAAAAGATACACGGATATGAGCATCATGAGCGTCGGGGCCTGCATCCTCGGATATGCCGATGACGATGTGAACGCCGCAGTGGTGAAGGCGGTCAGGGACGGGAGCATCTCCACGCTCAACTGCCCGGAAGAGGTGGAGCTCGCAGAGAAGCTGCTTCAGATCAACAAATGGGCTGGCGGGATAAGGTACGCGAGGACGGCGGGGGAAGCCCTCGCCATCGCGGTCAGGATCGCGAGGGCGCACACGAAAAAAGACAAGGTGGCCTTCTGCGGGTACCACGGGTGGCATGACTGGTACCTTTCGGCGAACCTGGCGGACGAGAAGGCGCTGGACGGACACCTCTTGCCGGGCCTGTGCCCCCTGGGCGTGCCCCGCGGGCTGAAGGGGACCTCGATCCCGTTCGAATACAACAAGCCCGAACAGCTGGCCATGATCCTTGAGAAGAACAAGGGGGAGGTCGGCACCATCGTCATGGAGCCGATGCTCCACCACCTCCCCAAGGATGGATTCTTGGACAAGGTGCGGAAGATGGCGGACGCCGCTGGCGCGGTGCTCATCGTGGACGAGGTGACCGTGGGCTGGAGGAAAAACGTCGGCGGGATGAACGCCCTGCTCGGACTCAGGCCGGATATGGCCGTGTACGGGAAGGCCATGAGCAACGGGTATCCGATGGCCGCGATAGCAGGCAGGAGCGAGGTCATGGATGCGGCCCAGGAATCGTTCATCAGCAGCACATACTGGACCGAGCGCGTCGGGCCTGCGGCGGCACTTGCCACGATCGCGAAGCTCGAGAGGGAATCGGTGCCCGCGCACCTGGTCAGGATCGGGAGGATGATAGGGGAGGGCTGGGCCAAGCTGGCTTCTGAGAAGGGGTTGGCCTTGGACGTCCTGCTCGACTTCGAGCCTCTCGTGGCTTTCGACCTCGGATACGGGGATAAGAACCAGGCCCTTGCGACATTGTACACCCAGGAGATGCTGGAGAGGGGCTACCTCGCTTCGAAGAAGGGGGTGTACGTCTCTTTCGCCCATAAGGAGGAAGACGTATCAAGGTTCCTTGAAAAGGCTGATGAGGTCTTTGGCATCATGAAGAAGGCCGTGGATGGGGGCGATGTGGGGAAGATGCTCAAGGGGCCCATAGCCCATTCCGGATTCAAGAGGCTGACATCATGAGATCTGGGGCAGTGAAGGACGCTTATTTCAATTCGTCGGAGCGCATAGAAGCGTATGAGACCTGGGAGCCGATTAATGTCAGGTACAACCTGGACCTCTTATCCACATGCGGAATATCCGCCGCCAGAACGGTCGGCCGGAGCGTCCTGGATGTAGGATGCGGATTCGGTCTCCTGCTCAAGTCCTTTTCCGATGCAGGAGCTAGGTGCTTCGGCATAGACATATCGGAAGTGGCTATCGACCAGTGCAGGAAGAGGTTCCCGGAGATAAGGGCGGAGGTCGCCGACTGCGCGCATATGCCTTTTCCAGAGAGATTCGCGCTCATCACCTGCTTTGGCACGCTCGGCCTTGTGCAGAAAGAGAGACATGCCGAATTTCTGAGGATGGCGCATAGGTCGCTCGAAGATGGCGGGATCCTTTTCGCTAACGCCCCTAATGCGGAGAGGCCGGGTTTCATGGATGCTTTGAGCGGAAAGGGGCGCTCGTCTTCATATGATAATGCCCGGAGGGTTAGTGAGTGGGAAGGTTTGCTCTCCGAAGCGGGCTTTCGCGATACGTCTGTTTATCCTGTTCTCAGGGTTTTGAAATCAGAGGGCATTTTCCATAAGAACGTGTTCCTCAGGCCGGGATTCGGGGACCCGATAGTCATCTTTGCGAAGCGCTGATAAAATCCGAGCGCACGAAATCAGAGAGTGTTTTCGGTCGGACCCTGAACGATCCCTTCAGCGATTCCAGCGCATCTTCCAGCAGGCTGAGGTTCTTGGGGGATGAATAGCCGAAAGACGGGTCGCCAGGACCCATCTCAGGCTCGAAGAACTCCCAGGGATGGCACAGGAGCATGACGTGGGGTTTCTGGTCTGCGAGAATCTGGGCTTTGGCGACCCGTGTGGCTGCTGCGACGATGTCCAGCTCTTTCTTGACGATGTTGTGGGTGTTGAAGACCACGTATCTTGCGCGGAGCGAGTGGCCGAAGACAGGTTTCGGGTCGAACGAGACGGGCACTTCCGCGAGTCCGTGCGACAATGCGGCTGCGTTCCCGCCCCCCGAATAGGACGGATATGATGAGTCGGCCGTGAAGCCTGCCTCTTTCAGGATGCCAAGCGATAGCGGATCGATCACCATGTTGGGGGCGCGGAACGATGACGGCGCCTGGAATCCGGCGGCCTTGAAAGCGGCCAGGGACTTGGAGATGAGCTCTTTGCGCTCTTTGGGGCTCGGCACCGGGTCTTTCACGAACCATGACTGGCCCCATTGCTCATGGGCATAGCCATGCAAGCCGATCTCATGACTAGCGCCAAGGGCGCGGATGTCTCCGGCCAATCTTTGGATAAGGTCCCCCTGCACGAACAGGGTGGCCTTGATCCCGTGCTTGTCGAAGAATCCTTTGGCGAGTTTTAGGAATGGGGACGCGCATCCCGCTTCGCCCTTGCCTCCGGAACCATAATCGTATTCGACATCCACGGTGAATATGAGGTCCAGCTCCGGGTTCTGCCCGAGGTCCAGGCGGTCCATCCTGGAGCGGAGCGAGTCCCATCTCAGCCGGTTGAGCGGGTAGTATAATGGAAGGCGGGGATCAGAGATGAACGATACCGCGCGCCCTAACGCATCAGGCATGGAACACAGAGGGCAGGAATGGTTTAAAGGATGAGCGGGCGTTTCTTCTGCGGTTGGATCCGATGGCTGGGGAAATGTCTGCGCGAAGCGTCTACATCATCGCCACTCCTTATCATTTCCTGCTCTGCGCCGGCGTGGCATCTTATGTGGACAAGAATCCGGATAAGCGCCTCGTCATAGCTTCTCATTTCAAGGACACTGAAAAGTGGGTCTCTGCCCTTAGGGGATGGAAAAGGAATCCCTTCTCCGATATCTTGGTTGTCGGAGAGAGGAGAAGCGGGGTGGCTGCCGAGAAGGTCGCGACTATGAGAGCGAATCTGGCTTCGATCGGGTCCACGCTTAAATCCCCCCCGGGCCCTTTCGACGCCTTCGTCTTCAATATCGAACAGCCCGAAGGCCAGCTGGTCGCCTACGAATGCAGCAAAAGGAAAGGCGCATGCACATATGTCGAGGACGGCATAGGGGCATACACCAGGCGCGATATCCGCGACCCGCTCCATCTCCTCATAGTGAAAAAGCTCCTCTACGGCCTTTGGTTCGAGCGCGTCAGCACGCAGATAGAATACCAGTATTTCGACAAGGCGCTCGTGCTCAGGCCTGACCTGGTCCCGAAGAAGCCCGATAACGTGGAGCTCTCGGCGATCCCAGCCGATATCTTCGAGCGCCTGGATAAGGACGGGCTCGTCAACCTGATATTCAAGGAGTATGGCGAGAAGCCCGCGCAGGATTGCGAGGCGATCGTGTTCCTCCCGTTCCATATAGCTGCAGAGCAGATGGGGTATGAGAGGACGGTCGCAGCCTATTCGAGGATCATCGATGCCCTGATCCGGAAAGGGATAAGGACTCTTGTGAAATACCATCCGCGGGAGGATAAAGGGGATTTCCTGTCGATCTCGGGGATGAAGGGGATAAAGACGGTCCACCAGGCGATAACGTCCGAACTGCTGTTCCTCAGATGGAAAAAATCCGGCAAACGGATCGTGATAGGAGACACGACCACCGCGCTTTCCAGCTGCAAGCTCATGGTCCCGGATGCCAAATCCATCAGCATCATCGATATCCTCGGATATGATGATAAGGTCGGACTGGGGGGATTATTCAGCAAGTGGGACGTACTGAGGCCAAAGACGATGGAGGAGCTCCTCAGCCTTCTGGATTGACCAGCCCGAAAAGCAGGCCGTCCACGTATCTGCCTTCGAAAAGGTACTGCTCCTTGCGCTTTCCTTCCAGGGCGAAGCCTGCGGCGAGGAACGCTTTCTCAGAGCCGGTATTGCCGCTATAGCATCCGGCGGTCAGTTTATGGAGCCCGAGCTTCTTGAATGCGTGGGCGGAGAGAAGGCTGATCGCCTCGGTGGCGTATCCCTTGCCCCAGCAACCCTTGTCTCCGATGAGTATGCCGATATCCGCGCTCTTATGATGGCGGTTGATCGGCCCCAGCTTGATGTTGCCGATGTGCCTGCCGCCTTCTTTGAGGACTATCGCGAGGAAAAGGATGTCCGGATCGCCCAGGGCCCCCTGGACGAACCTCTTCATGGCAGGTTTCGAGTTGTCCGAGAACCTGGATTCCAGATACCTCGTCACTTCAGGGTCCTGCATCCAGGAAAAATATGGCCCGTCGACATCTGTCGGCTGCACCTTGCGAAGGTATATCCTCTTCCCGGTTATCGGCGGTTCGGCTCCAGACGGCATCTGATGACCTTTTTTCAGGATAATGCTTGCTCAATCAGCGATTAAATAGTATCGGGACGAATAATGATATATGAACTGGAAGTCCAAGAAGGTCCTGGTCACAGGCTCTGCCGGATTCATCGGGAGCCACCTCACAGAAGAGCTGGTCCGCCTCGGGGCGGACGTGCGGGCGATGGTGCGCTACAACTCGGGCAACAGCTGGGGCAACCTGGAGCTGATACCAAAGGAGACGCGCGACGCGCTCGAAGTGGTGGCAGGGGACATCCGCGACCCTTTTTTCACCAGGAAGGCAGTGGACGGATGCGACACGGTGTTCCATCTCGCGGCCCTGATAGCGATCCCGTATTCTTATGTCGCCCCTAAAGACTTCGTCGATACGAACGTCGGGGGCACATTGAACCTGATGCAGGCATGCCTGGACTGCGGCGTGAAGAAGGTCGTCCACACCTCCACCAGCGAGGTATACGGCACCGCGCAATATGCGCCGATAGACGAGAAGCACCCGATAGTGGGACAGTCTCCGTATTCCGCGAGCAAGATCGGCGCTGATAAGATAGCGGAGAGTTATTTCTGCTCGTTCGGCCTTCCAGTCGCGACCTTGCGCCCATTCAACACGTTCGGGCCGAGGCAGTCGGCGCGCGCGGTCATCCCGGCAATGATATCCCAGATGGTCTCGGGGAGGAAACAGATCTTGCTCGGCTCGCTGGACCCGGTCAGGGATTTCACCTATGTCCTGGACACCGCAAGGGCTTTCATCAAGGTGGCCGAGTCCCAGAAAACCGTAGGGAGGGTCGTGAATTCAGGCACCGGAGAGGGGCATAAGATCGGCGAGGTCGCCGAGATCGCGAAAAGGCTTACAGGATGCAAGGCGCCGGTCTCAGTGGACCGCGAACGCGTGAGGCCCGAGAACAGCGAGGTGTTCAAGCTCATCTGCTCCAACAGGCTGATAGGGGAGCTGGCGGACTGGAAGCCAGGCTACACCTTCGAGGGGGGCATGGCCGAGACCGTGAGGCACATCAAAGAGAACATCGGCCGCTACAAGCCGGGGATATACAATATCTGAGGGATCATATGCAGGCGATACTTCTAGCCGGAGGGAAGGGCACCAGGCTCAGGCCATATACGGCGACGTTCCCGAAGCCCTTGATGCCCCTTGGCGACCGGCCGATACTTGAGATCGTGATAAGACAGCTCAGGAAGGCGGGCTTCGGCGATATAATCATATCGACGGGGCATCTGGCGGGGCTGATCGAGGCGTATTTCGGCGATGGGGGAAGGTTCGGGGTGAAGATAAGGTACGTGCGCGAGGAGAAGCCCCTGAACACCGCAGGCGCCCTGACGATGATAGGCGGACTCGAGGAGGACTTCCTTGTGATGAACGGGGATATCCTCACCACGCTCGACTACGGCGCGCTCATGAGGTTCCACAAGTCAAAGAAGACGGCAGCCACGATCGGCGTCCATGAACGGATCGAGAAGGTCGATTATGGGGTCATCGAGGTCGGAAAAGACGGGATGCTCTCGGATTACATCGAGAAGCCGTCCAAGAGCTACCTGGTCAGCATGGGGATAAACATCCTATCGAAGAAGGCGGTCTCGCATATCAAGGGCGGGGAGGCGATAGGGATGCCTGACCTCATGCTCAGGCTGAAGGCGAAGGGAGAGAAGGTCGCCTGCTTCAGATCCGATTGCGAATGGCTAGATATCGGCAGGCCGGACGACTACGAGCGCGCCCAGAAGGCGATGGCAGAAGATCCGGGGAAGTATCTCGATGCCTAGCTATCTTGTGACTGGGGCCACCGGATATATCGGGGGCATGTTCGCTAGGTTCCTGAGGAAGGAGAGGCCCAGGGCAGAGGTCTTGGGGATCGGCCGGGGGAGATGCGGGATAGGAGGCATGGAATGCCTGGAAATAGATTTAACAGACGTCAAGGCGACAGAAGAGGCCGTGTCCGATTTTTCGCCTGATTTCATTTTCCATCTGGCAGGCGTGCCTTATTCCGAAGACTGGGGGGCGCTTTTGGCAGGAAACGTGAAGACCACGATATCCGTCTTGGAGGCCGCGGCAAAGCTCGGGAAGGGGCGGGTCGTCGTTGTCGGCTCCGCCGCTGAATACGGCAGGGTCGAGGGTGCGGATTTGCCGATCAAGGAGACCCAGGCGCTCAAACCCCTCTCGCGCTATGGTATCTCGATGGCCTGCAGGGGCGCGATAACCAGGGGGTTCTCGGCCATGGGATGCGACGCGGTCTTGGGCAGGCTCTTCAATCCTATCGGGCCGGGCTTGGGGGAAAATTTCGCCTTGGGCTCTTTCGCCAAGCAGATCAGGGCGATCTCTTCGGGCACTCAGAAGGCCGAGATGCTTGTCGGCAATCTCAAGGCCAAGCGGGATTTCATCGATACCGAAGATGCGTGCAGGGCATTCCTGGCGTTAGCCGAGAAAGGGAAGCGCGGGGAGGACTACAATATCTGCTCGGGCAGGTCATATGTCCTTTCCGGCCTGCTCGATATGATGCTTAAGGAGATGGGGCTCGAAGCCGAGATAAAGGTGGAGCAGGGCAGGATCCGCAAGGGCGAGGTCGCGGATGTGCGGGGAAGCACCGATAAGATCTCGAAAGACACGGGCTGGAAGCCGCAGGTCCCCATAGAAGAGAGCGTCAGGCGCCTGCTTGCATGATCTCTTTAGTTAGCGAATCGAACTGCCTCTTGAAAAGCGCGAGCATATCGCGCTCGTTGAAAAACATCGCGGCGTGGCGGGATTTATCTGAAAGCGCCTTCTTCCCCCCTATGGGCAGGTCCAGGTATGCGATGATAGCTTCCGCGATCCTCTCTTCGTCCAGCGGGACTACCATGCCGGGGTCGATCTTCGCGACGACATCCTTCGCCCCGTTCTCTATCGAAACGATATTAGGGACGCCGGATGCGAGGGCTTCAAGGGCCGAGACCGGGAACATGTCGCCCCGGCTGGGCTGGACATACAGGGCGCAGGAGCGGAAGACCTCCGCCATATCCGGGACATCCCTCAGGATTGTTATCCGGGCCGGGTCGTAGCCTTCGACCGATGCGATCTCAGCCTCGCCCAGGCGTGTCACGATTTTGAGCCTGGCATCCGGATAACGCTCGGAGACCTTCTTCATAGCGAGAAAGAGCAGGTCCAGGCCTTTGTTGTGCGGGTCGCTTGTCGCCACGATTGTGATGTTATTCGAACCTAGGGCCGGCTTCACCGATGCGAACCTCCCCATCGAGGCCTCGCTGATGAACGGGTAGATGATCCTGGCAGGGGCCTTTACCCCGAGGCGCTCCAGCAGCTCCATGCCGTAGGCGCCATAGACCAGGAAGCCGTCCACGTCCTTCATAAGGTCCAGCAGGACCTTCTTCTCCGCCCCCTTGATGCGGGAAGAGAGGAGATGGTAGGGGAGGGGGCCGCAGTTCATATTGATTATCTTTGTGTCTCCGAGCAGGCCCAGCCTCCGCTTGATGGCCGGATAATGGTAGCATGACTCGCAGAGCATGATATCATAGCCTGATGGGACCGAGAGGGACCCTTTGAAGAGCTTGAACGCCATCACCGGGGGGGATTGGTCCTTGGCGGCCTTCTCTTCGAGCATCCGGCTGATCGCGCCGACCGATTCCCCGAACCTCCGATGCACAGGGTGGCCGCCGCTGAGAAGGATGAGGGTCCTGGTCATGAATCCAGCCATCCGATATAGCGCCTCAGCCCCTCTTCGAAGCTCGTCTCCTGCTTCCATCCAAGGCGCTCGAGTTTAGAGGCATCCAAAAGCATCAGCCTGACATCTCCGGGCCATCCTTTGGGCGTCCCGGTGTAGCGGAGCTCCGGGAGCAGGCCCATCTGCCTGCACATCATCTTAGCGATATCCGAGACGGCCATCTTCTCCCTGCTCCCGACATTGAAGACGTCGTATCGTTCTTTCTGCTTCTCCCATGCGGTCATTATGGCGGATACGCAATCCGAGACATGAAGATAGGATTTATCCTGCTTGCCGTCGCCCAGTATCTCCATCTCGCGCGGGTTTTTCGAAAGCTTGTTGAAGAAATCGAACATCACGCCGTGCGAGCTCCTCTCCCCGAAGATGTTGGCTAGGCGCAGGGTCGTCGCCTTGATGCCGTATGTTCCGGAGTAGGATGAGAGGTATGCCTCGCATGCTAGCTTGCTCGCCCCGTAGTTGCTGATGGGGGCGCAGGGATATGTCTCGGGGGTCGGGATGAGTTCCGCATCGCCATAGACGGTCGATGTGGACGGGAAGACGATGCGCTTGATATCGGCCTTCCTGCACGATTCGAGCAGCCGGAAGGTCCCACCCACATTGATATCGAATGAGTTTTTCGGCTCGATGGCGCTGGCCCGGACATCCGGATCGGCGGCCAGATGGAATACCACATCCATCCCTTCAAGCTCCAGGGACAAATCGTTGCAGATGTCCCTTTTCATGAACACCGCTTTCTCCGGGATGTTGGCCTTGGAACCTGAAGAGAGGTTGTCTATCACATAGACTTCGTGGCCTTCGGATATGAGCGCATCCGCTAGATGCGAACCTATGAATCCGGCGCCCCCCGTTACCGCTGCACGCATATGTATGACCTTCCCTAAAACCTCTTAAAAACAGGTCAGTGCTCCATCCTGAGGAGCTGGTTCAGGACGCTCTCGAGGCTGTGCTTCTGCAGGTATGAGAGGATGACCGGCAGGGAAAGCGAATCGACGATGATCATCACCATCCTTGTCAGGAACCCGAAGGCCACGGCCGATTCCAGCGGGACGCCGAATGGCATCAGGATCGCGGCGAATCCGGCTTCGCTCGCCCCCGCCCCGGCTATCGTCGGTATAGGCAGGAACTGGATTATCGTCACGGCTGCCTGGAAGACCATCATGAACAGCAGGTCGTCGACAGGCTGGCCGGTGATCGTGATGCCCAGAGCCTTGGAGATGAGAAGCCATTCGAAGCCTTTCATGAGCCAAGTGAGGGATGTCAATGCGACGATCTTCCACTTGATCGCGAGCACCTTGTGGGAATGCTCGTGCATGTCCTCTATGAAAGCGAACGCGCGGGGAACTAGCGGCAGGGATTTCAGGAAGGACAGGCGCGGGAGGAGGGGCGGGTAAAAGACCAGGAGGCCGGCCGCCAGGATGCCGGAGAGGAAAACGAGCAAGACGATGGCATTGACCAGCATATCGCCACCCCCCGCCATCGCGATGATCGCGTACATGAGCAGGGCGGCAGACGACACTTTTATCATGAAATCGAAAAGCTGGGGCCCGAGGATGGAGAGAAGGGTCTTCTCGAGTTTTATGCCATAGCGGGAAGAGAGCGAGAACGCGGTGAAGAAATAACCCGCCCGGGCAGGTGTGAAATCGGATGCCAGCATCCCTGCGAGGCTGGATTTCAGCACCTCGTGGGTCGGTATGCGGTCGCCGATGCTCTCAAGGACGACCTTCACCCGGTAGGCCATCATGATGTTCAGGCAGAGATATACCAGAAGCGCGAGGGCGAATAAGGGGAGGGATATGTTCAGGAGGGCTGAGACGACCTTGCCAAAGCCCACGAAATAGAAGATGCCCGCGAATATCGCGATCGACAGAGCGAGATTCAATAGAAGCTGGTACCGCTTGTCCAAAACAAACACCGTTGACCTGGATTGGAATCATCGATAACGGATATAAACCTGATGAGGCACGTATTTTCAATTGTTGGATGGAGAGTATCGGTAAAACCGGGTTTACGCCTGCGGAGCTACGTCATATGATCGATTCCATTTTATCTCTCGCCTGGCTGTTGGTCGTGACATTCTCCTTAGGCTTCGCGCTGACTAGGGAGAAGAGCCTGATGTCGTTCGGATTCGGTCTGGCGGCGTTCGTAATACTATCGACAGCACTGGACCTTGTCGGGATACCGCTGCATTGGACAGTCTTCCTCGTGATAGCATTGGCCATGGATGCGTATTTCGTGCATAGGAAGGAATTGGCTTTCGAGATGCCGCGCCCGGATTGGATACTCGGTGCGGTGCTGTTGCTCGCGCTCATCAACACCTATGTGTATTGGCAAGGCGCCACGTCTTATCCCTGGCTCGAGGATGATGATCCCTGGGGATATGCGCACGATGCCAAATGGGTCTCTATTGAACAGACTTACTCCGTCCCATATGGCGGGGAGCAGATAAGCAGGTTATCCAGGCTAGAGCCGTTTCCGCCAGGATATTCCATACTGATAGGCGTTCTCCATCAGATGACCGTATCTCTCTCTGACACGTTGAAATTCTATAACGTGCTTCTGATCGGTTCCGGCCTCATATTCGCGTTCGGTTTTTTCTCGCAGATCACCGGCAACAGGCTGCTCGCGCTGGTAGCCACATTCTTCCTGCTGGCACTCCCGTCTTTCATGAACCATTTCATCTGGGCGCAGTCTTTGGCGATCCCGCTCTTGTTTGTGGCGTTTTTCGCTTTGGAGAAGGCGAAAAACGAGCAGAGATACGTTCTTGCCGCGGCTGCCGCCATAGCCTCTATCGCCCTGACACACCCGGCGGTGGCCGGGATATTCGCATTGCTTTACGCATCATATGCCTTGATCCAGGCCATAGCCTCCGGAAAGGAAGCGCTTATGCCCATCATCAGGATTACGGGTTTTGCGATAGCATTGTCCTGCATCTTCTATGTCCCGGTATTGCTCAAATTCGGCCTAGCGAACACTATCTCCGGCGTGGGGTTGACGAGCAGCCTGGTCAATATCGAAGACGGCCAGGTCGTATATCAAGACGATACGTCGGGGAATATCGTGTATGGGGTATCGGATTTCCTTTTCCCGCAGCCGCAAGGCAAGATAGACCAGCAGAGCGGCATCGGGCTCGCCATATCTGCGCTCTGCGTAGGCGGGCTCTTCCTTTCTCTCCGAGACATGAAAAAGACGGAGCCCTGGCTTCTTTGCGCTGTCGTTTGGTTTGCGATATGCATGCTGGGCGTCGAAGGGAACGGCCTGCCGGTCAAATTATTCCCCCACCGTTTCTGGGTGTACCTGTCTATACCGGTAGCGATGCTTGCGGCCCATGCGTATATCCAGCTCGATAATGCCATCACCGGTAAGAAGAGGCTGATTCTTGCGGCGGTCATGGTGCTGAGCGTGCTGGATTCCTCGGCCATCGCGAAATATAATGTGGAGATGGCCAGTTGGCCCCCTGGAGCGTATCTTTCTTCCGCTCAGCAAGTCGAAGGCTTTGCCGGCATGAAAACGTCCCTGCCGGCAGATACCATGGTGTTTCCGCTCTGCATACCAGACAATAGGGTGATCGGTTTTGATATGCTCACCGACATGTATGACCCGGATTACGTCGCCTTCAAGAAATCGGCTCCCGATCAGTCTGCCGATCAGGTATATTCTTTCCTGGCCCCCCGAGGATATGAATACCTGATAATCGACAGCTCTTGCCTCGCGATGGGCGAAGAGAAGGCCAATGCGGTCTTGACTGATTTCATAGGTTCTGATAAGTACGATCTCGCATATTCGAACGGGGGCTTTTTCCTATTCAGGCTTGGATGATCTCGGCTTCCAGGCGTAGGTCGTCAGATGCGGGTAGCCGGTCCGGACCTTATAACCGAATCCGCGCAGTATCTTTTCCACCTTGCGGAAGGTTGGCTGGCCATCCCGGAAGTGATATCCTGCGATGGAGAATTTCATGTCCTGGCTGGCGATTATCTGGGCGCAGCCGTCCAATGCCTCTATCTCAGCGCCTTCGATATCCATCTTGATGAAATCGATCTTATCCAGCCTGAATTCTTCAAGGATATCTCGGATCGAAGTCGTCTCCACGGTGACCTTTTTCGCGGGTTTTGATTTCTCCTTTTCAGGGCCGTCGGATTGGCAGAACAGGGTCGATGAGACAGTCCCCTGGGAATTGAAAGTCAGGCTGGTTTTTCCATTCCAAAGGGCTTTTTGGGACGTGGTGACGTTGCTGCAACCGTTCAACTCCAGGTTTTTTTTCAATATCTCCAGGTTGTCTTGATCCGGCTCGAGGCAGATGACGCGGCCGCCGGCTCCGACCATCTTTGACATGATAACCGAGAATATGCCGTGATACGCGCCAGCGTCGATGACCACATCGCCGTTTTTTGGCGAGTATTCCTCCAGATAGGTCGCAAATTCGTTCTGCAGGAAAAAAACGTCGAAGAACGCCTTCTCCCTATCGCCAGAGGGATATGCGAGATTGATCTCCCATCCATGATATGGATAGACGATGCAGTCCCATCCATCGTCGACCTTTCTTTCTTTGGTCTCGCCGCTGACATTGAGCCAGCTTGCAGCCGCGATTATCCTGACGTAGTTTTCGAGGAAGGTGGCATCCTTGGACAGGGTGACCCTGTTTTCGCCCTTTTTGAGTTGGATGTGGGTTGATGTCTCAGACATCGAGACCCCGCATCTCAACAGGTAGTAATGCAGTTTGAGAAATCTTGCAACCCCTCTGATCGGTTCTAGCATAGGATCACCCATTAATACGAGAAAAAATAAATAAACGCTGGTTGCCCGGCAGGGCGCTCTGGATTGGATCGCGAAATGATGTCAAACCCCTCAGGGCCTGAGCCTCTCTTTGAGCAGGTGGATGCAGATCTTCACGCCGTCTATCAACTGCACCTTCGATGCCCCACCGCGCCGAGAGTATGAGATGGGGATCTCGGCTATCCTGAGCTTGTGCTTAGCCGCCTGCGCGAACATGTCGCATTCCAGCTCGAAGCTGTCGCAATGTATCTCGAGCCTCTTATACGCGCTCTTCCTGAACCCCCACATGCCGGTGCAGACGTCGCTGGTCGGGGTGAGATACAGCGCGGCCGCCCAAAGGCAGATGACCCGGTTGCCGATGTTGTTTACCGCTGACATCGAGCCCTCCTCCATATGGCCCTTGAAGCGCGATCCTACGACAACATCGGATTCATCGAGCGCTTTGAGGAATTTTGGCATGTCCTGCACTGGGTAGGTGAGGTCCGCATCGATCATGATGGCTAGATCGGAATCGACTTCACGGAAAGCGCTCTTTATGGCATTCGCTTTCCCCTTCTTCTTTTCTAGGATGATCCTTACGCCCAGGCTTCTTGCTATCTCGACCGTGCGGTCGGTGCTGAGGCCGTCTATCACGACTATCTCTGCCTGTGGCAATGTCGCACGGACCTCCCTGATGACCTTCCCGATATTCCCCTCCTCGTTGAGGGTCGGAAGGAGCACCGAAACGGATTGCATGCTTTGAGATAGGGTCCGATATGATTAAAGAGGTGGTTACGGACCTTTTTTTCGCCATATCCGGGCTGTCTGGAAAATCATTGGTCCATGGTTTCGACCGAGAACTCCCTGAATATGACCCCGCTCTTTCTTGTCTGGCCGAAGTCGGGATGCGGATCCAGGTTCAGCAGGCTCGAGAAGCTGTCGCTCCGTATGCCCTGATTCAGCCCTGCCAACTCTGCGGCCCTCAGTCCGAAAGACAGGAGGAGATTCGGCATCGGGAGGAAGCGGGCCTTCTTCCCGGATGAACTGGCCATGACCTCGATCATCTCCTTGAAAGTGAACCCCTGCTCGTGCGCTGCCGTTATCGGGACCACGGGGGGGATCGCCTTGCTGGTGCAGATCGAGCGTATCAGCTCGGCGAGATCCTCGTTGTGGCAAAGGTAGAGCTTCCCCTTGCCCGTATCCATGAGCGGGATGATTGGGTATCTCTCCAAAAACGAGCGCATCTTGCCTACCACGCTGCGGGGGGACTTGCCATACACCAATCCGGGCCGGATTATGTAGGCGCCCATTTTCTTCGCTTCTGCCTCGATCTCCAGCTTCGCCCTGCCATAATCGGATGCGCAGCCCGGGAACGCGCTCATGGAGGACAGGACGATTATTTTCTTGACCCCGGCCTCCTTGGCCGCGCGGAGCACCTCTATGGAACCGAGGACATTCACACGGCGTATGTCTTCCCAGGCTTTAGGCCGGAAATCATATGCGCAGTGCACCAGGGCATCCATAGCCTCGAACGCCCTCTTATCCACCTTATCTCCGAGCGAGAAGCGTATGCTCCCCGACCTTCCGGCCTCGATGATATCGAATCCTTTGCCTGCGAGGTATCGCGCGATGCATGAACCGACATAGCCGCTCGCTCCGGTGATCACGCACTTCATGCCAGATATGCCGCCCACGGATGTCAATCGACGAGAATATTAATAAGCCTCCCAGGGACAATACCACCATGGATCTTTTCGCGGCCGGAAGCCGCATCCAGGATTTCGCCTATCAGAGGGTATTGAAGGAGATTTTCTTCAGGATGGACCCTGAGGACATCCACGACCTCATGACGATCACCGGCAGGGGTCTGGAAGCCGTATGGCCGGCGAAGATGCTCACAGGGAGCGTTTTCCGCTTCCGCGATAAAAGGCTTGAGCAAAACGTCGCAGGGATCCGGTTCGAGAATCCGGTGGGCCTGGCGGCAGGCTTCGACAAGGATGCCCTCCTCACCGACCTTATCCCCCATGTCGGATTCGGCTTCATGGAGGTGGGATCCATAACCGGCGAGCCGTGCAAGGGCAATCCCAAGCCCAGGCTGTGGAGGCTCAAGAAATCGCGCGCGATCGTCGTCTATTACGGATTGAAGAACGAAGGATGCGAGATCATCTCAAAACGGCTGCGGGGCAAGAGATTCGAGTTCCCGGTCGGGACGAGCATAGCCAAGACCAACAGCCCGGATACCGTCGAGGTGGAAAGGGGCATGGAGGATTACGCGAAGGCATATTCGATGTTCACGGATATCGGCAGCTACTCTACGATAAACACCAGCTGCCCGAACGCCTGCGGAGGCGAGCCGTTCTCGGATCCGGGCAACCTGGACCGGCTGCTCGGGCGGATTGATGGCATACCATCCAAAAAACCGGTATTCCTGAAGATCTCGCCCGACCTGTCCCGCTCGACCCTGGATGAGGTCATGGATATCGCAGGCAAGCACCGCGTGGCGGGGTTCGTCTGCACCAACCTCACCAAGAAGCGGGACAATCCCAGGATACTCGATGGCGATGTGCCCGCGCTCGGAGGCATCAGCGGAAAGGTGGTCGAGGGGCTCTCGGACGAGAGCATCCGCCAGATAAGGAAGCGGGCTGGTGGGAGGTTCGCGATAATCGGATGCGGCGGGGTTTTTGGCGCAGAGGACGCCTACCGGAAGATAAGGGCCGGGGCTTCGCTGATCCAGCTCTTCACAGGCATGATATATGAGGGGCCGCACCTGATCGGCAAGATCAACCACGGCCTCGTCGGCCTTCTTGCTAAAGACGGCTTCTCGTCGATATCGGAAGCGGTCGGAACGGAGAAGGGATGAGCTTATGTTCTATGTCGTAGGCTCAGGCCCCGCAGGCGTCTCCTGCGCGAAAGCGCTGCTGGAACGCGGCGAAGAGGTCACCATGCTCGATGCCGGGATCGGGCTTGATGAAGACATCGCCAGGAGGGTGGATGAGGTGGGATCATCGCCGCCGAAAGAATGGAGGGATCCGAAGACCATAAGCGGAGCCATCGTCGCGGCCATGAAAGAAGCGGTGAAGCCGAAAAACGGCAAGATCGAGACCAAGCTGGTGTTCGGATCGGACTATCCTTACCGGGATTCGGAAAAACTCCTCCATATCACGCAAAAAGGCTCTTGCTGCAAGCCCTCCCTAGGGAACGGGGGCTTCAGCGCGGCGTGGGGAGCCGCCGTCCTTCCCTACCCTAAGGAGGACATGTGCGACTGGCCTTTCAAGGCTGAAGAGCTCGAACCGTACTATCGGAAGGTCGCAGGATTCATGGATATGACCGGGGAAGATGATGGCCTTTTGGAGCTGTTCCCGCTCTTCACGGATTCTCCCCAGCCGCATCGGAAGAGCAGGCAGGCAGAAGCCCTGCTCAAGGATATGGCCCGCAACAGGGATGCGCTGAAAAAGAGCGGCATCATGTTCGGAGCCTCCAGGCTCGCGGTGAGGACGATAGAGAGGGATGGGAAACCGGGCTGCGCATATTGCGGGCTTTGCATGTATGGCTGCCCGTATGACCTCATATATAACTCGTCTTCGACGCTGGATGAGCTTAAGGCCGACCCAGGTTTCAGGTATGAGTCCGGCATAATAGTGGACCGGGTCTCCGAGGATGCGGGCGGCGTGGTGGTATATGGCCGCTCGCTCCGATCCGGAGGGGACGTCGCATTCACCGGCTCGAAGGTGTTCCTTGCATGCGGGGCGGTCCCATCCACTAAGATCATCTTGGCGTCCAAGAAAGCGTATGGGGTGCCCATCACCATGCTTGATTCCCAGTATTTTATGGTGCCATATGTGCGGTTTGGGGGGGCGGGAAACGTCCTGAAAGAAGAGCTCCATACCCTGGCCCAGGCGTTCATCGAGGTATACGACCGGAAGATCAGCGAGCATCTTGTCCACCTGCAGGTATATTCATTCAACGAGCTGATGCTCCAGGTCGTCCGCTCGAGGACCGGGCCGGCATATCCGCTTTTCAGGTTCCCGGTCGGGATGTTCATAGACAGGATGATGCTGATCCAGGGGTTCCTGCACTCGGATGACTCCGCGAGGATCACATTGACCCTCCGGAAAGGGAAGGGCGGTCAGGACGAGCTCGTGTTGGAATCGAAGCCGTCGGATACCGCCAGGAAAGTCGTCTCCAAGGTCATGTGGAAGCTGATCGGGGAGCAGGGCCGGATCGGCGCCGTTCCCCTGCTGCCGATGCTGGATATAGAGACGCCTGGCAAGAGCTTCCATTATGGCGGCAGCCTGCCGATGAGCAGGGAGCCCGGGGAATGGCAGACCGATATCTACGGGAGGCCGGAGGGATTCCGGAATGTCCATGTCGTGGATGCCAGCGTCCTGCCTTCTCTTCCTGCCCCGACCGTGACGTTCGCCGTGATGGCCAATGCATACCGCATCGGGGCCGAGCACGACAAGTCCTCCTAGCCTCAGTCCAAAGGGGGGAATCCGCCCCGTGGCCTGAACAGCTTTTTGAAATAGTTGAGCGTCCTCTCGATCTTCAGGAAGCCGTAGAGGTGCTTGGCTGTCTTGAGGTCCGTGACGTCTTCTGAAGCATAGAGTTTTTTCTGGCTCTGCCAGGTCATGCCCTCTCCCGAATAGTCGACCTCGTGCCACTCGCGCCCGATCATGTGGGATATGCATTCGTCGAAGGTCCCCTGCCTCCGGATTTTCATCGAAGAGAGGAAGCGCACCAGATAGCGGGCCATCCGCTCGGCCTCGTCAGCCTTCACCCCGCGCTCGTTCACGCCACGGAGGAGCTCGATCGTGGTCTTTGGCATATGGTCCAGCAGGGCTTTTGTCTTGGGCATCGGAGACCGCTTGGCGAGCGCCTTGAGCAGATACCCTGCCGCCAGGTTCCCTTCCTCGTGTGTCAGCTTCATCTTCTTTTTCTGCTGCTTGACCCGGCTCATGATCATCTCCGCGATCTTCCGGTACCCCATCCGATGTAGGTCGCAGAGGGGCTCGATGCATTCTGACTTGCCTTCTTTGCGCGTATCTACGGCCTCTTCCGAGGGGTCGGGCTTGATCTCAAATACGGGCTTCCTCGAGGGGAGGTCGGGCATTTTCCTGAATGCTTCTGCATCAGGGATGGACGCCTGCGATGCGCGTGGGGGATCGGCCTTCCCGCATCCGAGCATCATCGCACCTGCGAGCAGTGGTGCGAGAAGCGCCTTTCGTATGCGCGGGAGGGTTTGGGGATGTTGGGGATCGTGCTTGCGGCTGTGCGCCATCCGTCGTGCAGGTTCCATGAATTAAGTGTTGCGTGTTGTCATTTTAAGGCTTTCGAACGGACATGGCGTTATCCATATCTGTGGATAACCACCGGAAAATCCCTGGAATATTAATAAAGCGAGAAAAAACATCCGCTTACGGGGGATGGGTGGGCTTCGCGGCCGTTCTGGGGGGTGGAACCCTCAGGGGGGCCGGTCGGAGAGGAGCATCGGTGATGGCCCCCATATGGGGGGGATGGAGATGTTAGGCTGGCGGATCCTCGCCGAAGGGGAGTACAAACTCGATATGCCCGAGCTGACCGGCGAGGAGAAGCAGCTGGTCTTGCTCGCGCAGGACCGTTTCAGGGAGGCCGCGCGCTCGCACGCTTCCGCTGACAAGGAGGAGATGAGGGGGCTTGTCGATGGATTGCTCGCTTCGGCTGCCCATGAATCGGGGCTGTATCTCGAGCGGAGCCAGCAGGCGTATCTGGCCGAGATCGCCTTCATGCACATCTGCGGGTTCGCCTTCATCGAACGGCTCCTCGAGGACCCCGCAATAGAGGAGATAAGCGTGATCGGCCCAGGGAAGCCGGTCTATGTCTATCTGCGGAAGCAGGGCTGGAGGAGCGTGAACGCCTGCTTCGATGACGAGCGCTCGATAGGCGAGATGATAAACCGGATGTCGAGGGCCTTGGGCAGGCACATCACGATGCAGAATCCCAGGCTGGATGCGATGCTCCCGGATGGGTCAAGGCTCCATGCCTCCCTGCCGCCCGTCTCCCATGGCGAGATAACGATACGGAGGTTTCGGGAGAAGCCGTTCTCCCCCAGGGAGCTTGCCGAGAACGGGACGATATCCCCCGATGCGATGGCCCTGCTGTCCGTCCTGATGCAATGCGATTTCTCGATATTGATAGCGGGGAACACAGCGAGCGGGAAGACCACCACCATGAACGCGCTGTTCTCGTTCATCCCGTGGAACGAGCGGGTGATTATAACCGAGGAGACCCCGGAGATAAACGTCCCCCATCAGCACCAGATGAGGCTTGTCGCGAACCGCGATATGGGGATCAGCCTCAAGGATCTCGTGTATGACTCGCTCCGTATGAGGCCGGACCGGATGGTGGTCGGCGAGGTGCGCAACCGGGAGGAGACCGAGGCGCTCTTCGATGTGCTCCTCGCCGGGCAGGCGCGCGGGAGCTATGCCACTTTCCATGCCCAGAGCGCCGATGAGGCGTTATCGAGACTGCGGTCTTTTGGAGTGAGGGAGGACGACCTTTCCAGCGTGGACTGCATCATCGTGCAGAGGAGGATGCTCCTCTATGACGCGAAAACAAGGAGCGCGCGTGAAGCGAGGCGGGTTGTCGAGATCATGGAGACCGAAGGCAGGACGCCATTGTACAAGGACGGAGGGGGCGGGATCGCGAAGAAAGGGATGCTGCTCGAGCGGGCTGCCGAAGGCTTCGGGATGAGCGCGAAGGAGATGGAATCCGAGCTCGCGAAGAGGAAGAAGGCGATCATGCGGGCGGGGCCGGATTACGCTTCATTCTTTTCTTCTGTGCAGAAGGAGTTCTACGGTTTTTCAGGAAACGAGAGGCGGGACGGGGTGGCGCGCTGATGACGCGGTTACGGGAGCTGTCGGCCGTTTTCCCGCCTGTGCGGCTGCGTTGCTCCTCGGAAAAAGCGCTCAAGGCGCTCGGGATCTCACCTGAGCAGTATATGGGGATGGCGATCGTGATCTCTTTTTTGTTTGGATTCGCGACGCTCCCGATAGCGCTCATGCTGAGGCTGCCGTTCTCATCGCTCGTCATATCGCTCATCGGTTTTTTGGCGTCTTTCTGCTTTTTCCTCGCGCTGCCTGGGATGGAACTGCGGAAACGCGGCTCTGAGATAGACGCTTCGATGCCGTTCTTCCTCCGGAGCGTGGGGATGCTCCTCGAGATGGGCCTCCCGTTCAGGAAGGCGCTGGAAGCTGCAACGGAAGGCGAAGGGGCCCTTGGGGAGGAAGTCAGGATTGCGCTGCGGCAGGCTGATGAAGGGATCCCCTTGCAGAGGGCGATAGCATCCATCGCGCTCACATACGGGTCCCTTCCAGTGAAGCGGGCGGTATCGCAGATGATATCCGCCTATGAGACTGGGGCAAGCGGAGCGGAGATGCGCAGGATCGGGGATGAGCTGCTATCCCTGGACAGGCACAGGCTGCGGGAGTACGCGTCGAAAAGCGCGTTGTTCGGGCTCATGTTCGTGATATCCAGCGCGGTGATGCCGACTTTCTTCATGGTGTATGCGATAGCTGGGGGCGATGACATCGGGAGGGGGCAGATCATGCTCGCTATGCTGGTCTTTTTCCCGCTCATCGGGCTGCTGCTTCTCATGCTCTCCAAAGCGGTCGCCCCAAGGACCGCTTTCCGCGGCCAAAGGCAGGACCTTTCGATGCTCGCCCCTGTCGCTGCGATAGCGGCGGGATTCTTTCTGCTGCCTAAGTATCAGCTCCTGATCATGGCTGGTGCCGGGGCAATAGGAGTCTTTTTGGCTTGGAGGAGCTACCGGATGGAAAAACGGCTGGAGGATATCGAATCAAGATTGCCGGATGCGCTTTTCTGCGTCGGCGGGATGCCCAAATCGGCAAGGCCCGAGCGCGTGTTCAGGCTGATGGAAGAGGGGGGTTTCGGCCCGCTCTCGGAGGAGGCCGGCAAATCCAGGAGGCAGATGGAGATGAATGTCAGCGCAGGGGCCGCCTTAGCGGACCTTTCGGCGAGGAACTGCTCTCCGATGCTTGAACGCTCATGCCGGATGATGTCGCGGATGATAGAGACCAGCTCCCTGGACAGGCTGAATTGCCTGGCTGAGGATATGATAAACGCGTTCCAGGCCAAAAGGGAGCGCTCGCAGCTGATGTCCATGCAGAAATACACGCTGATCCTCGGTGCTGTGCTGATGCCTTTGATCATGAAGATGGCCCTAGGCCTCCTAGGGGAGATGGGAAGCCTGCTGGGGGAGGGAACGGCGGAGACGGCGTCATTCTGCGCATCGTTGGTATCGCCGTATATCGTGATATATTCAGCATCATCCGCCATGGCCATCGCCGATGCCGAGGGGAGGGGATCCGCCCTCGGCACTTATTCCATCGGGCTTTCCGCCGTCGGCCTGGCCGCATTCGAGTTTATAAAGTTTTGATGAGAGTTTTTCCCTGATGGATACGATAACCTCGCTCGCCCTGTCTATCGACAGCCCCATCCTGGAGGCTGTCGGGGGGGTGCTGGACAATGCCCTCGCGTATGGGCTCCTCGTCCTCGCCTTGATATTCATCGGGGAGAAAAGGGATGGAAAAAGGTCCAAGATAATACTCTCCATCATACTCGCGGTATTTCTCGCTTCGATGATAAAATTCGCTATCGCGAGAGACCGCCCCTGCGCAGGGGAGGACTGGTGCCCTGAGAGCTATTCGTTCCCGAGCATGCACGCCGCTGTGGCGTTCGCCCTGATGACAGGCTTCCTGAACAAGAAGAGCTATCCTGCTTTCGTCCTGTTCGCGCTTTTCGTGTGCTTTACCAGGATGAACCTGGGCGTGCATATCTTCGTAGATATAGCCGGCGCCCTGCCTCTCGCCCTGATCTCATATTACCTGACAGACATGCTCTATAAGGAGGGAAAGGATGGATCGTGAGGATTCGAGGCAGCTGTTCCATATCCTCGTCGGGCTCTTAGCCATAGCCGTCCTGTTCTTCCTCGGGAGGGGCTTCCTTTTGGCGGCGATTTTCTTCACGCTCATCATCGGGACCCTGCTCATCAATGCGAGGCTATTGGGCGCCAGGATCGGCATCGCTGACTGGTTCGTAGAAGAGTTCGAGCGGGAGGATGCTCCGCTTCCCGGCTGGGGATCCGCCTGCTATGCGGCAGGGGCGCTGATCGCCGTCTCTTTCCTCACAGATACCGGCCAGATCGCATCGGTGCTCCTCGCGCTCGGGATCGGGGATGGGATCTCCACGATAGCCGGACGGAGAGGGAGGATGAAGCTCCCCTATAACGGCAAGAAGACTTTCGAGGGGGCGCTGGGGATATTCTTCCCGTCGTTATTGGCCTGGTTTTTCATCGGTCCGCTGGCGATCCCGTTCGCTCTGATCGCTATGAGCGCCGAAAGCATCCCGAGGCTGGACGACAATTTGACCATCCCGGCATTGTGCACGGCGTTCCTGATGGTGGCGGCTTGATCATCCTTTTCACCAAAAAAAACCTTGCGAGCGCGAATATCGCGAGGGCCCTCATCGACGGCCACGGATTCGACGGACAGGGGGAGGGGGTTTGGCGGAACGGGGATCTCCTCTTGAAGGAGACGGACGCGCCAACCGTCCTTGAGGTGCCGACCGATTTCGACACGGACTGCCTGCTTGTCCTGAGCACGCACCGTAGCAAGAATCCAGGAAGGGCGCTCACCGCGCATGTCCCCGGCAACTGGGGCGATGCGCAGATGGGCGGGGAGCCTAGGACATTGAATACCGCGCCGGCGAGCAGGCTGAAGATTTTGATCCAGGAGCTGAAGAAAGAGGCGGACGCTATAGGCTGGACCGCTTCCCTGGAGGCAGACCATCATGGACCCACATGCCAGGTCCCCATCATGTTCGTGGAGATAGGCAATGGGGAGGCGGAATGGACGGACGGGAAAGCGGCAGAGGCTGTCGCGGAAGCCGTGATGGCTTCAGCCAAGCGGAACGAGAGGTTCGATACGGTTTTCGGAGTGGGCGGCGGGCACTATCCGAGGCATTTTTCCAAATTGGCGATCGAGAGCGAGACAGCGGTCGGCCATATGGCCCCGAAATACGTTATAGATTCGCTGGATGAGGAGATGTTCTCCCAGGCTATAAGGAAGAATGTCGAGAAGGTATCGCGGGTGCTGGTTGTCAAAGACGAGACGAGCGCACCTCATCGGGAGAAGATAAAGGATCTGGCAGGACGGTTCGCTATAGAAGTGGAGATCGCCTGAATTCAGCCCAGCAATGCCTTTCTCAGAAGTTCGGCCGCTTTGCCGTCTTCTCCGGGTTTGGCGCGGATATATCTCACCCCTGCGGCTTTCGCCGCCCCCTCATCGTTGATGGAATCGCCGATGAAGACCGCCTGCCCCTTTCCCATATCCAGGTGCCGGAGGATGAGTTGGACCTGGTCCGGTGCGGGTTTGTTGTTCTCCACAGAATCCCGTCCGCAGACGATGTCGAATTCTTCCAGGAGGCCCGCCTGGCCGAGTATGTCCCGTATCGTCTTGGAGTGGTTGCCGCTCGCCACCGCGAGATAGTATCCCTCTTTCCTCAGGTCTTTGATCAGGGCCGACATCTCCGGAAAGGTCCGGAACGCATGCGACTTGGCGCACTCGCTCTCGAAACGGAGGTAGATGGCGTCGATCCCCTTCTTGAGGCCGGATCCCCTTGAGAGGCGGTTGCTCATCGGGACGAGATGCTCCTTCGGGTCGGCCTTTATCCCATTCGATTTGGCTAGCGTTACGACGTCGGCTTTCACAGCCTTCCAGCTGACATCCAGGTGCAGGATGGTGTCGTCGAAATCAAAGATGACCAGGTCGTAGGGGCGGGATTTTGGCATGGATTCCCTTGAGGAGGGCTGGATTTTTAAGCCTATGAGCGGAAATACTACCTATGAGACAGAAGGGACCTATTTCTGAGGATGATGACGAGGTGCCGGAACTCGAAGGCGTCGTGATAGCCAGAGGCAAGCTGGGGTGAATCTGATGACTGATGAGAGGAAGAGGTTCGAGGTCCCGAAGCCCGTCACGGCAGGGGATAAGATAGACGTCCGGATCGAGAGCCAGGGCGCCCATGGCGATGGCATCGCGAAGATCGACGGGTTCACCATCTTCGTCAAAGGGGGGAAAAAGGGCGAGCGCTGCCGGGTGAAGATAACCGACGTGAAGCGCACCTTCGCGACCGGCGAGAAGGTCGGAAGCGCGAAGGATGATGAGGCTGAAAGCGAGATGGAAGAGGGAGTCGAGGGCTATAAGGACGGCCCTGCAGGCTGAATCACCACCGGTCCAGAAGCCACGAATTGATGAATATTATTATCACGACCATCGCCGCGAGGCCTATGACTATCTCTATATGGCCGAGCGAGCCGCTTGAAGGTGCGAGGCTCGGCCTTGCAGGGACCGATGCGACCGGGGAGCCGTCTTCGGCAAATGCACCGCCCACCGAGAGCATCCTGCTCGTTATGGTCTCGTTGAAGCCCACCTCGTTCTGCGCGACGTCTTTGACATGTATCGAGAGGTTGTTGTCTCCGAGCCCGGGGTATCGGTGCGTGAACCTGTATGCATACAGGAAGGAGATATTCTCTTTCTCCAATTGGAAGGGGCTCGCCACGCCACTGGAATCCTCCGACCAGCCATCCAAGGAGATGTTTGAATCGTTGGAGACCATGGATTGGACCCCGTATCTCCCGGTGATGATGGAAAACGACCGGAGGGTCATGTTTTTCGTCGTATTTCCGTTCAGGCTTATCTCGGCCTGATACAGCGGGCATTGAGTTAGGATGACCGGGGCGAAGCTGTTGCTCCGCACCCACTGCTCGCGGAGCACAGGAGCGCCTAAAAAGAAGAGCTTCCTGCTCCCCCCGACCGGGAACGAACGGCTCACCGATACCGGGATGGAGGAATTCATCGTGACATAGTTGTCCCCGCAGTCACCGAAATAGGCAGCGCCCCGGTCGTCGATCTCGTAGAAGAACACAAGGTCTCCGGAGATGTTGATAAGCAGGGAATCGTTGCCCGAAGCGGAATCCATGGCGGATAGGACTTCCGGGGGGACCGCGATCAGGGTCGAATCGAAGGGCACCGCTCTCGTGACGTCCTTGAACGAGAATGTCACGTTCATCCGGTAATCCACGCCGGTTCGGTTCTCGTATTCCACGCAGGTGTCGGTGTCGAAGTCGCACCTCCAGGGGTACGCCGGGATATCCAGATACCAATCGCGGTCGCAGACGAAATCAGGATATCCTTCAGTAGATAGCGAGATCAGATGGTCCATCCGGCTGCCCCTGGCTATCAGGACGGACAGGCCGCCCATCGCGCAGCTCATGTTGTCTATGGACGGGGATAAACCGAGGATCTCGATGCTGGCCGATGCTTCAGCCGTCTGGTGGTAGGAATCGAAATGCAGGTCCACGGTGGTGTTGAAGGCCGACGCGTTGTCATAGGCTTCTTCGAGAGCGGGGGCGAGCGCGGCGTTGTTGGCCATGACCGCGGATAAAGGAGGGTCTGCGTACTGGGCAAAAGAGAGCCCGACTAGCAGAAGGAGGAATATAGGTCTCATAAGACATCGCTTAGCCGGTCGATTGGCACGAAGATCAGCATGTCGTTGGTCTGGAGGATGCGCACCCGGGCGCGCTCGGACTCGCTCATCGCGGAGAGTATGCGCTTCTCCTCTGAGTTATCATCGACGATCACGATGCCCTTCTTCTCGAACCTGTCCCCGAAGAACCCGATCTCGAAATCCGCCGTGACGAACCTGCTCCCGGATTCCCGGAACTGCACCCCGCCCTCGATCAGCTTCTCCCGGACCATCCTCCGCAGGACGTTGCGCGTGACATCGCCCTCGCCCTTGAGCTGGTAATAGTCCCGGTGGGCCTCCAGCTTCCCGAGCCGGACCAGCTTCTTCAGTATCTCTTCCACATTGCCGTCCGTGACGTCGGCCCCGTTGGTGAGATACCTCTTTAGTGAGACGGAAAACTCGTGCGGAGTTATCGGAGACGACCCCAGCTTCATCTCGTTGCGGATCATCCTGAAGCTCTCCAGGGCGCGTTCGAGGGGCATCGCCATCTCCTGCCGGACGTAATCCGCGCTGTCGCCGAACCTGAGCCGGTAGGTAGGACGCCTGGTCATCCGCGCGCCGAAATACACGAGCGCGACAAGGACCAGCGCGGGCAGGCCGTAAGTGAGATAGAATGAGAAGAGGGGGTCGTCGGCATGGTCGTAGTCGACCCTGATCTTCGCCTCGCCCATAGTGAACTCGAATACGTTCGGACCGCGGGCGGGCCTCGCGCTGACGACCACCTCGCCGTCGCTGATGTAGTATTTCCTGGGTTCTGAACCTGATAGCGAGACATATGCCTCGCTGTCGCGGACGGGCTTCCCGTCCTCGGTGACCGAGAAGACGAATGTGGATCCGGACCTCTCTTTCAGGCTTATCTGCAGGTTTTTGACATGCAGGAGGCCGGTGGCTATCTGACCCGTATTGTCATCCACGATGAGGATGTAATCGCCGGGTTCGGAAAAATCAAGCTCCTCGAAAAAGACGTTCCCGTCCGTGACCCTCTTTTCCTGGACGTGCTTGACGACCTTGCCGTCTTTCTTCACCGTGAAAAACGCCGTCCCGTTGGTCTTGGTCAGATCGAAGCGGAGGGTCGATCCCTCCCATTGGTAGCGGGATTGCGGGCTTGGGGTGAGGACCTGGCTCGTCGCCTTGACATACGGCGAATCGAAGACCCCGGTCAGGCCTTCCATCTCATAGACGATCCGCATGTAGCCGGATTGGTTGAGCGGGGCGGAGACGGTCCCGACCCCTTCCCCGGAAAGCACGTAAGAGCCGGTCCCGTTCATCATCCAGTCGGCGCGCAGGATGCGCTCCTCAAGCGAGACGCTGCCGTTCTCCATAAAATCGTCCAGGGTCCCGGGATAGAGGACGATGCGGGATCTCTGAGCGGGCTGGAGCTGGTCGTACCAGTCCAGTTTCTTTATCCCGCTGCTGAGGAGCAGGTCTTTTTCACCTATGTAGATTATCGTGCCCGATGAAGAGTTCTGCTGAAGGTTGAAGAGGGCGTATGAGGGTATCGCCCCAGTCGGCACGACATATATCGCATCGCCTATCCTGGGCTCCTCGCTTACGCTGACGTTGAAGCCGTAGCCCTCGAGCGATCCGAGGTCCTCTGAGAGCTCCGCGAGGCGGGATGCCTGGATCGCCTGGCTGTCGTTGATTATCACCACAGAACGCTTGGGCTTCTCGGGGTAGCTGAATATCGTGAGGTTTCCCGCACCCCTGAACCGGTACACGCTATAGACGTAGTCGCCTGCGGCGCCGCTTTCGAGCACCGAGAAAGACGACAATGGCGGGGCTGATTCGGATTCGCCGGTCTCTGAGGCGAGCAGGAAGACCACTATCCCAACAAGCGAGAGCAGGAGGATCCCTATCGTGGCTATGACCACTGTCTTCAGATTCATATGTCCAACCTTGCTGACGCCAAAAAGTCGACGTCGTTGCGGTAGAGGTCCCTGATGTCCTCCAGCTCGAGGGCGAGCATGAGGGGCCTCTCCAAAGACAAGCCCCAGGCTAGGACCGGGTAGACGCCGGCCAGGGGTATGCTCACTTCAGGGCGGAGTATGCCTCCGCCGCCTAATTCCATCCACTGCTTGCGCTTCTCGAAATACACCTCGATCTCCAGGCTTGGCTCCGTGTAGGGGAAGAAGCTCGGCCGGAAGCGGATCTTCTCGAATCCGAGCTTCCGATAGAACTCCTTGAGGACCCCGAGGAGGTCTGTGAATTTCGCCCCCCTCCCAGGCGATGATGCCTTCGACCTGGTGGAACTCGGCCAGGTGCTTGTAGTCGGTGGCCTCGTTGCGGAACACCCTGCCTATGGCGAAATATTTCTTCGGCCGCTTGTCCTTGATGGCTGCGACATAGCGCGCGGATAAGGCGGTCGTATGCGTGCGGAGCACCCTTTTGGACGCCTCCGCAGGATCCCAGCGGTATCTCCAGCCTGCCTCGTGCGCCTTCCTCACGCGCTCGACCAGCTTCTGGTCGTGCGGAAGGTCAGCCACGCCCTTGATGTAGAATGTGTCGGCCAGCTCTCTGGCCGGATGGTCCTGGGGCTGGAAGAGGGCGTCGAAGTTCCAGAAGGAGCTCTCCAGTATGTCCCCTTCCATCTCCTGGAACCCGAGCTCTGCCATGATCGCCTGTATCTTTTTCATCATCCTGGAGACAGGATGGTTCTTGCCGAGGGGGGCATCGGGCCCCGGGACGTTCACATCGAATCCCTCCTCGAAGGCGGACCAGTCCACCGGCTTTCCGGAGTATGTGATGACGCTCGCGCGGACCGTCTTCTTTTCCAGGAGATGGCGCTCGAAGAGCTCCTCCGTGAGCTCGATGTCCTTGGATATGCCCCCGGATCTGAGTTCGGAGCATGCGGAGCTGAGCCTTTGGGCCTCCTTATCCACGTCTTCCTTGCTTTTGGCCGGGATGACCTTCCCGCCCTCTATCCTGATGAAGCCCTTGACTTTCGCCCATCTGAGCCCGATGGATCTCTCCACCGGCGATAGGTCTGATATCGAGGCGCCGGATTCCGCCTTGCGGAACACCGCTATCTCCGGGAAGCCCTCTTTGCCGTATCTGGCAAGCTCGTCTGTCACCTGCCCGGTGGTTTTCTCGGTGATCTCGCTTTTGGCGAAACCGTCTGCCTTGAGCGATTCGACTATGCGCCGCACGCTGTCCTCGTTGATGGATGCCTCGCGGGCGAGCTCGCCGACGCCCATGCCCCGCTTGACCAGCAGCCGCAGTATCTTGTCAGTTCCCTTGTACATCACTCCTCGCCTCTCCTTTTCGCAACCGTGATATATACGAAAGAACCAATAAGGGCTACGACCAGCGCTATCAGGGCGTATCCGTGCGGACCGCCGAAAGATTGGCTGACCCCGCGCAGGATCCCGCCGAAGAAATCAGACACCTCCTTGTCTATGGAATCCTCCACCTCGAATATCAGGGAGAACTTCACGAGTACCATGTCTGTCCAGGACAATGATCCCACTTCAGCCGGGAGATGGATGTTGGAATCCGCCGGTTGCGGATTGATGTCTTGTGTAACGGACTCCGGGGGCATCTCGATAGTCAGATGGACGTCTTCGTCAAGGATGATATTGCCGTCTGCCGTCGTGGTGAAGGCGAGGGCGGCCGGATTTATCGTATAGCGCCTGGTGCGGGGCTTGTATTTCTCCACAGTGAAGATGCCGGTCCCGGGCGAAGGCTCGAGCGTGTCGTTGTTCTTGAATGCCGGGTATGCCGAATAATCGAGTATCAGCTCCCCGTGGCAGATGCCTTGTATAGGGTTGCACTTGGTGCGGGGCTGGGGGCGCACGCGCAGGTCCTGGATATCGACGCTGGAGGGATTCAGGTGGAGCTTGACGTCCTTGAGGCCGGTGGAGACCGACCAGAAGGAAAGCTCGTTCTGCGTGAAGCCGCTGTCATAGACAGAACTGGCATAGTCGCCGAACATCACGAACTTGATGCTCTCATGCACCTTCGCGCTCCCGTCGTCGGCGATATCGCTGATGGTCACATCCACGCGCTCGATGAGGAATTCGGCGTGGATGGTGGCGAAGATCAGGAGGAGGAGGAACAGCCTCTTCATGGGAAAATCCTCTCGCTCAAGATATATAAATATACGTCAGGCTAAATCATCCATGAAGCACACTATTTCTACCTTGGGGAGCCATTCGGCGCTCGATGTCTGCGAAGGGGCCAAGCGGGAAGGGTATCCGACCCTGGTCGTGGCACAAAAGGGCAGGGAAAAGACGTATCTGGGACCATACCGGACAAGGATGCGCAAGGCAGGGGCCAAGAAGCGCGAGGTCGGGGTGGTCGACGAACTCCTCCTCCTGGGGGGTTTCAAGGAGATCTGCTCGAGCGCGAGCCTGGATTTCCTTGCCAAGAGGGATGCCATCTTCGTCCCGAACCGGTCGTTTTCCGTCTATGTCGGATATGACGCTATTGAGAAGGATTTCACCACGCCTGTCTTCGGCAACAAGTTCCTGCTCCGGGCAGGGGAGCGCGACGCAGCGAAAAACCAGTATCATCTGATGGAGAAGGCGGGCATGAGGACGCCGAAAAAGTTCTCCTCTCCCGAGAAGATAGACCGGCTCGTCATCGTCAAGGTGAGCGAGGCAAAACGGTCTTACGAGAGGGCGTTCTTCCTTGCCCGCAGCTACGAGGAGTATAAGGAGAGGGGCGGGGCCCTGATCAAGAGCGGCAAGACATCGGAGGAGATGCTCAAAAAGGCGACGATAGAGGAATATATCGTAGGCGCGCACTTCAACCTGAATTTCTTCTATTCGCCCGTGCATAACGACCTGGAGCTGCTCGGCATAGATACGAGGAGGCAGACCAACATCGACGGCTATCTGCGGATGCCGGCGGATGCGCAATTGGAGCTCCTCAAGGTCATGCAGCCCTCCACCATAGAGGTGGGGCATATCGCATGCACATTGCGCGAATCTCTCCTCGAGCAGGCTTTCGACATCGGCGAGAGGTTTGTCAACGCCGTGCAGAAGGAGTATAAGGATGGCATCATCGGGCCTTTCGCCCTCCAGGGCGCTTTTGTGGAAGACGACGGCGAGAGGTTCGTCTGTTTCGACATCTCGCTGCGGATGCCGGGCTCGCCGGGGACCAGGTTCACGCCATACCCGGGCTACCTTTTCGGGGAAAGCGTAAGCTTCGGGAGAAGGATCGCGATGGAAGTGAAGGACGCAGAGAAAGAGAAGCGCATGGACGATATCACCACTTGAGAAGAAGGAAAATCAAGAAAAGAAGGCTCCCATCCTGGAGCCTAATAGCCATCCGGAGCCGGCACGTTGCCCAGCATGAACGGCACGAGCATCCTGTGCGCCTTGCGGGGCTTGTCGACGTTCAACGCGAAGATGCCGTCGCATTTGTCCTGCGACAGCATGGCCAGGGCCAGGACGTTTATCTTCTCGGTCTCCAGCATGTCGGTTATCTTCTCCATCGCATCGTTGGACACCTTTATCACGATGGATTCCGGAGGGGTGGTCCTAAAGCCGTTGCGCTCCAGGATCTCGAGGGCCTTCTTTGGGTCCCTGACCTCAAGACCGATCACCGCCTTCCCGCCCAGCACATCCACTGAAAGGCCGTCGATGTTGACATTCGACTTGCCGAGTATGTATGATATGTCGGCAAGAAGGCCGACCCGGTCTTCTGATACGATCGTTACCGCTTTCATCCCCACCACCTCATCAAAGGAGCGCCACTAGCTCCCCGCTTATGGCATCAAGGGTCCGGAAAGCCCGGTAATCGTCCGCGACCCCGCCCCTGAGCGCCTTGGCTTTCGCCTTGCTCAGCGATTTCACGACCCTCACCTTCTCGCTCACCGAGAGCGACAATGATTCGCCCCGGAGAAGGCTGTAGAGCTGTGACGCGGCATCGACGACGACACCATAGCGTGTCGGATCCTCATATGCCATCTCGAGCTCTGCTGTGAGCCCCATCAGCTTCTTTTTAGCTTTCTGGCTTGAGCCAAACATATCAATCCCCCCACCGAGGGTTATAATGGCATAGGAGTTATATATATGTTTCGCATTTTTTCATGTGATTTCTATTGAATTGTTTATATACTTTGTGCAAAAATACACCAATTTTCTGTTACATTGTTCAGATGACACATATTTTCACGGAAACACGGCCACGTCGTGGAAGCGCTATTTTATTAATTTTCAAGGCGTTTCCCCTTTATGCACATCGTGATAGCAGACCAGATGGAGGAAGATGTGGTGAAGGGCATATCAGCCCTCGGGCAGGTCGTCTACAAGCCGGCAGATGTGAAAGCCGCGCTTTCTGATGCCGATGTCCTTATCGTCAGGAGCGCGACCACCGTCACGAAGGATTTGATAGCCGGGGCCAAGAAGCTCAAGGTGGTGGCGAGGGCCGGGGTGGGATTGGACAACGTCGACCAGGCTGCATGCGCGGAAAAAGGCATCAAGGTGCTGAACACCCCGGGGGCGTCTACCAACGCCGTCGCGGAGCTCGTGATCGGACTGATGATCGGGGCCATGCGGAACGTCCAGAAGGCCCACCACCAGATGAAAGGCGGGAAGTGGGAGAAGAAGGCCCTCGTGGGCCGCGAGATAGAGGGCAAGACATTGGGCGTGATCGGCTACGGCCGGATCGGAGCGGCTGTCGCCAAGAAGGCGCATGCCCTAGGCATGAAGATAATCGCTTTCAATCCCCCGCCCCGCCATGAGGACGGCATCGCGAGGTTCGTCGACAGCCTGGACGAGTTTTTGAATCAATCCGATGTCGTGACATTGCATGCGGCGCTCACTGACGGCACCAGGATGATAATCAACAGGGACAATATCGCGAAGATGAAGGACGGCGCGTTCATAGTGAATACCGCAAGGGGCGAGATGATAGACGAGGGGGCATTGTATGAGGCGATAAAATCGGGCAAGATCTCCGGCGCCGCCATCGACGTGTTCCCGGAAGAGCCCTACAAGGGGAGGCTGCTGGAGCTCGAGAACGTCTATCTGACGCCGCACCTGGGCGCCAGCACGAAAGAGGCGCAGGGCAGGATCGGCGCGGAGCTCGTCCGGATCCTGAAGGAGGAATTGAAGGGCTGAGCTGGTCTTTTTGGATATCATCATCGGGGCGCTTGCCGTATTGATTGCCACTTCGGTCGGGGCCGCAGCTTCGCTCTTCATCGGCTGCGTGGACCAGAGGAAGAACGCGGTCATGCTGTCTTTCTCTGCCGGGGCCATGGCTTTCTCGGCCCTCGAGATGCTCAATGAATCGCACCGGACCGCAGACGGGTTCCAGATGCTGTTCGGATTCGCGGTCGGCCTGGCCGTGCTCGTGACCGCCGACAAGATCCTCCCCCACGTGCACCACCACCTCAATAAGAGGGAGATCGAGCGTGCGAAGAAGAAGGCGCTCCTCTTGGGTGGCGCGATCGCCCTGCACAACATCCCGGAAGGGCTGTCCATCGCGACGGCGTTCGCCTCATCCGCTTCGTTGGGCTGGTTCGTGACCACGATCATCGCGGTCCAGGATATCCCGGAAGGGGCCCTGATAGCGGTTCCCCTCGTCTGCTGCGGATTGAACAGGCGCGATGCGACATTATACGGGGTGTTATCAGGGCTCGTGGAGGCAGGGGCCGCCATAGCGGGGTTCATGCTGCTCTCGCTTTTCTCCCCGCTGATACCTTCCTCCCTCGCGTTCTCGGCCGGAGCGATGGCTTATGTAGTCCTCGTAGAGCTGTTGCCGGACGCATTCTCGAAAGGTAATGAGAGGGCCGGCGCGATATCTTTTGCGGCAGGGGCCGGGGCGGCCTTCCTGATCGCCACGCAGCTTTTCTAGAAAAAGCTCACTCGACTTCGGCTTCTATCGTATCCGGTTCCACCGTGGCGATGATTTCCTTCTCTGCGGGCTTCTCGACGAAATGCCCGGCCATCTTGCCTCTCGGGAAGACGACCACGTCCTTGTGCTTCAATGGGAGCTGGAACTCCTCGGCGAGGCGCACGAGTTCCGGCGTCGGGATGTAGTACTGGCTCATGAGGAACGGTATCGTCCCCCTGGATGTCTGCTCCCGCACCACGTTGAGGCGGTGGCTCTGCCGAAGCCCTGAGACGAACACCTTGACATCGACATATCCTCTCCTGAGGATCTCTTCCTTGCTTATCAATGAATCCCTCCGTTAGTATGATCTCCCGACGCCTTCGAAGAAAATGATGTCGGGGCCTTTGTGCGCAGACAGCTTCTCCCCCTTGCGGAGCCGGCGGACGAAGACGCCGTCGGTTATGAATGCGCAGTCGCTTCCGACGGTTATAGAGACGCCGGATCGGTCATCGAGCAGCTGCGGGGAGAATGCGCGCTTATATGGACATATAGGCACCAGGTTTAATTCCCTTTCGCTCGGGCCTATCCTCTTCCCGCCGGCCGAATACGCGTATGCGGCGGAGCCCAAAGCCGTCGAGATTATCATCCCGTCGCCTTCGAAATGCGTCTCATGTTTCCCTGCGTCTGTCTCGACCGAGACGGACATCTCCGCCACCCGGTAGTGCGTCGCGTGTATCACCACGTCATTCAATGCGACAAGCTTTTTGCCCCCGAACTCGCACTCGAGGGACATCACGAGATCGCGCTTATCGCTCGAAAGCAGGCCCATGATCTTCCCTTTCCAGTCGTCCCTGTGCAGTTGGCAGATGTAGCTCTTGTCGCCTCCGATGCCGAGGATCGCGCCATCAATCCTCCCCTTGTAATTCGCATAGAGGATGGTGCCGTCCCCGCCGATGCATATCGTGGCCTCAGCCCCTCTCTTGACGGTTTGATGCGCAGGAGAGAGGAATGCGCGGAGCTCCCTGGCCAGGTCTTTCGCCCACTGCTTCTTGGGATTGGCGAGGATCTTGATCTTCATAAGACTGGTTTAGGGGGCGATTATTAAAAAAATCAGGGGTAGCGTCTGCCGCCGAGGGGGCCGACGACGTTTCCGGTCGCAGAGACTCCGACTGCCGATTTCGGGCCGCTTCCACGCATGGATTTCGGCGGGGTCTGGAACTCGCCGTCCTTATCGGCCCTGCTCAGGTCGCCCCGGAGCTTGATCGTCATCTCCTTCATGCCTGGCTTTGAGAGAGCCCGCTTGGGGGACAGGGTTATCACGTGCGAGACGTCATCCGTATTATCCGAGACCATGCCTACGAACCTGAGGTTGCCGGGCGATACCTGGACGCCCTGCTTCCAGACAAGCCTTGCGACATCCTTTGCGAGGTCTAAGGTCGTCTGTACCCTCACCCCGATCACGCCGAGGCTGGTGCTGTGCCCGAATTCGGAGTATTCGTAGATGGTCTTTGACATGAATATATATTATGCACCACACAATATTTAAATATTTCCATAGGAGTATATTTATCAACACTATTATGCCAAGAAGGCGGTGGACAGACGGCGGTTTGAAAAAAATCAGTACATGACGCACCTGCACTTGGGGCACATCATCCCTTTGGTGGCCGGATCGCCGCATCTCGGACAGTAGACGATGGAAGCTAGTTTCGACCTGTTCCGAAAAGCGCCTGACGGCTTCATGTAGCCGCAGGGCTCCATCACCTTGCCTCCGATGCGCTTCGTCTGCTCGACATGCTTATCGAAATCGTCGGTCAGGCCTTTTTTCGGGGTGAAGGTGATGATGAATTCGCCTTTGGCTAGGGGGCTGGCCGGCGGGGATGTGCAATCCGATTCCCGTATGCTTGCGCGCTTCCCGCCCGCCTGCGCTATCGCGGATTCGATTTCGCTCTTCCAGCACCCGCAAGGAGAGATCACCCTGACCTGGTGGTATGTGGCGTCGTATATCGCGCAGCCGGTCCATTCGCTATGTGAAGGTGGAGAAGGGCCGGAACTTGCCATATAAATCATATTTGTATATAATAGATAACAATTATAAAGCGAACTTCCATTTATGGAAAAGCAGCAGAAAAGAGAAAAAATAGGAAAAGGAAAGGGGCTTACGCCCCGATAAATCATTTCAGCCGAGGACTTCCAAGTCCGAGTGGTAGGACGGAACGCCTGTGGTCTCCTCTTCTGAGACCGAGGTGCCCGCTACCGAAGCGCCCTTCACGCCTGTCACGATGGCCACTATCTCGAGCTTGCCCTCGTAGTTCTGCATGATCCTGGCGCCCCATTTCACGTTCGCCTCGGCGTCCATCTTCTCGGTCACCCATTCGCCGGCCTTGATAGCGTCGCCCAATGTCAGGTCGCTGCCTCCGGTGATGTGGATAAGGGCGCCCTTCGCGCCTTCGAAGTCGACGTCCAAGAGCCTGTTCTTAATGACGCCTTCAGCCGCAGCCTTGACCTTGTCGTTGCCCTTGCCCTCGCCGACCGCGATGAAGCCTACGCCTCCGCCTTCCATGATCGCGCGCACATCGGCGAAGTCGATGTTGATCAATGATGGCTGTGTGATGGTCCAGACCAATCCGCTGATCGCCCTCGAGAGGATCTCGTCGGCGACAGCGAACGCTTCCGCCATCGGCAGGTTCGGCACCAATTGGACCAGCCTGTTGTTGTCCAGGATGATGACCGAGTCGCAGCTCTTCTTGAGGAGCTTTATGCCGTCATCGGCCCTCTTCTTCCTCGCTCTTTCCAGAGCGAACGGGTAGGTGACCATCGCCACGACGATCGCGCCCTGCTCCTTGGCTATCTGGGCCACGATAGGGGCAGCTCCGCCGCCGGTTCCGCCGCCCATGCCTGCGCAGATGAACACCAGGTGCGCGCCTTCGAGCTCCCGCTCGACGAGCGGCCTGTCCACTTCAGCCGATTTGGCGCCGATGTCCGGGTATCCGCCGGCACCGAGGCCTTTTGTGACCGATTTGCCGATCAGCACTTTCTTCGCGCGCTCATGCACGATGTTCAGGTGCTGCTTGTCCGTGTTTATGGCTACGAGTTCCGTGCCTTTGACACCGCTCTTTATGAGCCTGTTGATCGTGTTGTTTCCAGCGCCGCCGACGCCGACGGTCACGATCTTGATGCTCTCCGAGCTCATCGCATCCGAGGACTGCTTCTCGGCCTGCGGATTGTTCTCCCCTACGACAGATCTTACCAAGTCTTCCATGTTTTCACCTTATTGTTTTTCTCTCTCATGAGTATGAGAGTCGATATGATGGGGATTTCGGCGGTTTATATGAATTAGGTTTATCGCCTGTGTTTTTAGTCCATAAAATTGCAGGGAAAAAAACAGAATCGCGAAAATCGAGGGGAAAGTTTAAATGTATTTAGTGCATGTATTGACCGGATTCGGGCGATTGCAGTATGTTGCCCGTGCGATAGACGGATATTTGGTGGCCAGGGGTGTGTGGATGGTGAAAGTGATAACGATAATGGATGACATCTACGTCGATTTGTACAAATTGAAGCGCTCGAAGAACATGAGCTTCAGCGAGCTCTTCAGATATCTCCTCAAGGAGAGGAAGGAGGGGACGGGGAGCATCATCAGCATGGCAGGAAGGATAAACCATGACGATATCGATGCGCACGCGGTCGATAAGATACGCTATGAGACGGCCTGGGCCAGGTGATCCTTTTGAATAAGATATGCTTGGATTTCGAGATAGCCCTCGACTTCCTTCGGGGGGATGTCCGGACGAAGGAGAAGCTCCAGCAGTATGCCGACCGGGAAGAGATCTGCATAACGAGCCTGACCATGATGCACCTCCTGGAGACCGTGAGCAAGAAGGACGTGGTCCTGGATTTCGCTTCGTTCGTGACCGTCCTGCCCCTCGATAAATTGGCGGCGCAGAACGCATCTCGGATATCGAACGACTTGAGGGAGCGCGGGGAGCGCTTCGGCATAAACGAGAGCGTGCTGACAGCGGCTATATGCATGACCAACGACGCGCTGTTATACGCGAAGAGGCCGGAGAATTTCACCGGGATAAAGGGCCTGCGGAAGGTCTAGGCTGGTCACTCGCGGTTCAACGATTCCAGCAACCTCGCGGCCGCGGAAATCTGCTCCGGCGTTCCGGCCACGACCAATGAGCCGTTTTCTTCCCTGATGGCCAATTTCGGCCCGCCACCTCCAGCTTGTCCGGTAGCCCGAACAAGGGGTGCATTGTCGCCTGCAACAATCGCGTCGGTGGCCTCTACTGCCACCCCGAAGCCATAGGACGGCCTGTCGTCGAGGTCCACGCCCCGCCTGTTGCCGTAGTCGAGCCAGTAGCCGCGGGCAACGAGGCCCACTCTTTTTCCGATTCTCCAAAGGAATCTGGCGGCCTCATTGCTGATATTAACTTCCTTTCCAGTTGGAATATCATATTTCGGATCACCGAGATGCCAGTTTTTCGAAGCAACGGGAAATTCGGAAACTACGCCAACTTCTTTGGCTTGCACAACTCTTGTTTTTCCGTCTGTTTCAAGCGTGAAGCCCGGATGCTGAGCAACAAGAATAACGTTTTTCTTCCCTACGTGCTCTTCAGGGACCGGGAAGACATATCTTATGCCTGTTTCAGAATCAACATATTCGATAGTTTTTCCGAGTTTCTGGTCGGGCTTATCATACCCTGTCATATCGCCGCCCCAGCAGGCGAAAGCCTCTTTCATGCCCCGCCACTCACCGCTTCCGACGAGGACTTTGCTCAGCCTTCTGTTTGAAGCTATGACTAGTCCGGCCTCATCAGCCCTGCGGAGGGCCTCTTCCATCGGAACGCCATCGCTGCGCTTTACAAAAACGGCCAGATTCGGACCTCTCGTCCTTTCCTTTCCTGAAACATGTTGCGCTGGATTAGACATATGTCCACCTATAATAACATAAATTGTCACCATGCCCTTAAAAATATATCTGCCCCCACCACGGCGCCATCCTTTCATGATTATTTTCGCTTATGCAGGAATCGCCTTGGCCAACCGACGAGTTTCTTTCTCCTGATCTTTAAAATCAAGAACGGAGCGACAGGATTTATAATCAGAAACCGCGATAGCCAATCATGCTCAAGGCTCTTGTCCTTACAGGGTTCGGGATAAACTGCGAGGTCGAGAGCAGGCACTGCATCGAAAAGACCGGGGGCAGGGGCGACATCGTCCACCTGAACCTTCTTCTGGACAACCCGAAGATGCTCGAAGACTACAACATGCTCATGATACCGGGCGGATTCTCTTTCGGCGACGATCTAGGTTCCGGAAAGGTCTTCGGGAACAAGATGAAATTCAGATTGCACGAGCCGCTCGAAAGGTTTGTCAAAGACGGCAAACTCATCCTCGGGATATGCAACGGGTTCCAGGTGATGGTCAAGATGGGCCTGCTCCCTGAGCCGGACTTCCACCAGACCGTGAGCCTGACAGGGAACGACTCGGGTCATTTCGAAGACAGATGGGTATTCCTGAAAGCGAACCAAAACTCGCCCTGCGTATTCACCAAGGGGATGGAATATCTTCTTGTGCCTGTGCGGCATGGGGAGGGGAAATTCGTCACGGCCGATAGCGGCGTCCTCGAGAATCTTAAGAAAAACAACCAGGTCGTGTTCCAATATGTCGACGAGAAAGGATCGCCCGCAGGCTATCCCTACAATCCGAACGGCTCGGTGGATAACATCGCCGGGATATGCGATAAAAGCGGACGTATCTTCGGGATGATGCCGCATCCCGAGGCCTTCAACATCCCCGAGAACTGCCCGTACTGGGTCAAAGGGACGATAAAGGAAGCGATGGGCCTGCGGATATTCAAGAACGCGGTGGACTACGCAACGAAGACGTTCTGATCATTTCCCCACAACCTTCTCGGCTTTTTCGAGGAACGCCCCTGCGAAATCCAGGATCTCCTTCGCCTGGAGCTCGCTCGCCCGGAACGAGGCGGAATACTGCACCTCGTGCCTCTCCTCGCGGAAAGAATCGAAGAGCCGTATTGACTTGCTGTCGAAGATATCTCTGTGCGCTGATTCGAGATACCGAGCGATGCATATGTGGCTCTTTTCCCTGACCCCGTCGTTGAACAATACTGCCTTCGATGCGCAGAGCAGAGACATGTACGCGAGGATTATCGTGGCGTCGAAACGCTTCTCTGCGAAGTTCGCTTTGGCATCCTCGAGCGCGGATGCCGCTTTGCCGAGGCTCATTAGCGCCTGCTCCTTTGATGGAAGCGTCTTCCTCAGCATCCCCTTCGCGAAGCATTCCTCGACATCAATCAATCTTTTCACCGCCGATATGGAACGAGTTCAGAAGGGTGGAATAAAAAGGCGGGTCGACACGCCTCATTTCCGCGATGCGGTTTTCGGTGAGGGTGATCAGGCTCACCTCTCCGGCTCCGGTCGCCTGCTTGATAAGTCCGCGTATCTCGCTCGTGGATTCGGCGCCCGGCTCCTTATCCACCTTCACCCAGACATCGAGGTCGCTCGCTTCGGTGTTAGCGCCTTTGGCCCAGCTCCCGAAGACTCCGAAACCTTTCACGCCGAGCCTGCGGATCCTCGCCCATGCCGCGACCAGTCTGTCGATATTGAATATCAGCCTAAGCGCCTGGATGCGTGGATCAGCGCTCGCCCGCCCATTTTCCAAGAGCCTTTCCTTAGACATCTTTTTCATCAGGGTGGACACGTATCCTGGATTCATGCCGAGCTCCTTGGCCGATGACCTTACCCTTGCCGGCTCGGAAGAGTAAAGCAGGCGTTCGAGCAGGCGAATCTTTTTTTCGGTCGCTATCAGGCGTAATGTTTGCATAAAACAAACATAACGTTTGTTATTAATAAACATATCGTTTGTTTTTAACAAACAGAGATGTTCAATCCTAATGCCTTCCGAAAATCAGGAAGCCGATCGCAGGCACGAACATCACGACGAGGGCGATGTGGAAGAGCGTGTGCGCGAGATCCAGGAATGCGTGCGTGATGAAGACCGTCACCGAGTTGTTGCCGTCCAGCCTGGAGAATGTCCTCTTGAAGAAGCCCATCACGATTATGATCGGGATAGCGAGCATCAGCACAAGGAAAGCCGAGGTTATGCCCGGCGTCTTGAGGAACGCCACGATGCGCTCGACATTGTTGTCCCAGACGAAGTAGCCTATCGAGATCAGCCCCAGGAAAAGCAGGGCGAAATCCGCCACCCTTCCGCTCTCGGGATAGAGCCCCTTGGTGTATTCGTCGGATATCAGCTTGACCGAGCGCGGGACCTCCCAGACGATGAAGGCTATCACCAGCAGTGCGCTGAACGAGTCGAACATGGGTATGTTTATCAGGTTGAAGAAGTCAGCGAGCATCGTGTTTGGCATGGGATTTTCTTATCAGGGTAGGCATTAAAAAACGATGCGCAAGCCTGCCGAAGTAGGGATAGACGTTTGACGAAATGAATAAAAACCTGACATGGCCATAGGGACTGCGCGGGTGGATATTTGGAAAAAGTCAAAATGGAGATGCCCTTGAACAGGGTTCAAGTATCTCCATTTTTTGGGTGAATATTTGGAAAAAGTCAAAATGGAGATAGCCGGCGAGATTTCCCTTTCCGACGATCCTGGGGCGACCATGAGGAAATGGCGCGAGATATTCAGCATCTCGCAGGTCGAATTAGCCAAACACCTGGGGATAACGGTGTCCACCATCAGCGATTACGAGGGCAACCGGAGGAAGTCGCCTGGGACCGGCGTGATAAAGAGGTTCGTCAACTCGCTTTTCGATATCGATATGGCCAAGGGCGGGGGCATCTCCCAGAAGTTCCGCGAGAAGGAGAAGCCGGTGAGCGAGTATTTCGAGGTCCACGAGTTCGCAAGGTCCATCCCCTTGAAGGATTTCGTGGACCTGATAGGGGGAAAAGTCATAACCAACCCGGACCTGCTGGATTCCAAGAAGATATACGGCTACACGCTGATCGACAGCATCAAGGTCATATTGGACATGCCGTTCTCGTATTTCCAGAACCTCTATGGCAATGTCAATGAGAGGGTCTTCATATTCACGGGGGTCAGCACGGGCAGGAGCCCGTTGGTAGTCGTTCGCGTCAGTTCGTCAAAGCCGTCGGCGGTGGTGCTCCACAACATCGACCCGGCCAAAGTGGACAAGCTCGCGGTCAAGATATCAGAGCGGGAGCGCATCCCGATGATAGCGACCAACATGTCTATAGAGAAGATAAAGGAAGCGCTGAACCGGATCTGATCCTTCAAGCCTCTTTCCTGCGGACGAGCCAGTAATAGATGAAGGAACCGAAGCCGAGCGCGAGCCATATCAGGGCGAGCCGCTTTACCTTCTCCCCGCTGGTATCCTTCCTGGAGAAGACATCGAAGGAGCAGACGGCCGCACAGAGGAATGCGAGGGGGCCGCAGGCCAGGATTCCGACCATCACGATGATGCCGAAGAAAGACTGGGCTGTGAAGCACAATTCAGACATCGCATCCATCAGGCCCGCCGGACCGCTGCCGGATGGCGGAGCGGAAGGCTCGCATGTGCAGGCGGTCCCCGCGCCGAGCAGGCTGCAGACCAGAAGCGGGGTCAGGACATATGCGAGAATCCCCAAGAATGCCACTATCGGAAACAGAAGCGAGACGAATGCCGCCCATTTGACGTGTTTCTTCTCCATGGGATTGCTTCCCCCATCAAACATTAAAAAGATATGACCACAAAATAGTCCTATGCCAGAGAAAAAGACGAGGTTCATAGTGATCGCCGGCTCGATAATGTCCGGCTTGGGAAAGGGGATCGTTTCTTCTTCTATCGCAAAGATCCTCCAGGCGAGAGGATACAAGGTCATGCAGGTGAAATTCGACGGCTACCTTAACGTCGACTGCGGGACCATGAACCCCTACCGCCATGGCGAGGTCTTCGTGCTGGATGACGGGACCGAGGTGGATCTGGATTTCGGGACCTATGAGAGGTTCCTGAACATCTCCCTGCCGGGGACCTGCTCGATTACCGGGGGCAAATTATTCCAGAAGATCATCGAGAAGGAGCGCAAGGGCGAATTCCTCGGGAGGGACGTGCAGTTCGTCCCGCATCTGACCAACGAGATAAAGGACCGCATCAAGGCGGTGGGGAAGGACAACGCCGCAGACATCGTGATAGTCGAGGTCGGCGGGACCGTCGGCGATCTGGAAAACGGGTATTTCATCGAAGCTATGCGCCAGCTGCATTTCGAGCAGGATTCGATGGCTTTCGTGCAGCTCACATATGTCCCGAGCATGAGCCCGGGCGAGCAGAAGACCAAGCCGACCCAGCATGCGACACGGCTTTTGCAGAGCCTGGGGATACAGCCGGACATCATAATCACGAGGGAGCAGGAGAAGCTCGGCGAGGAGTCTAAGAAGAAGATAAGCCTGTACTGCAACGTGCCGGAGGATGCGGTCTTCGACGACCCGATGCTGCCCTCCGTCTATGAGCTCCCGCTCATCCTGGAGAAGCAGGGGATATACAAGGTATTGGCGAGGCGGCTGGGGCTTCCTGAAGGCAAGGAAGCCGATTTCAAGGAATGGCATAAGTGCGTGAACAGGATCAACCAGCCCAAAGACAGGCCTCTGCGGATCGCGATAGTGGGAAAATACACCGCCGTCAAAGACGCTTATATCAGCGTGAAAGAGGCGCTTGTCCACGGTGCGGCCGCGGTCAATTCCGGATTGGAGATATCCTGGATCGAAGCCAGCGATTTGGAGAAGCTTTATGACACGGCAGAGGCGCTCTCGTCTTATGACGGCATCGTGGTGCCCGGCGGGTTCGGGGATAGGGGGATCGAAGGGAAGATAATGGCGATAAGGTACGCGAGGGAGAATCGGGTGCCGTATCTCGGCCTTTGCCTCGGCTTGCAGCTCATGGTCGTGGAATATGCGAGGAACGTCTGCGGGATGGCGGGGGCGAACTCCACCGAGTTCGACAAGAAGACCGCGCATCCGGTCGTGGACATGCTCCCCGAGCAGCACCAGATCTCCAGGATGGGCGGCACCATGAGGCTGGGCGCCTACGAGGCGGTGCTGAAGAAGGGGACGATCGCTTTCAAGGCTTATGGAACGGAGAAGATATCGGAGAGGCACAGGCACAGATACGAGGTGAATCCCGCGTATGCGAAAGCCCTCGAGGACAAGGGGCTTGTGATATCCGGAACGCATCCGAAGAACAATATCGTGGAGATCGTCGAATGGAAGGCGTCCTTCGGAGTGGCGACGCAGCCGCATATAGAACTGAAAAGCAGGCTGGAGGAGCCGGGCCCGCTGTTCGTGGAGTTCATGAAGGCCGCCAAATCCTACCGGGAGAAGCCGTCGAAATCGGCAGGGGAGAGCCAGACCGACAATTGAGTTTTTAACCGTAGCTGGCGAATCAGCCCCTATGAAAAACGCGCTTATGGTTTCGGCATTGCTTCTCCTGTCCGTATGCTCTTTCGCCATCACTGCGTCGGATTACGAGAACCGGGCATACTGCTACGAGGCGATGCAGGATGAGGCATCGAGGCTCAAGTCGTTGAACAACGGCCAGGACCTGGATTCCGGCTCGTTATATGTCTCGTATTGGGGATGTGTCGGGACCTGCGCGGACAGGCTGGATATGTGCGAGGTCGAATCCAACACGGCATACCAGTCCTGCGTGGCTGCGGCGAACGTGGATGGGATGACCGGCGCGGAAGGGACAGCCTGCATAAAGGCGAGCAACCAGAGGAGCCTGACCTGCGCGAACTATGAGATAGACTGCTGCATGATAGACGAGAAGACCAAATGCGACACCCTCCCCTCATCGCAGCAGGGCGAGATCGACTGCGTGGATGAATGGGGCGGATACGCCACGGATTATTACGGTGAATGCACCTGCATAGAGGGCGCCTTCAAGAACGAATATATCCACCAGTGCGTCCCGAACACGGTCTACGGCTCCTGCGATGAGCGCAACGCGGAATATGACCCTCAGACAGATAGCTGCGTTTGCTTTGAAGGCTATTATGTCAGCGGGGATGCCTGCGTCTCCGGGGACGGCACGTCCGGCGGGAACGGCGGAAGCATCGGACGGCCGGATTCTGACGGGACGCAGGGAAGCGGGACGACAGGATCGAGCGGGGGCTGCTCATCGGCTGCGATTTTGCTCCTCTTAGGCGGGCTCGATTTCGTTTCAAGACGATGATTTTCCGGTCTATCCCGAACCTTGTCTACTGTTTCTGTCCCCCATGCATAAATGACATTTCAATTCCTTAATTCTTTCCGACAATCAGTATTCCGTCATATGTTTTATTGTGATATATTTTTGGTATGAAAATAAGGTTATATTCTCCTTTCGGGAAAGTGTCTTTTTCCATTGTGAACCAGATTTTTCCCTGGCGGGTTGTACCTGGGGCTAAACTGTCGTTTACATAAGTACAGTCGATTATCTCGCTAATATTTTGACAACTATCGCAAAAATTCTCTACCGGCCAATATGTTTTTCCCCTACTGTCGACTAAATATTCAAAATCCAATGAACAGATATCTATTCCTGTTTCATTCCCAACATTCTCAACAATTAAGTCAAAAGCGACAAAGTTCTCATAATCTCGGTGTCCTTCAAGAACTGAGTAACAATCAAAACATCTTACTTCAGACATATTGCCGACAAATATCTCATACTCGTTTAAGTTAAAACTTTTATCTACCGAGTAGGTCGGACAGTTATTATCCTCACAAACATTTGCATCAAACTGTGTACCAGTACATCCGAGTGTCAAAACCGTTAAACCTAAACATAAAATTAGTATGTGGCTTTGCATGTCCTTATTTCATCACACTTATTATTAAGGGGTTTTGTGTGACTGCCATAAATATGTCAGACCGCACGTAGGGTTTAGTTACGGGTTTTGAGCTCTCCATCGCGGCAGAAACTCAGGCGTAAAAGTCCAAAACTAGAGACCCGAAACTGGACACCAAAAGGAAAGATTGGGCCTGCGCGGAATCGAACCGCGTATCTCCTGCATGTCAAGCAGGCGTCTTAACCATTGTCGTTCCCCCATACTCGGGGTTTTGGGCCGCCTTTTCCTAAAAGGCGGAAGTCGACTACAGGCCCTTGGATAAAAAAGGAACTGTTGGCAACGGATTTTATACCTTGACTTTTTTTCGGGATCTGCCGGCCGCCGCCGGATGCCACCGGAGGGCACATCAGAGGAATCGAAGCGCCCGACGGCACCTGTATTTCCTGAGAAGGAAAGAAAATATCGGTCACCTGAGTTAATAGATGGCACCTAGAACATCGAGGACTTGCCCTCGACTATCCTCTGCGTCACGTCGGTTATGTTCTCGAGCCGGTTGTCCATATCCCGCCTCACGACCGACTTCAGGCGTTCGAACTCCGAATCCTTCACGATCAAAGACACCGAGGCCACCTTCGGCTGGTCGATGGGCTTGCCGATCTGGGAGAGCAGGGTTATCGCGAGGTCCTCGATATCCGGATTCTCCTTGGATATCGATGCAGCGATATCGCTTGCCATCACGGAGTAGATCTTCCCGACGTGGTTGACCGGGTTCTTCCCCGCCGCCGCTTCCATGGTCATCGAGCGCATGGGGGTTATCAGGCCGTTGACGCGGTTGCCTCGCCCGACGCTCCCGTCATCGCCCATCTCGGCGCTGGTCCCGGTGAGGGTGATATAGACGGACCCGTTTGGCACGTCATCGGCGGTGTTCACGAAGATGTCGACCTGCTTTTTCGTGAACTTGGCCGCGAGCCGGATCAGGTCATCCCTGAGCCGGTCCTTGTTTTTGGCATACGCGCTGATATCAGGGGTGTGTTTCGATACGAATGCGCAGGCGACCGTCAGCCTTATCTTGTCCTTTTCCCGGCAGCCCATGACCTTGATGTCTGACCCGACCTCAGGGTGCGCCTTCTTGTATTCTGGCGAGTTCAAGTGCCTTTCGCTCTCCAAGACCACGCGCTCGAGGTCCGTGAACGGGGCGAAGCCGGTCCCGAAAGATGTGTCGTTCGAGAGGGGGATCTTCGGCCCTCGCAGGAAAAGGTCCACCAAGTCGCTCGATCCTGTCGAGATCCTGGATTCGAACTCCACATCGTCCTCGGCATTCAGGTTCGGCACAGCGTGCTTCAGGTATTTGTGCGCGGCCTCCAGGGCTATGTGATGCACCGGGAACGTCTTGCCGTTCGCCTTCTCTGTCGCGCGGCCGCTGAGCAGGATGTATATAGGCTTGGTGAACATGCCCCCGCCGAACTCGACCTTCGTCCCCCCGCCGCATATCTGGCCCTTGTCGACGTTATGATGCAGTATCTTGCCGAACTCCGCCAGATACGCCTTGCTGAGCTCCCTGCTTATCTCTTCCATGATGCCATCGATGAGGCTGTCGGGGTGCCCAAGGCCTTTCCTCTCTACGATCTCGACTTCCCTCTGCGCCACCGGCGTGTAATCCCCCTTCTCGACGATGATGTTGCGTTCCATAAAATCAGCGGGATAGGGACGCGGGGGCGCTTATTAATAATTGTTGAAAAGATTATTCCGAATGGAATAGATGGTGCCTCTCCCAGCTGCCTTCTTCCGGGGGCTCGCCTATCAGGTAGAATGCCTGCCTGGCGATGTTTCGGACGGTATAGCAGGGGTCGTGCTCTGAGACGTAGTGCAGGCAGAGCCTGGCCAGATGCGCATCATGGCGGTGCATGTGCGCCTTGAGGGCGATTATCGCCCTTTTCCTCTTCATGACGCTCTTCTCGGAGAGCTGCTGGATCAGGATGTGGAGTTCGTCCATAGGATCACTCTTTTTTCACGAGGAAGCCCTCTTCGGCCAGTTGTGAGACCATGGCTTTTGCATCAGCGCCGGCGAAATGGACATTCACCTTCGCCTCGAGCGATTGGAGGCCGAGCAGGGTGGATTTCACCCGTCCGACCGCCGTGCCGATATCCTCCCCTTCCCGGATATCCATATCCACCTGGACGATGAGGATGATTTGCCCCTTCTCTTCCATCTCTGCGAGCTTTTCCTTGCTTTTCAGGACTTGGAGGACGCCGGTGGCGTTGTCGCCGAGGAACTCGAATGCCGCGGGGGCGTCGTACAAGGAGAGCGTATCAGCCACATCGGCGATAGAATCGGCCTCGGACTCCGCATCCTGCGGATCGAAGCAACCATATGCCATCTTTGCCCGCACTCCGATTCCGGAAAGCGCCCTAAGCATGGAAGCGGCCTCTTTTGCGACTTCCACCGCGCCTTCCGGATCATCTTCCGAAGGATTGAGGATAAGGTCGGCCGCATTCATCGCCACGCCCTCGGAAGCGTTGATCAGAGAAGCGAAAACCGTCCTTTCCGCTTCGGACTCTGCAGGCGCGCCGTTGATCGCGCCTGCGAGGTTGCCCGCCATCTGGATGATCGGATCGAGGAGATATGTGCGGCCGTTGCCGAAAAGCGAGATCAGTTCGAGGGCGGCTTGGGCCTGCCAGTCTCCGCCTTCTTCCAGGCATCTGAGGGCCAGCTTGACCCGTTTCCGCTCCTTCTTCGCCGCCGCAGCGCGGAGCTCTTCATCGGGGGAGCTCATCATTATCGCTCCGGTGAGCGCGTAATATCCCTGTGCAACATCGCTATTGCGCAGATATGATTCCAGGGTTCCCTTGAGGTCGTCCGCATTATAGGGAGCGATGCCGGCATCAGCCAGATGCGCGGCCATCTCCAATGCTGCAGAGGCGCTTTCCTTGTCTAAGACGCGGGAGAGCGACTTCATCAGGGCAAGAGAGATGTTTTGCAGGGCCGGTGCGAGCGATGATTCGCCGCCATCGTATATCGAGACAAGCGCCGAAACAGCGTTCCGGAACGCCTGCGCTTTCTCGTCATAAAGGTTATTGCTTGCCAGCCATTCCACTTCGGACAGATACCCCATGAACAGGTCTCCCATCCCGCGCTCTTGGATGCCTTCCATCAAGGCGTGCGCGCCGACATCCTGCCTCAGGTCTTCGAGGGCGGCGGTCGCCCGTTCAAGGTCGGAGAGCTTGTTCGGGGCTGATTTGAGCTTGGCTTTCAGGCACGCGAACCTCTTTTCGGTTTCGATATCGGCTGCCGATACCGGTTCGCTGGGCCTTGTTTCGGGCAGGCCAGCCAGCCCTTTGGGGAACTTCCCTTTTTCGCTTGGAGCGCCCGGTCTGATGAGCTGTTCTGACATATGATCGCCTGTGTTTATTTGTGTCCGCAAGTGTTTTTAAATGTGTGTTTTTATGTGTATGTTCGCAGTTATAGCCCTAAAACCAAAAGATTAGAATATTGCCTGGGATAACTTATCAGGCAGGGAATCATATGTCATTCAAACGCTCACCGATAATCTGCATACTGGGGCATGTGGATCATGGTAAAACAACACTTCTCGATAGCATCAGGGGCACCGCCGTCGCGAAAAAGGAGGCCGGGGGCATCACGCAGATGATCGGGGCGAGCTATGTCGCCAAGGCCGATATCGACGCCCTATCGGGTGCTTTGGCCCAGAAGATGAAATTCAAGATAGACATCCCCGGCCTGCTCTTCATCGACACCCCGGGCCACGAGGCGTTCACGAACCTCCGGGACCGCGGGGGAAGCCTCGCGGACCTGGCGATCCTGGTCGTGGATATCAACCAGGGCTTCCAGCCCCAGACGATAGAGAGCGTGAGGATACTCAAGCAGTACAAGACCCCGTTCGTGATAGCGGCGAACAAGATAGACGTCGTGAGCGGGTGGAAGAGCCACAAGACCGCATCGTTCTTCGAATCATTGGCGCAGCAGCCGGAGCATATCCAGGCCCGATTCGACGAGAGGATATACGGGCTGGTCGGCAAGGTCGCAGAATACGGATTCGACAGCGAACGCTTCGACCGGGTGGCCGATTTCTCCAAGCAGATAGCGATAGTCCCGATAAGCGCCAAGACCAAGGAGGGCCTGAGCGAACTGCTCGTCCTGATAGGCGGCCTGAGCCAGAGATTCCTCGGGGCCAGGCTCGAGATCGACGAGAACGGGCGGGGCAAGGGAAGCATCATAGAGGTCAACGAGGAGAAGGGGCTCGGCACGACGATAGACGTCATCATATATGACGGCGTGATAAGGAAGAACGATGAGATCGCTTTCATGAGTTCGGACGGCGTCCGGACCACCAAGGTAAGGAGCCTGCTGGAACCCAATCTGGGCGGGAAGGACAGGTTCACGGCATTAGATGAGATCGCCGCTGCGGCCGGGGTGAAGATAAACGCGCCCGACCTTGCCGGGGCCATACCCGGCTCCCCGGTGGAAGTGGTGCAGGATTTCGAGGGCGAGAAGCGCGCGATCGAGGCCCAGTTCAAGAGCGTCATATTCAGCAAGAGCAACGAGGCCGGGGTGGTGCTCCGGGCGGATTCTTTGGGTTCTGTCGAGGCCCTGCTCAAGCTCCTCAAGGACAACGAGATAATCGTCAAGGACGCCGCTGTCGGGAACATCACCCGCAAGGACGTGATGACCGCTTCTGTCGGCAAGGGGGAGACGCCTTTCCTATCCGTCGTGCTCGGCTTCAATGTCAAGGTGCTCGATGAGGCTTGGGAAGAGAGCAGGGGATCCGGCGTCCCGATACTCTACAGCGATGTGATATACCGGCTTGTCGAAGGGTACCAGGCCTGGATCAAGGAGGAGAAGGAGCGCTTGAAGAAGCAGGCGCTCGAGAAGCTCGTCTGGCCAGGCAAGATAAAATCATTGGACGGCTATGTGTTCCGCGCATCGAAACCCGCCATTTTCGGCGTGGAAGTGCTGGGGGGCCGCATCAAGAAGGGATACCGGCTCATGGGAAGGGACGGCCAGGTGGCAGGGGAGATAAGGGAGATACAGAAAGAGAAGGAGAAGGTCGAGGAGGCCGGGGCGGGGGACCAGCTCGCGATATCCTGCGACGGGATAATGATGGGCAAGAACGTCAATGAAGGCGATGTGCTATACACGTATATGACGGCAGATGAGATCGCCAAGTGGGACACGCAACTGTCTATGCTGAGCGATGGCGAGAAGACGGTCTATGAGGAGATAAGGAAGATGCTCAGGAAGTATTTCTGATAAACCATTCGTGGCAAGAAACGCATCGGATTGGAGTGATGATATGATAATCGGACTGACTGGGGAGAACTGCGCAGGGAAAAGCACGATATCGGATTACCTGATGAAGAAGGGGTTCTACTACTATTCGCTCTCTGATATCATCAGGGAGGAGCTCAAGGCCGAGGGCAAATCCGTCAGCAGGGAGAACCTGATAAAGAAGGGCAACGACCTGCGCGAGCGGTTCGGCCCGGGGATACTCGGGGCCAAGCTGGCGCAGAAGATCCAGAAGGACAAGAACTACGTGATCGATTCCATCCGGAACCCGGCGGAAGTGGAGGAGCTGCGGAAGAACGGCAGGTTCTTCCTCTTCTATGTGACAGCACCCCCTGAGGTGCGCTTCGAGAGGATAAAGGCGAGGGAGCGCGAGGAGGACCCGCGGACCTATGCGGCTTTCCTGGAGATAGAGAAGCTGGAGATGGAGAATGCTGATAAGACCAAGCAGAATCTGAAGGGGACGTTCGCTTTGGCTGATACGAAGCTGGTCAACGACGGCGACTTGAACGAGCTGCATGATTCGGTCGACAAGGCCCTCGGATCCGTCTCGGACAAGTTCAAGCTCTCCCGGCCGAGCTGGGACGATTATTTCATGGGGATAGCCAAGATGGTCGCGATGAGGAGCAACTGCGTGAAGAGGAAGGTCGCCGCGGTGATCGTCAAGGACAAGAGGATCATATCGACAGGCTACAACGGGACGCCTAGAGGGATCAGGAACTGCTCTGAAGGCGGATGCCCCAGGTGCAACAGCTTCGCTGAATCCGGAAAGAACCTGGAGGAATGCGTATGCAGCCATGGCGAGGAGAACGCCATAGTCCAGGCGTCATATCATGGCATCAGCATAAAGGATTCGACCATATATACCACGTTCTCCCCTTGCCTGATGTGCACCAAGATGATAATCAATGCCGGCATCAAGGAGGTCGTCTACAACGTCTCCTATCCGATGGCTGAGACGCCCCTCCGGCTCCTAAAGGAAGCCGGGATAAAGGCCAGGCAGAACAAGATAGAGTGATACGATGGATGATGAAGAGGTTATACCGATGATGGCTCCGCAGCAACAGATTCCGCAGGTGATACAGTTCTCGGCCCTGGCCATGACGGCAGAATTCATCATGATCTTCGGGGTGATTTTCATACTGCTCGGAGCGGGGCAGTTCGTCACCGACCTGCTGAAAGTGAAGGGCTCCGGGGAGATCCTGGTCGGGCTGCTCCTGTGCGGGGGGGCGGTCGCCCTGCTCATGTTCTCGAAAAGGCAGATGCCCAAGGCCATGCCGAGGGTCCCGAAGCCGCCCCAGGTTGCGCCTCCGGCAGCAAAGCTCGGGAAAAAGGACGAATCGGCCAGCTACCGCTGATTGTATCTATGCATAGTCTGCCGAGCGCAGATGGCATAAGCCGCATGGGCCTTTTTCCATTGCTATCCGCAGCTCGCCTTCGGCATCCTCCGGCTTGGTGGTCGCCAGCGGGCCCAAGGTGGCTAGGCTGAGCAGATCCGGAGATTTTCTTATCCTCTGGACGATATCCAGCGTAGACTCGCTGACCAGGTCACCTATCAATGGTCCCAGATGGCCGCAAATCCTGAGCCTACCGGCCTCGTCGACCATCATCCGGTGGGGTCTCTTTGAAGGTATGTGAGAAGCCTTGACCACACCATCCTTCTCGGAGTATGCGATATGGGCACCGTCGCAAGCCCGCACCATGGCCGTCCCTGAGAGATCGAAGCCCCTGCCGAGCGAGACTACTTCGGCGTCAGGCATCTGGTGCATCCTGAAACCCATCTTCCGGAATCTCGCTATGGCGCTGTCGCCGCTTCCCTCTGACAAGCTGCGCTTGCTGAAGGCTCTGTGGAACTCATCGTCTGAATAGAGTATCCAGAGCACGTCCTTGAAAGGGGCCAGCCTCTCGAAGACCTCCGATCTCCTGGCCGAGCCGTTGGTTATCATGCCGAAGAACGGCATGGAAGCGGAAGAGGCGCTGACCGTCTCCAGAAGCGTTTCTGCCACCTTGACCACGAAGTCCATATTGAGCGTGGGCTCGCCTCCGCTGATGGTTATGAACTTCACCCTCCCGCTGTCCAGGGTCGGTTTGAGGCCTCTGAAAATCGGCTCCACCATCTCCGGTTTTGCCATCTCTTTCCTTCTGGGACCTGAATCGGTCTCGCACATGGAACAGCGGAAGTTGCATCTCCGTCCCGAGAGCAGGGTTATCCCAACGGCCTTATCGCCTTTCAGCGCAGCTATGGCTGGAGGTTCAGAAAGCGAATCCACGATCCTCTTTACCATGCCACGTTTCAGCCGCATGCGTATTATTACCCAGTTTGGGAATATAAAGTTATCTTTTATGGGATTTCATGTCTTATTACCCATATAGACCCGCGCCTGCGGAGCGGTTTAAAAGCAGAGGCGCGCTAATCATATTCGGCAACGATGACGAGACCGTCCCAGACTGATCGGTGATGACAAGAGTAGCTACCGAGTTGCCTTTTGATCCATCGGGTTAGGCAAAACCCTTATTATCCTTTATAGAGAATAGGGATGGGAGGTAATCATATGAGGCTTATCGTGCAGGACGCTCCATCATTGAAAGCGGCGGTGGATTCCATAGTCTGCTTGGTCGAGGAGGGGCAGTTCGAGATAAAGAAGGAGGGCTTGTTGCTCAAGGCGATGGACCCGTCGCAGATATCCATGGTGTCATTCTCGATGCCCAAAGAGGCGTTCGTCGAGTACAGTGTCCCCGAGGAGATGAAGATCGGGGTCGATATCGGGCAGCTCGCGAATGTCCTTGCCAGGGGCAAGAAGGGCGAGAGGGTCGAGCTCTCCGTCGAAGAGGGAAGGCTGGTAGTCAGGTTCTCCGGGGAGAAGCACAAGAGGACGTTCAAGGTCCCGTTAATCGAGACAGGGGACCGGGTGCAAAGGGAGCCTAAGATCGAGTTCAAGAATGTCGCCAAGATCAAGGCCGATTCATTGAAAGAGACGCTCAAGGACGCCCGGCTGATCAGCTCGCACGTGCGGCTTCAGCTCACCCCAGAGCAGTTCGTGGTGGATGTGAGGGGGGAGAATGGCGATGTCCGGGCCGAATTCGACAAGGGCGGCCATGACCTGACCGAATTGACGATCGCTAACGGCGCCAGATCCACATTCCCGCTCCAATACCTGGAGGACATGGTGAAGGCTACATCGGCATCGTCCATCGTGACGATAAACCTTGAGACGGACAGGCCTTTGCGGCTGGAATACGACATCGACGGGGCGAAGGTAGTGTATTACCTCGCGCCTAGGATAGAGACGGATTAGACGATTGACGTAATTTGTGACACATGTTTATAAATAGTTGGACGCATGAATTAATATCGCAGACCACGTCCCGGAAGTGCATTCATGAAAAAAACCGAGTTCGCGTTCAAGCAGGAGCCTGAAGACCGCCAGCTCAGCTTGGATGCCGGCAAGCACGACGACTACGACCTGCCGGAATTCTCCAAGGAGGTTCCCGTATCATCGCGGAAATCAGAGAGCGGGGAGAGCGCTTGCGTCGAATATGAATGGAACGAGTCCAAATGCCAGAGCATCCGGATCAAGAGGATAGACTACCGCTCCAGCGAGGAGGGGCTCTCCGACCTATATCGCGTTTTAGCCAGAGACGGGGCGGACAGCGTCTGCTTTCGGCACAACGGCCATACCTACATCCTGCGGAAGACGGTCAAGGAGATCGCGCAGGCGCTCTACAACGCCTATGGCAAGATAAAAGGCTCCCTGGAGAACATCGTGGGCTTCATCAGGACCGCTCTCGGCAATGATTATGTCATCGCGAGGGTGGAAAGCGAATCCTGGGCTTTTGACAAACGGATAACCAAGGGGAATATCCATTATGTGGAGGTCGACAGCCTGGACCGGAAGGGCAAATGCAGGCTGGTCGAGATGGTGACAGAGAGGCTCGCTGACCTGCATGCGAGCAATCTCATAATAGGCAGGTTCACGCTCAACAACATACTCTTAGGAAAAGACGATATGCGCTTCACCGACCTGCGCAAGCTCCGGGTCTCACGCAAGAAGTCTTTCGTGATAGAGGAATTCAAGGCGGTGCTGCAGTACCTTTTCGCGATAGGCCTCGCGAGCAGGGAGGACATCTACTGCTCGATAGCATACTACTCATCGCGGAACGAGGACGGATGCCGTGAATGGTATTCCGACCGGACCGGAAGCAAAGCGGCCGACCAGCTCGACATCGTAGGGAAGATTGAGGAAGATATCTACAACTGATTTTTCACATGGCTTCGATTATCGTCTCGGAGTTGCGTGACTTGTCCCTTTTCAGGCGGTAGCTGGAAGCGAATTCTGAGCCCATGAACGCCTCATCGTGCGTTATCACGAAGGTCTGCTTGACGACCTCGGGGACCTTGAACTGCAATGCCGAGGAGAGCAGTTCGACAGCCTCCGAATCCAGGTTATGCGTCGGTTCGTCAAGTATCAGCCAGCCCAGTTTCGGCGTGAGGACCATGGCCAAGGCCGCGCGGAGGGCCAAGGCCGCGCAAGCGCGCTCTCCACCGCTGGCTATCGTCTCCAGCCCTTTCCAGCCGTTCCCGTCATCCACTTCGAAGAGATAGTCTTTCTCGCTTACCCCGAGGCGCAGGGCGCGGTAGTTCTTGTATGGGTAGAAGAGGCCCCAAATCTCGTTCATGGCGGTGTTTATGGCGTCAGCCAAGCCCATCCTGAGGCCTGTCTGGGTCTCGAGCAGGGCGTTCTTGTAGAGGGCGAGCTGCTCTTCGAGGGCTGAGATATCAGACATCTCCTTCTCCAGCGCCTTTAGGACTGAGAGTTCTTCCTGGACCATCCTGAGCATCTCTGAAGATGATTTTATCTGGGAATCCAGGGTCCGTTTTGCCGAGAGCAGGCGTTCCTGATCCAGCTTCGAGCGCTCAGCCGATTCCCGGAGCGTTTCGAAGGCCTTTTCATCGAATCTCACTTGCGAGAGGGCTGTCCTTGTATCGGCCAGCCTCTTGGCTAGCGCATCCGCATCCTTCTTTTTGGCGATCAGCCGGCCCTGCTCGTTGAATGATGATCTGGCTTTCTCCAGCTCTTCGCTCGCCCCTTCGAGCTTCGTGCGCAGGGATTTGCGCTCTTCAACCAGTCCTGCCAAAGAAGCGTCCAGCTGGGCCTTTTTGGCCTTGAGGGCCTCTGCGCTTCCAGCTTCCTGCTTCAATGAGGATTCACGCTCGGATATGACGGAGGTCCGGCGGATTATCTGGAGCAGGGAGTCGTTCTCCTTCCGTTTTTGGGCGATATCCGCCGCCAACACCATTGAGCGCGCCTGCTTATCCTTTACCAGGCGCTCCTTCTCCGCTTTCACATGGGATATGCCGTCGTCTGTTAGTTTGGAGGAGCATAACGGGCATTGCGAAAGCCCAGGCTTTAATTTCGGGAGAGATTCTGAGAGCTCCTGGGCCTCGCGCTCGAGGGATTTGCGTTCTGATTCGATGGAAAGGAGGGCTTGCTCAAGGATCTTCTGGGATGCTGCGATGTCCTCTATGGAGCGGGTCCCCAGCAGGGATTTTAGCTCGGATTGGAGGGCTTGCGCCTTCGCCCCGGCATCGAGGGCCGCCTTCATCCGCGCATCCAATGATCCGCCTTCCTTGGATAATGCTGCGTTGCGGTCTTCTGCCGCTTTTTGCATTGAGAGCATCTTAGTGCGTTCTTCGCCCAGAGCCTGGAGGCGTTTTTCCAACTCCTTGAAGGCGGATTCGTCTATCGTCTTGCCTTCGAGATCCGGCCTGAGCGAATCGACCTGCGCCTGGAGGCGTATGCTGTCTTTGGTGAGAGAATCGAACCTCTCCTTGTGCGCCTTCATCTCGGCGAACCTGGCCAAGGATTCGGATGCTTCCTTGGCGTGCTGCTCCAGTTCGGCTGAGGCCTTTGCGAGCGCTGTTTTGGCTTCGGCTATCTCTTCGGCTTGTTTTTTCTCTTTCTCACGAAGGGAATCGAGTTTTTCCCTGCTGAACTTCGACGCCAGGGTGTCCCGTTTGGACCGGAACTGGTTTATCACGCTGACGATATTCGCCCTGGCGAGCTCGAAGCGGTCCAGGCCGAGAAGCGCATCGATCTCCTCCTTCCTCCTTTTCGGGTCGATGTTGAGGAAATAGTCGATGTTGTTCTGCTCCGAGTATATCGCCCTTGTGAAGAGGTCGTAATCGACCCCGATTAGGTTTTTCACGAAGGCGGTCGCCGCGACGGAGCCGTGCTCCACCATCGAATTTGATTTGTAGACCTCGGCGTGGGTGGTTATCGCTTTTTTCGAGCGCTCGATCACCCTCTCGATGCGATACTCCGCACCATCCCACTCGAATGTGAGTTCGACGCGCGCGAGGGGTTCATTGAGCCGGATGATATTCTCGAGCTTCACCTTCCTCCGTTCAAGGGCAGGGGATGTGCCGAAAAGCGCGAAGCTGATGGCTTCCAGGATGGAGGATTTCCCGGCGCCCATTATGCCCACTAGGAGGTTCGTGCCTTTGCGGAACTCGAGCCGGCTGTCAGCGTGCGAGCGCCAGTTGACGAGCCGGATGGATTTTATCATCGGATAATGATTTGCGCGGATGGAGCTTTAAACCGCTCATCTCTTTTCGTCCAACTTGACGAGATATCGCCTCGCTTCGGGGAATGACGCGAATGCGGCCCCAAGCTCAGATGAATAGCTCTCCGAGAAAATCCTGGTACTTTGAAACTGAAAAAAGAAACCAGGCCGGACATCTTCCGGCAATGCTGTGACGATCGGCCCAAGCGACATAGGCGATTCGGCAGCCGAACTCGCCAACGCGTCTACGGCTTTTTCCATGAGCAAAGTCGCGTAGGCGAGCCTTGCGAAGCATTTCGAATCCATGGATGGTTCCAGCCCGGCCCTCTCAGCATCTGCCATGTCTTCGAGATGCGCTAAAAGCAGGTAGCCGGGTCTTCCGTTTTCAGACCATGCTATGCCCAGGTCGCTGAGCTTCATGATAAACCGGATAAGATGCTCCGGGGTGGCGCCTCTTCCGATGATTTGTTCGAACGTTTTTGAGAGGACGGGGGAGCATTTTTTCTCGTCGGCACAAGAAAGCATGAACAGGTCTCCCGTAGCTCCGAGAGAGCCAAAGACCAAAAGCTCGTGCAGCTTCTGGGTTCGTGGAAGGTCGCTTTTTTCAAAAACCCCCCAGTACGGAGCCTCGTCTCCTTCCTCCGGAATACCTTTTGTCGGTTTCTCGCTGTTTTGTTTCACCGTCATTTCGCAATGAAGCGAACCGTGAGGAAGGTCTTGTTCTACCAGTTCATCCAGGCGATCCATGGATGATAAATAATCAAAGTGGTTCCTAAAATCGTGCCGGCGCGATACCCGAAGCGCTTCGGCGTTTTTCTTTTTTTCAGGGTCCATCGCTCGGGTTCTCACCATCAGATGGTATCTGCTTTCATTGGAGGCCATGGCGATGCCGACATCCCTTCCATGGCTGGCTTCGCATGAACCGCAATTTCGCACCGCATAGATGCCGGTCGCCGCAGCCAGAAGCAAAGCTCCGCTAAGAAGGTGCCTCTTCCATGGGCTGCGCTTCTCTTCTTGTGCCTTCGGCTTCTGCCTCTGAGCATGCATAACAGGATTCTGTGGCATATTATTTATAAAGAGTGGTTATTTGTGCTATTTGTTCAGCTCTTCGGGAGAATCAACCTCGCGATAACCATCCCGCTCGAGAGGGATTTTAATCAAGGATGATGTATCCAGCCTCCTTCATCTCCAAATCCTCCTTCAGGTAGCCCTCGAGCAGCCTGCCAGCTGCTTCGCGCAACCTTGGATCCCCTTTTGCCGAAAGATCACGCAGGAGGTTTTTATCTAAGACGATATTGAGTTTGTGAGGGTCTTCGAAAAGCGGATCGAGGACTTGCGCTTTGCCCCCTTCGGAAAGCGATGTGAACGCCGCCCGTATCGCATCTCCTTGGCCTGGCTCGATCAGACCTGAGAATGCCAGCGACCGCATAAAGGCTGGCCTCGAATCTTCATTCAATCCGGAAAATATCTCTCCCAGAGAACCTGGCGATTTTAGAACAAGGTCGATTAAGGCCAAATTGGCGATTCCGATGAGTTTTTCGGCGTAGAAAAGTCTTGCGACACACGCCTCATCCGCGTCTAGTTCTATTCCGTTCATACGGGCTTCAGACAAGTTTTTGAAATGCGCCTCGAGGAGACCTCCTGGTTCGCCGTTTTCAGACCATTGGATGCTGAGGTCGTTTAACGTATTGATGAAATGGACCAGTTCCTTGGGATTTCCCGAAGCGGCGATGCTCTCTGCCTCTTCGATCAAGGCTGGTTCGCAGGTTTTTCCATCCGGACAGGTCTCTTGAAAGAGCTCGTCTGCCTCCATGGAGAGGAACTTGAATTCGTATGACGTTAAAGCAATCGAGCCACAGACCCCCTTAACGAATTCATTTCCTTCACATGCTTCATCGAGCGGGTCTTTCTTTTTCGGCCTGATGGTCATTTCGCAATGCAAGGAGTCGTAGGGGAAATCGCGTTCTATCATCTCGCCTAGGCGGTCGATAGGTTTGGGTACGGATTGGGCTTCAGCCAGCTTTTTTCCGATGGCGCTTTGCCTAAACGCCAGCCGTATCTTATCGGTCCGATTTCCCTCACGCGCCCCGCCTTCGGATGCCTTCTCGCTGGCTATCGATGATGTTTTTCCAACGCTGCAATCGCATGATTGGCAATCCTGGATCGTATAGATGCCTGCCGCGGCCAACGAGATGGCGCCGGCGATGAGATATCTCTTCCAAGGGCTCCGCTTGGTTTCTTCGGGGTTTTGCCTG
>JAZDKI010000022.1:0-23914 GCA_043803165.1 Microcaldota archaeon
CCCGGCCTGCCTCTTCATCCTTTTGAGCGCTTCGAGGACCGCGAACTTGCAGCTGTAATAGCAGCCCCCCACCGATGAGTATTCGGACTTGGGCTTAAGAAACTCGTGGTCGGAAAACACCATCTCCTCCTTGCCCATGATATGTATGAACGCCTCAATCCATTCATACTGCCATGGCGTGGGGGTGAGTATGACCGCATAATAGTTGTTCAGGCTCGAGAACTCGTAGACGGAGAACGTGTCGAGGATGTCTAGGTATTTCACTTCATCGTATAGGTTGTCGGCGAGCGCGCTATCGACAGCGGTTATGGACCATCTTGTCGGGACGAGCTTGCGGTTCTTGCCGATGCCCATCGTCCCTGTGGAGAAGGCCTTCTGCATCTGGGAGAAAAGGACGCCGTCCGAATATGCCTGGGCTAAGGCGTCCGCAGCCTTGAGGTCCGTATCATAATACGATTTCTGGAGGTGGTGGTCCCAGCGGACATTCCCTATGTCGAAGCGCTCCAATCCCGCGCTCGGCCCATATGGCTGGTGCTCCATATCGAAGCTAAATCCCTTGGGCTTGTGCTTGAAGAGCGCTTCGCTCTCCACGCTCGAATCCGCGAGGGCGATCTCCTGGAGCTTGCCGACCAATTTGTCCTCGAGATCGGTTATCCCGACCTGATGCTTGCCGCGGACGAGGTCGAGCCTGAACCGGATTATCTCTTCCTGGGTCTTGTTGCCGGGTATCCATGATTCAGGGGTGTCTAGGATGGCGGTGTCTCCTCCGTATGGGGCGATCATCGGGCCGACAAAGACCTTGGGATAGTTGAACGCGCCGATGAAGACCGACGGCGGGCTGGAGCCGTCCATCTTCTCCCCGACCTCGAGGGTCCGCCACCTGTTCGTTCCGGTGGTGATCCTCTTGAGGTATGCGCCCTTGCCCATTCCCATGATGGGGATAAGCCGATTTCAGAATAAAAAGAGGACGGGGGTCCGTTTCCGCGCCTAGCACCGGCCGATCCCGAGGCTCCGGACCAGCTTTTTCCCGAGCGAGACGAATGTGGTCGTGCCCCTCACATATACCGGGGCTTTTTTGGTGATGAACTCGGCGGCTTTGAGCGCCTTGATGAGCGCTTTCGGATCCTCTATATCGAAATCCGGCATCGCGGCGTATGTCTTTCCGAACTCGAAGAGGAAATGCGAATCGCTCCCGACAGCCTTGAGCAACTGGTGGTTTATCGCGAACGCTTCAGCTTTGAGATTGTACTCGTTTTTCATGCATCTTGCATTGAAGATTTCCACTATGTCGGCTTCCGCCGCCTCGCTCTCGCTCGCATGCTTGCCTGAGCGCCCGTAATCGAACATATGCGGGAGATACGGAATCCCGCCTTGGCCCCGGATGAGGTCGATCGCTTCTAGGAACGGGGTTTTGCGGGCGATCTGTTCATTCAGATAGAGACCGATGAGGTCGCCCCTGTCTGTAGATATCTCCTCGCCCGGGATGAACGATGCGCCGAGCTTTTCCATCTCCTTATGGCACAGGATGCTGTTGTGGTCGGCGATAGCCGGGATTATCCCGAGCTTCCTGGATTTCTGGGCGAGCGCTTTAGGCTCTATCAGCGAATCGATGGAATATTTCGTATGCACGTGGAAATCGATTTTCATATGAGCGCGCCCCCGTTCTCCAATGCCGACACTATCTTTTCCGCGAACGCCTGCGCTTCCGCGGCCTTGAGCTTGCCTTTCACCATCATCCTTCCGCTCCCATAGACGCTCAGCGAGAGGCCTTTTATCTTGGCGAGCAGGACGACCGGGCTGCTCCCTGCCACCTCCCCCACCTTGGATAGCGCCGACTCGGCCTTCTTGATGTCGATCTTCTTCCCGGATAGCCGGATCTCGAATCCCCCCGCGCTCTGGCAGGGCTCGACCACGAAATATTCGCTCATCCCAATTTCCCCCTCCAGAAGATATCCTTGCGGAAAAGGTCGAAGAACAGCGCCTGCGGGGCCTTGATGAACGGTTTTTTGATAAGGACGTTCACGGCCTGCGATGCGGCGATTGTGCCTGCCAATGACGCCGCAGGGCAGAGGATGTCCGGACACGTTGCGTATTTTTCGAGCGGCCCTTCGTCTTTCGGGAGTTGGAACGCTTTTTCGAATCTGTATGCGGTGAACACGGTGACAATCCCGCGGGTGGATTGCGCCGAGCAGAAGACGTAGGGGATCTTCGCCCTTCTCGCCGAGCGCGAGACCGCGAGCTTGGTCTTTATGTTGTCGGAGCCGTCCAGGACGATGTCCGCATCGGCAAGGCTCGTATCGGCCCAGAAAACGCCGCGCGTATCGAGACGGATGCTTGTGTTGATCGTTTTCGCGCGCGAGACCGCCGCATGCGCCTTTGGCATGTCCAGGAACTCGTCCGTGGCGAGCGTCTGGCGGTTGAAATTGGACAGTTCAAAGCGGTCGTTCTCGAAAACGGCCAGGTTCTCCGCGCCCATCCTGAGCAGGTTCTCCAATATGAACCCGCCGGTGCCCCCGAGCCCTACTATGGCGAAGGCAGCCCGCCTCACCTTCTCCTGCTGGGCCTTGGTGAGGCGGTTCCGGGAGAATTTCTCGTCATACGTCTTCATAGGCTACCGAACCCGCGCGGCCGGTCGTCCCGGCGCTCTTTGGGCTCCTCGTTCCGCGAGTTGATCTTCTCCCGTATCTTCTTGAGCTGCGACGACTCGACCTCGCCGGTCTGGAGGGCCGTGAGGTTCCGCAGGACCTGGAGCCTGCGCTGGATGTGCGGGTCGATGGACCTCTCCTTGAACTGGCCGAAGTGCGTGACATGGTAGAAGAATATCGAGACTCCGGCTAGCAGGAGGATAGATGTGAATATCCTGCCCACGTCGGTCCTGGGCGTTATGTCCCCGTAGCCGGCGCTTGTGATCGAGACAGTCACGAAATATATCGATTCTATCAGGGTGAGGCCTTCGATCACCATGTAGAAGGGTATCGCTATCGCATAGAGGATGACAAACATGACCGCGGCGCTGAGCAGCCTGCCGGTGACGGGATCCGTGTTACCCATATACATGAATCAGATGGTCATGGAATATAAAGATGACGACTAGCGGAGGAAGACGACCCTTTTCTTCTCGCCGCTCTTGGGCTTGCCCGTCTTGGCGCCTCTCGCCGGCCCGGCCCCACCGACGAAGATCATATCATCGCCGGAAGTCACGATCCTGCTCTTCATCAGGTCCAGCGTCCGATTGTCGCGCAGGAACAGTATGAGGGAGCTCGCCCGGACCGCGCTCCAGAAGAAGAACAGCGAAAGCATGCCGACCACCACGGCGAGCCAATTGAATACCCTGGGCAGGAGGAGGTAGTCCACTATGAACGACGAGTTCGCGAACACGACAAACAGCGCGGCCGATATCAGCAGGTTGCGCAGGATCCGGTTCCGGTTGGTCTGCGCGGTGGTCCTCGAGAATATCGTGGCGAGGGCGTCGAAAAGCCGTTTCGCCGAGATGGCGATCCTGATGACCGGGTAGACCGAGATGACCGCGAGCAGCGCGAGCAGGATGGCATGCGCGGTCGTCTGGATGCCGAACGATGACACCTGGAAGTCCAGGTATGGCTTTGATGCGAAAAGGAACACCGCCGCCCCGATCAGGTAAAGCAGGTCCGTCCGGCATTTCTTCAGCTCGGTGATGAGGACCCTGTGGAAGTATCCGCCCGGCTCGAACGCGCTCACCACATTGCGGAAATAGCCTGAGGCATCCCTCAGGGTGTCCAGGAATTTGGGCGGGAGCTTCTTTTTGAGCCAGACATAGGACCGGTCGCTCCTCTCGAGGGCGAGCGAACAGGTCAATGATGTGATGAGGACCCCGACAGAAGCCACGCCCACAAGATCGGACGACACGATGCCCACGCTCTCTTTGGCTATCAGCAATGAGAATTCACCCAAGGGGAGCATCGCGAATCCCGCGAATACGGAGGAGCGCCCGCTCGTGCTTATCAGGAAGAACACGAACGCGGTGGCCAGGAATATGGTCGCCATGAAGGCGGCTATCAGCATCAGCGTCAGTTCGGCAGAGACCAGCAGCGTCGCCGGGTTGATGAGCATCCCTACCGAGAGGAAGAAGAACGATGAGAACACATGGCTGAACGGCCGTATCGAGCGCTCGACCTCCTGCCCGACCGGCAGGCCTGCGATTATGCTTCCGGCCAGGAACGCGCCGATGGCAGGCGTCAGGCCCACGAGGGACGCCAGCACGCTCATGCCCACGCCGAGGGCGAAGGCGAAAAGTATCAGGGTGTCCTCGGCCTGGTAGCGCAGGAAGATGAGCGAGAAGCGCTTGAGCAGCCGGAGGAGGATGAGATATGCGAACGCCATCACCACCAATGAGACCAGGATGGCCCCGACGAACCCGTCACCGGTCGATGATCCCGCCTTGAGGCTGGAGAAGAAGGTGAGCATGAAGACCGCGGCGAGATCCTCTATTATCAGCATCGAGACGAGCACCGGCACCTCGGAACGGTCCACCAGCCTCTTCTGCTCGAGTATCTTCATCATGATCGCGGTGCTGCTCATGGAGAAGATGGATGCGATGAAAAGCGATGTGATCTGGTCGAAGCCGATCAGGACCGCGGCTTCATGCATGATTATGAAGGTCAGGCAGATGAGCAGGAAGCTGCTCATCATCGCCCGAAGCCCGGCTGAGAGGAGCTTGGTGACGCTGAACTCGACGCCGATCATGAACAGGAGTAGCACGGAGCCGATCTCCGCGAACGCGGATATCGTTGGCGGATCGACCAGGTTGAGGATATTGGGCCCCATCAGCATGCCCGCCAAGAGGAGCCCGGCCACGGGGGGCATCCTGAAGCGCACTGAGAGTATGCCGGCGATAGCCGCGAACAACAGGATCCATTCGAATCCGAGTATGCTCGTGCCTTCCATATATCATGCCCTGGGGGGATGAGCCAACTGGGCCGGGAATGTATTAAAACGTTCGTTACGATTTGCGTCCATGGAGCCTTTCGTCGAATGCCTGGGCGCCTCACGTGAGGTAGGGCGCAGCGCTTTTTCCCTGCATACTGACCGGAACATCATGCTGGATTACGGAGTGAAGCTGTTCGACGAGAGCGGGCAGGCCAAGTTCCCCCTGGTCACCCCGAGCAAGCCTGACCTGATGGTCCTGTCGCACGCGCACCTGGACCACAGCGGATGCCTCCCTGCCCTGTTCAAGAAAGACAAGATAAGATGGTACGCCACGCCCCCGAGCAAGGACATCTGCGAGATACTCTGGGAGGACTCGCTCAAGATAATGGGGGAGAAGGCGCCATATGACCATAACCATATGAAGAAGGCGATGAGGAACTGGGATCCCCTGTTATATAAGAGGCCGATACAGACCGGGCAGACCCGGATAACCCTCCATGACGCCGGGCACATCAGCGGCGCTGGGATGGTCGAGATAGGGTTCAGGGGCAAGACGTTCATCTACACCGGCGATTTCAAGTGCGAGGACACGTTCATGCACAAGGGCGCCAAGTATATCGAAGAAGCGGATTACCTCATGCTGGAGACCACCTATGCGGACCGCGAGCACCCGCCCCGGAAGGAGAGCGAGGAGAAGCTGATGGCGGAGATATATGAGACGATCGAGAACGGCGGGACCGCGTTATTGCCTTCGTTCGCGCTCGGCAGGACCCAGGAGCTGATATCCCTCATCAGGCATTATGACCATGAGATACCGGTCTTCGTCGACGGCATGGGGCGGAAGATCACCCAGGTATACCTGAACCACCCGCAGTACATCAAGAACCCGGATGCCTTCAAGAAAGCCGTGAGGAGCGTGACGCTGGTCGAATCGATAGGGGACCGCAAGGCCGTGCTGCGCCAGCCGGCGGTCGTGATATCGAGCGCGGGCATGCTGAACGGCGGGCCGATGATGACCTACATGTTCAACGCGAACAGCGATTCCAAGGTGATCTTCACCGGGCACTGCGTGGAGGGGACCAACGGCTGGCTGCTCCAGAACAAGGGATGCATCATGCAGGACGAGCAGGAGCTCCAGGTCGACCTTCCGGTCAGATATATCGACCTTTCGGCCCATGCTGGGAGGAGCGAACTCATCAAGTTCATCAAAAAGGCGAATCCGGAGAAGGTGATGCTCATCCACGGCGACAAGCCCGAGATCTTCGCCCAGGAGCTCAAGGAGGGCTACGGATTCGAGGCGATAGCGCCCCTCCCGGGCGAGAGGGTCATGCTTTGAGGTGGATCCTATGGCGGGATTTTTCGAGAAGATGGGGAAGTGCGCGCTCGCGATCGATGAGAAGAATTTCGAATGGCTATTGAAGGACGGCTTCATGTCCGCTTTGGGCTATTTCGCGGTATTATTCGCCTTCAACTGCGTGATGACGTTCATCATGGCGGTCCTGCAGACGGGGGACCTGATTCTGGCGGCCGTGCTCATGCTGATGAGCGCGCTCATCAACCTTCTCGTGATGGCCGCCTTCCTGCCCATCATATCGCACCTGCTGATGGGCCTATTCGGAGGGAAGCGGCCCCTGACCGACACCCTCCAGATATATTTCTACGCCTATACCCCATATCTGGCCATCTCTTGGCTGGGCAACATCGGTTCTATATTCGCCTTGATATCTTTCGGCAGCGCCTTCCGCGGGGTGCGCGAGATAAACAAGGCCGGGTTCTGGCAGACTTTCGCGGCCGTGCTCGTGCCTGCGCTCGTGTTCGTGGTCTTCATTGTCTATGTCTATCTCTCGCTGCGTGATATGGTATCCTGAGAATCAGGCGGCGGAAGGGGCTATCTCTTCTTTTTCGTATCAAGGCGCTCCAGGAGCACCATCTCCTCCGGATAGGCGAGATGGGATTTCGTCTTCGAGAAATAGTGGAAGAAGGCGCGCACCGCCCCTTCGGCTCCGGATGTCCGCCTCCTGACATCGGCGAATATCTTCCCCTTCTTCACGACGAGCCTCCCCCCTTTGTGGCTCTTGCGGAACTGCTCCGCGTGCTTCTTCATCGATAAGGGGGGGCCGGCCAGGAGCATGCGCTTCGGGAGCCTGTCTTTCCCTAATATCATCGCGAGCCGGACCAGGTGGCGGCTGTCATCGGCGATGATGGCTTTGGGCTCGAAGTCCTCGAGGTGGGATTCCAGCTGCGCCCTCATCTTGTGGAGCTGGCCCCAGAGGATATCGTCCACGATATCGGGCCGGGGCATGGAAAGCAGGAGGGCTGTCCTGCCTTTGGATGCGCGCGCGACCTGCTCCTCGAACGTCTCGTTCTTGCGGAAGAAGAACGAATCAGAGGGCCTTTTCAAAAACGCCTTGGCGAGCGAGATGAACCTCTTGAGGTTCTTTTCCGAGACCGCCGCCGCGACGTTCCGGTCCTTGTCCGTCGGGTCTATGACTATGAATCCTGAATCCATCTTGGCGATCATCCCGGATATCGCCTTCCTGCCTTCATGGTGGCCGCGGATGTCGATGAACACCTGCCCATCCCACCTGGATGCCGCGCGCAGGAGGCCGATGAAGCCGCCATAGGCTATGATCAGGAGCTCGCAGAGATAGCCGGAGAACCCCTCGATCTTTATCTCCGCCCCGTAGAGCGAATCGGCCCTAAGGAACTGCTTGAGGAGGAGGACATCGCCGCGCTTTTTTTTCTGCAGGCACCGCATGACGAACTTCGTGTGCAGGACGGAGCGGTCGACCGCGCTCAGCCTCTGCGAGGCGTCCGTTATCTTATAGGCCGGGACCAGGTCGATCCTCCTGCCTTCGAAATGGAACCGGACATAGGGGTGCTCGGCATAGCTTAGCTGGTAGCCTAAGCCTGGAAACGCCACGCGCATAAGCTCCTTTACCGCGGGCTCCAGGCCGTCCCTGGGCACAGAGCGGTCGAAAAGCATGAAGATGTCCACATCCCTTTTATCGCGCAGGAATGTGCGCTTGGCTATCGACCCGGTCACGACTACCGAGCACCGTTGCGGCGCGTTGGCCTGGATGTGCGAGCGGAGGAGCTCCGCGAACCTCAGTTCGGCCGAAAGCTCGGATTCCGTAGGGGTTATCGCGCAGACCGCCCTGGACAGGACTGTCTTCATGAAAAACAGTCCCAGGCAAGCTTTAAATGCCTAAGGTAGTATCTCTGTCCATGCGGCGTACGGTCATCCTTTTGCTAGCGATATTCTTATTGTGTGCCGGGTGCCTTGATGAGAGGACATACCAGGGCTCCAAGGCCGAGCAGATAGTCAGCTCCCATGAGACGGACCTCGACAACGACGGGACCGTCGATTATGCCGTATATGACTACTCTCCGGTGACGCTGGCGGAGAACGGGATGAGGATCCAGCGCAAGGTCACCGTCTCAGCGGAGACCGACGGCACATACACCGTCCTGAACACGGATCTTACGGATGTGGACCTTTTGCTCGCCGAGGAGAGCCTTGATGAGTTTTCCCAATCCAAGGTGCAGGCGGATTCTGCCTGCAGCCAGGCGATAGGCCTGAGCAACGTCGTCTGCAACGAGGTCTCCACTTGCACAAAGCTCTGCTCTACGGCGTCGCTGCGGTGCAAGAGGGTCGCTACGGCCTATGACGAGGCGCTGGCCGGGGCCATGATAGATTACGTGAAAGCCAACAACGAGATACGCACACTGCTCCTCGATGCGTCCCGGATGGTGAGAGACCTCCGGAACGCGAGCGAAGAGGACCGCGACGCATACCTGGACAAGACCAGGGGGATAGTCGCGAGGATCGCGGAGATAAACGCGAACCCGCTTTATACCTATTCCGACTTCGGTTTCTGCAGCCCGGCGGATTACGGCGTATCGTACCTGCTCGATGCGGCCGGCAGGATAGGGCTATATGACAGCCAGACCACCGCGTACAGATACCGGGTCATGATCTCGGCAAAGCCTTTGGATGGCGATACATCCGGCCTGGATGTCGCGAAGATATCCTTTAGCGAGAAGGTCCCGAGCTCAGCGGTCGGCGATATCGAGGGCCTCTCCTCCATCCAGCCCATCACCGCGGCCCAGAGCGGGGCTGATGTCGCCATCAACTGGAGCTCGTCGAAATCGAGCAACGACGGGTACCTGTTCTATTACGAGTTCACATCCACCCAGACCCCGGCCGAATTCACATCGTCCTTGAAGACGCCCGATGTCAAGGTGAGCAAGGTCAACATGGGCCTGCTCGGGCCATTGGATTTCCTGATGGCGCTTTCTATGGGCATCACGGGAAGCTATTACGCGGCCCTGGGGATAGTCGCGGGCATCCTGGTCGTCGCCATCTTCTTCATCTACACGATCGTCATGCTCCTCTTCACGCTTGTGAGCGAGAGGGCTGGCGGCACCAACTTCGCGACCGCCTTCCGGAAGGCGTTCGGAAGGACCGATGTCCGGTGGAAGACGGACCTGGTCCTCTGCTTCGTGTTCCTGGTGCTGGGATACTACGTCTCGGCGGTGATGGTCGACCAGCCGACGACGGTCCCGACCCTGCTCGAATCGACCGACTTCCTCCTCAAAAGCGGATGGGGCGTCGTGGGCTCGGCGTTCATGCTGCTCGGCATCGCGACATTGTACCTTGCGGCCGAGAACATGGTCAAGATAACGATATTGGAGCGGGCTTATGGCATGGTGATCAAGCAGGAGAAGGACCTTTTCCTCGCCAAAGCCGCGGCCCTCAAAGACAGGCTCGCCGAACTGGACAAGCTCGTCAATGATTGCTCGAAAGACGATTTCGAGGTGGGCAAGGAGTTCGACGTCCTCGCTTCCATAAAGGCCGAGAAGGTGGATATCCTTGCCAAGGACATGAACGCGCGGAGCAAGATCATGATCGAGGATTACCTTGGCCGGGTCGAGAGCGCCTTGGCCGGCCTCAGGGAGAGAAGGAAGCTCGCCGATGAGAACTGGCCCAGATGGAGGGACGGGATAACCAAGGCCCTCGATGAGCAGGGCGAGGTGTATGTGTCCACCCTGGTCACTGTGCCCGCATCGCTGCGCGTATGGGCCCTAGGCAAGTACCTCAAGGAATCCGCTGTGGACGGGCTTGTGATGGAGCGGGATGTGCTCAAGAAGAAGAAGGTCTCCCCGGAGCAGCTCGTGCATGACCTGGTCGGCAAGGGATTGCTCCGCGGGGCGCTCGTCATGAAGCAGGGCAAGACGGTCCTCTCCGAATTCACGGAAGGGGGGGACACCGTCATGGCCGCGCTTTCGCTCAAGCTGGTGTCCTACCTCCAGTCGATGGCCAAGAACCTGGGCCAGCACCAGCCTTCGAGCTTCGTGGCGGTCGGCGACCGCAGCGTCATCGTCATGATGAGGAACCGCACCTTCGACTCGGTGCTGTTCGTGCCCAAAGACAGGTTCAAGGAATCGATCGAGCAGTGGAAGGCGAAGATGAAGGCTTTCGAGTCTTGATCTTCCGCTCGCGTGCAGTTTTTCGCCGCTCACGGCCCGCGAGCCAATGTTATTTCGGCGCCCTTATCATCCATCTTATTGACCGAGATGCTCATCACGCCAGGAAAGACCAGGGTTTTCAATGGAGCCCAAGGTGCGGCCAGATAGGGGAGGGTACGCCTTCCCCCGGGGGTGGCATCCACTTCGAGCGCCAACCCTGAAGGGGTTATCTCCTTTATCCTGAGGCTTTGTTTGATGCCGATAATCCTTCTCCAGTCACCCGAACCGAACGCGAGGACCAAGGCGGGATCCACAGCCAGATAGGTAGCCGTGACGATCACGCTGCCCTCCTTGAGCCGGATGGTGCATGGCGAGGAGGAGCATCCGCTGAAAGGCCCACCCAAAGAATAGCCGTACCCCAGGGTTTTATGGAACGTGAGGTGGGCCACCTTGGGATCGGCCGTCCTCCGGACATCGATGATGTTTCTCGGTTGGCTGATCAATCGCGGTACCGATGGATGCGCCCCATAACCGAGCCTGAACTCCGATTTCTCGGATTTGTGTAGGCTGCCTGAAGAGATCTTGAAACGGACCCCTTCCGGATCCACGTCAAGGACCTTGAAGGAATAGAGATATGTCTGCGAACCGATTTGTTCTACTTGGTTGAAAAGTGTGTCTCCCGCTCTGACCGTTACTTCGCAGGTCGTCTCTTTTTTCTTGCATCCTGCGAGCTTGCCTGAGACGGCCGGTTTCATCGGTGCGGGGGCGCTTTTGGATCCAGGGCTGCCAAAGAGCATAAGGCCTGCGACGAGCGGCGCCATGACGGCGTTTCTCAATCTCGGGAGAACACCGTTCTTCGGCCTGTCCCGCAGTTCTGTTCTCAAATATACACCTTGGAACAATTGTTATAACAAAATATTTAAAAAGGGTGGCCGCCACATGGCGCTCTCGTGTGCGGTCTTCTCGTCCACCTGGCTTGGGCACGCCAGACCATGATTTTAATTCTTTTGCTTCCATAAAATATAACTAATGAACCTAGCCCAGACCTCGGCCCATGTCAAAATCATCCCCAAAGGCGAGTTCAGGGAGCGGCTTTCGGAGATGTGCCCCAAGCTCTCAAGGCCCGAGATATTCGAGCGGGCTAAGACATTCTATGATGCGAGCGGAGACATCTTCATTTTGATCGAGCATGAATCATGGGGGAAGCTTTTTCCTCGCGGTCCTGGCCCGGAGGATGAGACCGCAAGGGCGTTCATATCGCTTCTGCAGCGGGCTGCTTCCAGGATGAGGGATGTCATCAGCTGGGAGACGATGCCGCTCTTCCCCATATCCTTCAGATCGCGCGGGTGCGAATTCGATACCCTCGGCCCGCATGTGAGGATCCATGCCGCCCTCCTACGGCTGCTCGATGAGTTCTCGGCGCATCCGGATATCGGCCTATTGACAAGGCAGGTGGAAGCCGGCTTCTTCCATGAGCTCGTCCACCGCGTCCAGTATGAGGCCAATGACGAGCCCCATGAGATAACGAGCCTGATGGGGGAGTTCCTATATGACCCGGCCGGCAACAAGAGATTGAACGATACCAAGTTCAGGGACCTCTCTTTGGAGGTGAGGGACCTGGCATTGTCAGGGATAGAGCCTAAGTCAAGGCATTACGCGCATTCCTGGCGGGTCGCAGCCAGGCTGCTTTTGGCAGAATCGCATGGCTTGGGATCCCTCACAATCCCTGATAGCGCAGAGGGCCAGCTGAATGCCTTGGAAAACCTTCCAAAGGCCTTTTCCGACACCAGCCAGAAGCAAAGGGACGGGTTGCTCTCAAGGCACATCCTCCTGCTCCAGGAGCGGCTCGAAGCGCTGTCCATGGAGGCATGCGAGAGGGTCGGACTGCGGTTCTGATAGATACCAATATAAAGCCTTTTCAGCATATATTTTTTGATAGGAAATACGCACTTTCTACGACGTTAAGCTTGTACAAGGAACTAGTGGTATCTTTATGGCCGAGGAAACCGGTTACACCGCGAAGGAGATACAGGTGCTTTCAGGCCTGGAAGGGGTCAGGAGAAGGCCCGGCATGTACATAGGGGACACCTACAAGAGGGGCCTCCACCACCTGATCTATGAGATAGTGGACAACAGCATAGACGAGGCGCTCGCAGGATATGCCAAGAGCATCTCCATCATACTCCGCAAAGACGGCTACGCGACGATAAAGGACGACGGCAGGGGCATCCCGACAGACAAGCACGCCTCAGGCAAATCCGCCATGGAGCTGGTCTCCAGCTCGCTCCATGCGGGGGGCAAGTTCGAGAAGAAGGCATACAAGGTCTCAGGAGGCCTCCACGGGGTGGGCATGAGCGTCGTGAACGCGCTCTCCGAGCGGATGAGTATCGAGGTCCACCGCGACGGCAAGATACACGCCATGGCCTATGAGAAAGGCAAGGTGAAGGAGCCTGTCGCTATCGTAGGAGACAGCTCGTACCGGGGCACGATAGTCACATTCAAGCCGGATGGCACGATATTCGAATCCACCGTTTTCGACTACGCCTATCTCCGCGAGCGCATCATGGAGCTCGCGTTCCTCAACAAGGGCCTGCGGATGAGCCTCGAGGACGAGCGGGACGGCAAGAAGGAGGAGTTCTGCTACGAGGGGGGCATCACGGAGTTCGTGAAGTACCTCAACCAGGCCAGGAACAAGCTCCACGAGCCGGTCCATTTTTCCAAACGGACCGACCACGTGGAGATCGAGGTCGCCCTGCAATACACGGACAGCTACAGCGAGATGATCTACTCGTTCGTCAATGACATCAAGACCATAGAGGGCGGGACCCATATGGTCGGCTTCCGGACCGCCATCACGAGGGTCGTGAACGATTACGCCAAAACCAACAAGCTGGTCAAGGAGGAGCACAAGATAACGGGCGATGATGCCATAGAAGGCATGACCGCCATCTTGAGCCTGAAGGTCGCAGAGCCGCAGTTCGAAGGCCAGACCAAGACGAAACTGGGGAACAGCGAGATCCGCGGGGCTGTGGACAGCATAGTCTATGAGGCCCTCAAGACCTATTTCGAGGAGCACCCCCCTGAGGCCAAGAACGTCCTTGGCAAGGTCATAAACGCGATGGAGGCGAGGGAAGCCGCCCAGAAGGCCAAGGACCTGATCCGGAGGAAGAACGTCTTCGAGAGCAGCGTGCTCCCCGGAAAGCTGGCCGACTGCAGCGAGGAGGACCCTGCGAAATCCGAGATATTCTTCGTCGAAGGCGACTCTGCCGGGGGATCATCAAAACAGGCCCGCGACAGGCGCACCCAAGCCATCCTGCCCCTGAGGGGCAAGATACTCAACGTGGAGAAGGCCCCGATGCACAAGGTGCTCACAAGCGAGGAGATCAAGAACATCGTGGTCTCCATCGGTGCCGGCTTCAAGGACGATTTCGACATCGGCAAGGTCAGGTACCACAAGATCGTCATCATGACCGATGCGGACGTGGACGGGGCGCACATCAGGACCCTGATTTTGACATTGTTCTACAGGTACTTCAAACCCGTCATAGAGAAGGGGTATCTTTACATCGCCAAGCCGCCCCTTTACAGGCTGGCAAAGGGCAAGGCCTTCAGGTACGCCTACAACGACGCACAGCTCGAAGCGTTCACAAAGGAGATGGGCGGGGATGTCGGGCTGCAAAGGTACAAAGGCCTCGGTGAGATGAACCCGGCCCAGCTCTGGGACACCACCATGAACCCGGAGACGAGGACGCTAAGGAAAGTGACGATCGATGATGCGATGCTCGCAGACGAGCTGTTCTCGATCCTGATGGGAGAGCAGGTAGAGCCGAGGAAGGCTTTCATAGAGCAGCACGCGGTGCATGCCAAGAACCTCGACATATAGGTGATGCTCATGGCTGAAACGATTGAGAACAGGCCGATCGAGACCGACATGAAGGAGAGCTACCTGGATTACGCGATGTCGGTCATAATCGGCAGGGCGATCCCGGACGCGCGGGACGGCCTCAAGCCGGTGCACCGCAGGATCCTTTTCGGCATGCATGAACTGGGCAACGTCTACGGCAAGCCGCACAAGAAGAGCGCCCGTGTCGTCGGCGAGGTTTTGGGCAAGTTCCACCCGCACGGCGACCTCGCCGTCTATGACGCACTCGTCAGGATGGCGCAGCCGTTCTCGCTGCGGTATATGCTGGTGGACGGGCAGGGCAACCTCGGCTCGCAAGACGGCGACAATCCCGCAGCCATGAGGTACACCGAGGTGAGGATGGCCAAGATCGCCGCGGATCTGCTGGCGGACCTTGAGAAGGAGACGGTCCCGTTCACGGACAACTTCGATGCGACGTTGAAGGAGCCGACCGTGATGCCTTCGAAGGTCCCGAACCTGCTGGTCAACGGGTCGTCGGGCATAGCCGTCGGCATGGCGACAAACATCCCGCCTCATAACATGGGCGAGATAGTGGATGCCACGATCGCCGCGATAGACGGCGCACCTGACGAGGAACTCCTGAAGCTGGTGCAGGGCCCGGATTTCCCGACCGGCGGCACGATAGTCGGCCGGGGGGGCATCATCAGCGCCTATAAGACCGGCCGGGGCGCGATCAAGATCCGGGCCAGGATCGAAAAGGATGATAAGTTGCACTCGATAATCGTCAGGGAGATCCCTTATCAGATCACCAAGACGTCAGTCATCGAATCCATAGTCGAAGCCGTCCGCAACAAGAAGGTGGAGGGCATAAACGGCGTCCATGACCGCTCGGATAAGGACGGCATGGAGGTCATAATAGAATTGAAGAAGGGGGCGGACGCGGACGTCGTCCTCAACCAGCTCTATGCGCACACCCAGCTCCAGACCAGCTTCGGCATCATCAACCTGGCGATCGTGGGCCAGCAGCCGAAAGTGATGAGCCTGCGGAGCATGATAGACGTATTCGTCGAGTTCCGCAAGGAGGTCGTGCGGAAGAGGTGCGAATTCGAGCTCAAAGAGGCCCTCGCGAGGGCGCATGTCCTCGAAGGGCTGCGGATCGCGCTGAAAAACATAGACCCGATCGTGGAATTCCTGCGCAGATCGAAGGATGTCGAGGCGGCGAGGGCCGGCCTGATGAAGGCATATTCGCTAAGCGAGATACAGGCTAACGCCATATTGGAGATGAAGCTCTCCAGGTTGATCGCCCTGGAGCGCGAGAAGATAGAGAACGAGTACCAGGAGCTCATGAAGAGGATCACCTGGCTCAAGGACGTGCTCGCGGACGTAGGCAAGATACTTACGATAATCAAGGACGAGCTCCGCGAGGTCAAGGAGAAGCATGGAGACGAGAGGCGCACCGACATCATCGACGCCGATGACGGCCAGATCGATGTCGAGGACCTCATCCCCAACGACGATGTCGTCGTCACCATCAGCGGCCGCGGATATGTGAAACGCGTGGGTCTGGATGAATACCGCTCCCAGCACCGCGGCGGAAAGGGGGTCATAGGTTCCGAGACCAAGGAGGAAGACTTCGTCCAGGACGTCATAGTGACCAAGAACCACAACTACCTGCTGCTGTTCACCGACAAGGGGAGGGCGTTCTGGCTGAAAGTCTGGAAGGTGCCGGAAAGCTCGAGATATGCGACAGGAAAGACGCTGGTCAGCCTGCTGGACCTCAAGGACGAGAAGGTGACTAGCTGGATAAGCGTGGTGAAATTCGACAGCGGGGAGTACCTCTCCATGGTGACGCGGAACGGCATCATCAAGAGGACCGCCCTCGAGAACTTCAGCAATGTCCGGAAGGTCGGCATCATCGCGTTGACTTTGAAGGAGGGCGACCGGCTCGTCGAGGTCATCAAGACAGACGGCAGGCAGGAGCTCTTGATCGCCACCAAGAAGGGCCAGGCCATACGCTTCAAGGAAGAAGAGGCCAGGGAGATAGGACGGACCGGCCAGGGGGTCATCGGCATCAGGTTCAAGGAAGGCGAGGACCAGGTCGTGGGCATAGCATCCTGCAAGAAGCCGACCATACTGACGATAACCGAGAACGGGTATGGGAAGAGGACGCACCTGGACGAGTATCGGGTCCAGGGAAGGGGCGGCTCGGGCATCATCAACATCAAGACCGAGGGCAGGAACGGAGATGTCATCGGGGTCCGGACGGTCGAGGACGGTGACGAGGTCATCGTCATGAGCTCCAAGGGCCAGGCCATCCGCGCATATATCGAAGGCATCTCGGTCATCGGCAGGAACACCCAGGGCGTGCGGATAATCAAGCTCGGCGAGAAGGAGAAGGTCGCGAGCTTCGCGATCGTGAGGAAGGGAGTGGCAGTGGTTCATGAGCTTGAGCCGCCGAAGGACGCGCCTCCGCCGGACATATCTGCGGTCAAGCCCGGCCCACAGAAGAGGACGGGATAGATGCCCTATCCTGGCTGGGCGCAGGAGGCCCCCTCGTGAGTTTCCAGGGCGATATCGGGCTGCTTGCCGGGGTTATAGGATTCTTGGCTTTCGTGCCATACATTTATGACATCGTAAAAGGCAAGACCAGGCCGAGCAAGGCAGGATGGATCATATGGGCCGTCCTTGGCATCGTGATCGCCGCGAGCTATTATTCTGCCGGCGCGCATGAGAGCGCTTTCGTCCCTGCCGCTTATGCGCTCGGGATATTGGCCGTGGCAGGGCTTTCGCTAAAGTACGGGAAAGAAGGATGGACCCGGCTGGATCTCGTTTGCCTGGCCGGGGCCGGGCTCGGGATAGCGCTATGGGCGGCCACCGGGGATCCCGCATCCGCGCTTTTCCTGACCACCGCAGTAGATATGATCGGGGCGGTGCCGACGATAGTGAAGACGTACCATGAGCCGAAAAGCGAGAGCCTGGTCGCGTGGATCCTGTTCGCGATGGCGGACATCGCCAACTTCTTCGCGATTAAAGAGTGGTCCTTAGCATCGGCATCATACCCGGTTTATGTCTTCATATTGGCCTTGGTGATGAACGCGCTGATTCTCCGGCCAAGGAAGCGATAAAAACACGCCATCCGAATCAATTCCATGTTCAAGGACCGCCATGAGGCAGGGGAGGCGCTCGCAAAGGCTCTTTCCAGGTTCAGGGGGAGGGATGATGCGGTCATCCTCGCCATCCCGAGAGGCGCGCTCCAGATAGGCGAGGTCCTCCATGACCGGCTCGGCCTCCCGCTGGACATCATAGTCACCAAGAAGATATCGCACCCGATGAGCGAGGAGTTCGCTATCGGGGCCGTCGGGCCTGATGGCGAGCACTTCCTCAGCGTGGGCGCTTTGGAGGTCGACCCCGCGTATATCATCAAGGAGAGGCGGAGGCTTTCCGGCGTTGTGGAGGACAAGTATCGGCGCTACCGGGGGGATCGGCCGAAACCCGATCTCGCAGGCAAGACCGTCATAATAGTCGATGACGGGATAGCGACCGGGAGCACTATGCTCACAGCCATCCGCGTGATAAGGAAGCAGAGGCCGAAGGGCATCATCGTGGCGGTGCCGGTCGGGCCGCCTGATGCCCTGATGATGCTGGCCAGGGAAGCGGATAAGGTGGTGTGCCTCTCGACTCCTACGCCTTTCTTCGCGATCGGCCAGTTCTATGAGGATTTCCCGCAGGTCGAGGACAAGGAAGCGATCGCTATTTTGAAGAGGTGCCGCCGTTAGGGGACATCGATTCGGCCCGCTCAAGCAGGAACGGTATGCAGTCCGCCTTCTTTCCCGGTTTTTTGTTCCATTCTTTCACGATCGTTTTGTGCATCTCGAGCTCCCGTATCATGTCCTCGGCCTTGAGGCTGGGGCGGCTCATCCGGAAAAAGAGCTGGCTCGGGAGCGGACAGAAGCGGCAGTTGAGCTTCCCGTCGAGCTGGAAGGGGAACCTTTTGCATGCCATAGGCGCGCAGTCGTGTATCGAGCAGAGGCCGCCCCCCTTGAGGAATACGCATGGGTGCGACTTGAATCCGAGCAGGTAGACCCAGCCGTCGTCCTCCATATCGAGCGTGGTATCCGGATCGAACGCCAGGAGGCGCGCCTGGTGGAGGATTGCGAACCCGTTCCAGGGCTTTTTTGTGCGCTCGATCACGCGCAGGACATCGAACGCCGTCGCGGTTATAATGTAGCTATTGCAGCATTCGGCAGCGCAGAAAGAGCACGGGCCCCTCATGGTTCAGCCTTTGACTTTTGGTCCGGCGTGATCTTCGACAAGCGGGGATGACGCCTGTTCGCTGAGCGCCGATTTGAACTGCGGCGCGTTCATCGGGTCCTTCTCCGGCCGGTGGTGCAGAAAAGAGAGTGTGTCTTCGATTTCTAAGGAGGACTGGAGCTTGATAGAGCCCTCCAAAAGCATATTTGCTATGTACATGGATAATGCCACCCTAAAATCCGCGGTGTCCATAGGGGGCTTGCCTGTCTCCTTCCGTTGGCCATTGATATAATCGAGGGCCTGGCGCACGATCCTGGAAGGCACGCCAAGCCACGTTTTTGACTCGGGGGGGGTTTGGGTAGCCATAAGTATGAGCCCCTGCCTCAGTTCCGGAGTGAGCTCGCCCTTCTTTGAAAGATGCAGGAGCAGGAATGCCGCTGTGTTCAGGTAATTGATAGCTGGTCTGCCCTTCGGCCTCCCTTTTTCCATGCTCCCACCCCGTCTTATATTGCCTGAACGTGTTTTAATTGATGTATGGATAGGAGTGGGTTGCGAAGGATTTATATATATTCCCATAAAATCACACAAAAAGAAGCTAGCCCTTCTTCTTCACTAGGGCTGCTAGCTCCTGGGCATCCACCTGGAGGCGGTGCTTCTGCATTATGGCTTTCATGTCATAGCCGTTCTCCTGCGCCAGGCGCTCGAGCTCCGCCCCGCTGATCTTGTATAGGCGGAACACCTTTAGGACCGCCTCGACCCGGGCGCCTTTTGCCATCCCTTTGAGGATATCCGGGATCGCGGCTTTCACGAACGACCCTTTCTTGTATTCGGAGAAAAGCTCGCCGAGCGCCTTCTCTGTGTCGGCGAATTCTATGCCCTCGCGACGGAGTGAGACGAGCGTGTCCTCCAGGGTCGTCGCGGCGAGCATCGGGTCCGCACCCTGCTCGATCAGCCTCTCGAAGATGTGGAGGTTGCGCGAGCGCAGGATCCGAAGCGCCATCTCGCGGTTGAGCATCTTCTCGAGCTTGGCCTTCTTCGCGTCCAATGATTCGAGCGAGCCTATCGATCCGAGCAGCTCCTTTGTGATCGGGAACGGGGGCACGTCGGTCTCGGGATACAGCCTACCCTTTCCAGAAAGCGGGCGCATGAACGATGATGTGCCATCGGGGTTCGCCTTCCGCGTCTCGGGGGGGACGAAATCCAGGTTGGCCCGCTCTATCGCGGATGACAGCGCCTTCTTCGCCTGCTCCTTGGGGGCGACCACCATCATGAATGCGTCGCTCAGGCCGATCTTGAGCGTCTCGCGGACCTGCTCCTCCTCTTTGCCCGTGATGCCGTATTTGGAGAGCGTCTCGTCGCTGTGGATGATGCCTTTGACACCGGCGCGCTTGGCATAGTCGCTCAGCTCGGTCCCGTAGCGCCTCCCCGGCTGCGTCTCGTGGCCCAGGAGGCCTTTATGGCCAGGGAGCGCCTGGGCGAAGACGGATGAACCTTCCTTGATTCCGGCCGTGATCAACCCGGATTTCACGAACCTGAATATGTCGGTCACATCGACCATGTGGGCCTTGATCGGGATGGCGCCGCGCTTCCTTAGTTCGAATATCACTTTGACGAGCTCCAGCTGGCGCTTCTCCTCGTTTTTGGCAAGGATAGGGAGCATCTTGAGGTCCTGCGCCCCCTTTATCTCGATGCGGGCGCCGCCTTCGGTGGATACGTTAACATCCTGGCGGATGGTGCCCAGGCCTCGGGCCACCTTCCCGGTCGCGCGGAGCATCATCCCGATCTTCTCCGCGACTTCGGACAGGTGCGCCCCATCCTTTATATCGGGCGTCGTGGTTATCTCTACAAGGGGGATGCCGAGCCGGTCCAGGCGGTAGACCGCCTTCCCGCCTTGGGCCGAGACGATCCCTGCGCTCTCCTCTTCGAGGGCTATCAGCGGGATGCCGATGGTGCCTTTGGATGTGTCCAGATGGCCATTCATTGCGATTATCGAGGTCCGCTGGAAGCCCGAGGTGTTGCTGCCGTCTATGACCATCTTCCTCATCACATGGACCTCCCCTACCGGGGTGGCGTTCAATTGCAGGGCTATCTGCAGGGCGATCTTGAGGGCATCGGAATTCACGAGCTTGGGGGGCTCCTCGTCCATCTCGACGAGGCAGTTGTTGGAGAATGCCTGGTATTCGAAAGAGCGGTCCTTGGAGAACTCCGCCTGCGATGCTTCGTCGGCCTCCCCGAGCTCGCTTAGGACCGGGTGCAGCCTGCGGTTTATTATCACAGACGGCTTCTCGTCCTCCTTTGCCAGGGTGCTGGGGCAGTCGCAGAACAGCTTCTTCGAATCAAGGCGTTGGTGAATTTCTATACCGATCTTCATCGAAACTCCTCCAGCGCGGACCGCTCGGTGAGCTCTCCGGCGATATCGCTCATCATGATCTTGGATACCTCTTTATGGTTCTTGGTCTGGCCGAGCGCCCAACAAAGCTTGGTGAATGCCGTCTCGGGCGTCCAGTCCGCCCCGTCGCCGATCACACCCGCTTCCATGAGCATCCTTCCGGTGCTGTAGACGCGCATGCACAGCCGCCCTGAGAGGCATTGGCTGCTCATCACGACCGGGATCCCGGAATCGATCAGGCCCTTGATCGGCTTGATGACGCCTGTTACGCTCTTGTCTTCGAAAGAGTTGGCAGGGGCGTGGCCGAGCCCGGTCCCTATGAGCACGATCCCGTCGTAGCCATCCAGCCTGGAGAGCATCTCCGGCCGTATGCCCGGGTGGATATACACCATGGCGACGTTGTCGTTGAGCTTTTTTTTCGCGATCATCCCCCCTTTCTTCCTGGGCATATGGGGCGAGATGGGGATGAAGCGGTCGCTCCGGTAATCGACCTCGGCCAGAGGGAGCGAGTTGATGGAATGGAAGGCGTCCCTGCGGGATGTGTGCATCTTGCGGACCCGGTTGCCCCGGTGGAGATGGCAGTAGTCGTCGTTCGGGGTCGCATGCATGCATACGGCCACCTCCCCGATGTCCTGGTTTGCGGAGAAGACCGCATTGAGCATGTTCATCTCATTTTCGCTGGATGGGCGGTCCGAGCTCCTCTGCGATCCTACGAAAATGACCGGGACAGGCAGGTTCTGGAGCATGAAGCTTATCGCGGACGAGGTGTATGTCATGGTGTCGGTGCCGTGCATGACCACCACCCCATGGCTTCCGTCCTCGATCTCGTTTTCTATCGAATCGGCGAGGGTGCGCCAGTGCGTCGCGTTCATGTCCTCCGAGAAAAGCGAGAACAGCTGGTTGGAATGTATCTTCCAGCGCTCCAAGGCCGGGAACGCCATCCGGAGCTCGCGCGGGGTGATCGACGGGTATACCGCGCCGGTCTTGTATTCGATCTTTGATGCGATCGTTCCTCCGCATCCCAGGATCGCGATGCCCCCTTTGGCGTGCTTCTCGCCCTCCGGGACGGGGCTCTGCCTCAGCGCGGCCTTTGCGATGAGCTCGATGGATTCAGGCTTGAGGCCGGTGTTGTATCCGCTGTCGAGCTTGATGACCACGATGGACGGGTCCCCTGAAGACGGGCGCGGCATCAGGAGGCCTTCGAACATCGATCCGATGGAGGCTACGCGTATCCTGTCCCCTATCCCGATGCCTTTCTCCTTGAATTCCGCCTGGAGGCTTTGCGAGTACATCTTCAATCCTCTATCTGGTAGATCTTGACCTCTCCGCCGGATGTCTGGTATACGCCCTTGAAGCCTGGGATGTCGTTGAGGAAGATCGCGCGGTATAGGGCGGAGTCGTAGAACTTGCCCTTGCGGTCTTCATACCCGCCCTTCACCTCGCCGTTCTCGAGCCATATCATGTCATTGGTGTATAGCAGGGTGGCGCGGGTGGCCGGACCGAAGTGGTATGTGTCGGGATAAGTGTAAGGGAGCTGGAGAAGGGCCTTGTTGAGCTTCAGGTCGCCGTTCGGATACGTCTCGTTGATGTGATAGGTGCCGTAGGTGGACTGGCCTGAAGCGAGCGTCACGTTGCCGATGCAGTATGCCGGGATTGCCCGGATATAATCGCGGCAGTATGATATCGCCCGCGGATCGGTCGGCGCGACGCAGAAATCCGGATAATCCACCATATAGCTCTCGCCGATGTAGATTTTATATGCGGTATAGCCGGCCTTGCCTGTCAATGCGGATATGGTGCAGGGGTTCTGCGATATGAATATGTTTTCCCAAAGATGGTCGGCCTCGCATTGCGATGCGCCAGGCCCGACCGAGACGTTGGTATCGTTGTCCCTCGCGCAGGAGAGGTAGTTTAGGGCGCCGTATTTTCCGCCGAGCGAGCCGCCCCCCGCGATCAATTCGATATCGAAGAGCGCGTATCCTATGTCGTGGGATTTCATATACTCCTTGAGCTCTTCCGGCGTCGCATCCAGGTATCCGTGGGCCACGTCCCCTATCATGGTGTGCGAGATGTGCTCGTTGCGCACGACCGCGTTCCGGAGCCCGAAGTAGTTTATCCAGTGACCGTAGTCCCACCAGGACATCACCCTTGAGCCGGGCTCGGTGTTATACCTGAGCCATTCCATCGAGTCCGTCCAGTAGTCCGATAGCCGCTGGCAGCGGAAATACGCGGCCTGCGACTCCCAAGCCGGGGCGGAGCCTGAAGCGTATTCCATCTTGGAGAAGACCGACATCATGCATAGCTTGGCGCTGTATTGGTAGTTGGTGCCCTGCGAAGCGTACCCGATAGGGTCAGCTGCGGCTGCGCAGATGTCCGCATCGCCTGATGCTGTGCAGAACTCCTGGAACTTGGGCGAGAGCGCCGCCGGATCGTTCTGGTATAGCGGCTGGAGCGAGCTCCATGCGAGGGCAGGGGCGAAGCCCTGCGAGAAGAACTGCGCTATGACCATGACCGCGGCTAATATGAGCAGGATCTTTTTGGCTATCCTCAGATCCTCGTCCTTGAGGAACCGCTCGGAGAGGAGGCCTGCCTGGCTGAATGTGAAGCCAATCGCGATGGCGAGCAGCGCGGCGGCGTATATCGTGTATTTGGCCTTCAGGATGCCCACAAGCAGCGGAGGCATCACCATCAGGACTATCAGGAGGGCCAGCTGGTCGTCCTGCTTCTTGAAGAACCGGAATAATCCGTAAATGACCGAGCAGAGGAAAAGGATGATCCATAGGTGGAGGAAGCTCACGGCCTTCTCGCTGAATTCCACGTTCATGCCGAGGGAGAAATTCAGCAGGGAAATCACGAGCGCCAGGAAGATGTTGCCTATCCAGGAGAACGGCAGGAGGAGCACCGACATCAGCATATCGAAGATGGCCCCGGCCCCGCTCAGCGAAGAGGGGAATGAGTAGCTCTGCCCCATGAAGCCCATCTGGCCCGTGAAGTCGCCGGATGCCAGGCCCTGCTCGGCGATCGTCCGGTCCAGG
>JAZDKI010000023.1:0-5356 GCA_043803165.1 Microcaldota archaeon
GCTCGCAGGCTCGCCAAGCGGGACATGCCCGACCGTCTTTTTATCGGTCTCGTCGAACGGCATCGTGCCGGCCCATCTCGCCTTCCAATCCATGAGCCCTTTCTGTAGCGTCTCGGCCTTCAGCACGAGCGACATGCCGCCATCGAACACGCTCGCGGCGGCGAAGCTCTCCGCAGGCGTCTTCGCCTTGATCTCGGCATCGATAGCCCCGATGAGATATGCCTTGCCCTTCCAGAACCCATATACCCTCCCGCTCACATCCGAGTTCCTAATAAGGTCTGATTTCCCTTCGAAGAGCTTGAGGTAGTTGAGCAGAGTATGCGCGTCCTTGATTTCGCGCTTCTCAACCCTCTCCCGGATGGTCCTTATCGAAAGGAGCACGGTCTCCTTTCCGCGATAATCATACCTTGTGAGCTTTCCCCTAGCTTCGAGCGCCGCGACCTCCCTCTCCACGATAAGCCCCTGAGCCAGGTTGTAGCTGGCGACGAATGCTGCCGTCGCGTCCTTGCCATCGACGCTCCGCTCGCCCTTGTGCATCGCGGATAACGCTTTGCCCATCTCGCTGATGTGCCTCTGCGCATCCGGCTTGAGCCCGATGACCCCTTTCCGGCTCTTCTCACCCAGCTTCTCGACGCTTTCGCAATAATTGGTGAGTAGCATGAGGACGCCGGCGGATTCCCTGCCATTTCCTTCAAGAGCCAGGGCCTGCGCCATCTTAAGGGTGTCCTCGACCATCTTTTTCTGCGCTGATAGCGCCCCGCCCCACCTCTTTGCGATCGACCTGAATTTCACCGCTTCGTCTTCGAAAGCGAGTCCGGCAAGAGCCTTATCGAACATCAGCTTCCCGCCCTCCCCCCTCGTCTCCATGCCGATGGCCTTCTCCATATCGGCCTGCCCTGTCCATCCTTTCCGGCCGTGCTTGGAAAGGAGGCGTGAATATTCCCTGACCATATTGAGGATTGTCGTCGCCCCTGCGCTGAGCCCGTCATCCATCAGATTATGCATGCGGAGTATCGCATCGGAAAGCAACCTCCTCTGCTCCGGTGTCCCCTGCCTGGCGAAGTCCTTGGCCATCTTATCGGCTTCGGCGATCATCGCCGCGACCTCTATATCCTTGGAGTATGCGGCCATCCTGCCGGGGGGGATGGTGAATCCGCCCCTCAGCATCCGCGATATCTCGTCATAGCTCCCAAGCAACTCCCTGGCCCCGTCCTTTTTCGTCTCTAAGGCAAGGCGCTGCAATGCCCCCATCGATACGGCCAATGACGCGCGCTGCTTGTCCCCCCTATCCAGGAATGCGAGCGCCGTCTCTCCCCACCAGGCGGGAGCCCCCTCCTGGATGAACATGACCCCTCTCTTCAGATTGAGGGCTGCGTCGCGGAGCACCCTGACCCTCTCCTCCTCGGTCATCGGTGCCGGCTGGCCCGTGAGCTGGCTGTATCTTTTCGCGAGCATGAGTATGTCCGCCTGTGCGAGGAACTCGCCCTTCTGGACCTTCTCCAGCATCGCAGAGAGGTCCTTCTTGAGCGCCGAAAGGCTGCCCCTCATCATCTCGTCTTTTTTCTGCGCGTAGTCCAAGATGAGCGGATCCAGGTTCCCTATCCAGCCCTTGAGCGCAAGCTCGTTCTGCCTCTTGACCTGGGGCAGGATCTTCTTCACGTTCTGCTCGATGGAGTCCAGGAACAGCTTGTCCTCGCCTGCCATCTTCTCGGTGTATCCTTCGCCCTTTTTGGCCATCTCCCCTCTTCGGACCAAGAAGGTGAGGAGAGCATCCCTCTCAGAGCGGATCGCCAGGTTATCCAGGTTATACATCGCCGCGTTGCCCAGATAGAGCTTCGCGGCCCTGATGCCGGCCATATACAGCGCTTGGTTGGCGGTCCCGGCTAAGGGTATCAGCGCATCGAGCGAATCATGCAGCCTATCATAACCCCTATCGTCGGGCTTCCCGTCTATCCTGATCTCAGGGGGGACCCCGGTCTGCACCAGCCTCGCCCTCAGGTCGAAGACCGTACCTATCGCTTCGATCTGCCTCCTCCCTCTGACAAGCATGCTCCAAGCGAGTCCAAGCTGATCCGATGCGGCGAGCTTCCTCGCCTCGGCGACGCTTTTCTCGACCCTTTCGATATCGTCCCTCATAGATCCGCCGAAGAGCTTCGCTAGGCCCATCGCCGCGAGCGCCTTGGACTGCCTGTCGCATTCGGCGAGTACCGCCAACACATCCATCGGGCGGACGGTCAGCAGTTGGGCGTATCTCCGGAGGTTGTCTATCTCCATCCTCGTCGCCGTCAAGCCTGCCTGGAGGGCCACAAGCTCCCCCCGCTCGATCCTCGTCGGCACCACTGCGATGGGCGCCTCGACACGCTTGGTCTTTTGAGTCATGATGCCACCTAAGAATAGCTAGTGCATATCAGCACGAACTCCTCGAGCCTCTTCACCCGTTCGTCCTCGCCCCCCCGGCCCTTCTGCCTCTGCGCCTCGCGCTGCCAGGCTGAAAGCTCCTTATGAAACCTCCTGATCCTGCTTATCTGGGGGAGCATCTGGTCGGGCTTTATCTTGGATGTTTCCCAGCGCGATAGGAAGTCCTCTATGGTCTCCAAAGTGTGGTTGACGCGCCTTATCGTCTCTTCTTCTACCGACGATACATCGGTCTTGAGGGGGATCCGCCTCGCGGCCCCCGCGCCATATCCGGGAGTGGGTCCTTTTTTCGGCATGTCAGCACCGAAAAATTATGCTTTCCCCTCTTTATAAAGATGCCGATGCGGGATCAGGCTAAAATCAGGCCTCTATCTTCATGCCGTCCCTGGCCGCAGTTGTCTTGACCCCGCTCTCCTTGGATATCCGCTCGGCCTCCTCGGCCGGGCCCATGCGGAGCATCTTTATCCCGAGGTGCGTTATCACCGCCGCTTTGGGCCTGGCCTCCTTGAGGATCATTATCACCTCTTCGCTGGACAGGTGCCCCGTGTACTTGTCCGGCTCGGGCTTGATGCAGTTGACTATCAGCAGGTCGCAGCCAGAGAAATCCCTGCCGAGGCTCTCCATGTATTCCGTGTCGGAGGTATATCCCACAATCTTGCCGTCCATATGGATCTTGAACCCGAACGCGCTCGGCTCCTCGTGCCTCACCTTCACGGTCTCCAGGATGAATTCCCCCTTCTCGGTCTCGAACGTCCTCTTCTGGCCCCCCTCCGCGATATGGGCAATCGTCACCTTGGACTGGTGATAGAGGCTCACGCCACGGTCCCCGCTCTCATCCCCTGAAAGCGTGTGCCCGCTCCCTATCAATATGCCCCTTCTCTTTAGCCCATAATGCGTCATGCCTTCTATCAGGGCCATGGCGTCGCTCATATGGTCCACATGGTTGTGGGTCACGATTATGGCATCCAAAGACAGCAGGTCCAGCCTGCTCCGGACGGAATGGACGAGCGCCCCGGGCCCGGGGTCCACGTGGATGTCTGCCGAGCGCGAAGATATCCGGAATCCTCCGGTGCCCCGCACCTGCTTGATGAGGTTGACCCGGCCCCCGCCTGTCCCCAAGAAAAAGACTTCCATGTTTTGCTTGGGGCGAATAAGGTTATTAATTGCTCCCGATTAATCAATTCGGGGATGGTATGGCCAAGCGCAAGGTCGATCTTGATAAGATTCTCTCGAGAAGCGAGCTCGCAGAAGAGGATGCCGAACGGATCGGCCATATGATCAAGCATGAAATCGCCAAAAGGTTCCTGAAAAAACGCTCCGAAAAATAGGGATGGTCATAAACCGCTGTTTTTCGTTCTCTTGCAGTACATGCAGACGTCCTGCGAGCACGGCTCCCCGCATGATCGGCATTCCTTGATGGCCGAAGCGTCCGCGTACTTTTTCCGCAGCGCGCCCTCCATGTCAAGGAACGCGTTCACCACCTTGAACTTCGTCCCCGGGTATCTTTCCTCGCTCTCATTTAGCATCTTCCGCACATGGCCCCTGAAGGCGAAACGGGCATACGGGCATTCCACATGCTCGATGTCGATGCCCTTGATCATCGCGTAGATCGCGTTCTCCTTCTCCGGGGTGAGCATAAGGGGGCGTATGCGCGAAACGAAGCGGGGATTCTTGGCCACGGGTTCATGCAATCTCGCGAGCCTGGCAGGTTCGTTGCGCATGATATTCATCAATACAGTCTGCGCCAAATCATCCAGGTTGTGCCCAAGGGCGAGCTTGGTGGCTTTCGCCTCCCGCGCCCCTTTGTTCAGGAGATGCCTGCGGACAACGCCGCACTGGGTGCAGGGCAGGTGGTTCGTATCATCAGGAGACCCTTCCTTCTCCACCTGCATCATCTTATCCAAGGACCTGCCGGTCTCCTGCTCGAACCTTAGCACGATCTGCTCGATGCCGAGCCTCTCGCATTCCTTTTGGGCGATCTTAAGCGTCCGTGCCCGGTAACCCTTTATCCCCTCATCGATCGTTATCGCGATAAGCTCGAAAGGCAAATCCTTTTTGAGTTCAGCCAGAGAATGCAGAAGCACCGTGCTGTCCTTCCCCCCGGACAGGCCGACCGCGATGCGATCATTTTTCTTGATCATCCCGAACGCCCGCACGGTCTTGCGGAACCTTTTGTCGAACATGCGGACGAAGTCCTTCTCGCACAGGTGCCTGCTCGAATAATGCAGGAAGACGGCCCCCGGCTCCCCGCAATGGCAAAGCCCGATCCCGGGCTCCGGGCCTCCTGTTCCCCGTTCCGGGTCTCCGTTTTTTCGGTCCGTCTCGCGCAGTTCAACCACCGAAGACTACCTTGATGACTTCCACCCGGTCAGAATCCGAGAGCTTCCTCGTCTCGGGCGCCAGCCTGCCGTTCACCTTGACCACGACCTCCTCACGCATCACCTTGAGGTCTTTGAGCAGGTCCGAGACGGTGCCATCGAACCTCCTGCTCTTGCGGATGTTGTCGAAAACGAGGTCCATGCATGCCTATCTGCTAGGTCATGAATAAAAAAAGGGAGGTCGGCCGATGGCGATCCTGGGCGGGGCGTGGGTAAGGTATTAATCTTTTGCCCGCAAGTCATCCTGCATGAAGATCACATCCATCTGGGCGCGGGAGATACTCGATTCGCGGGGCAACCCGACCGTCGAAGTGGAGGTCGCCACCGAGAACGTCCTTTCAAGCGCAGCGGCCCCGAGCGGAGCGTCAACGGGTGCGCATGAGGCCATGGAGCTCCGCGACGGCGGGGCGAGGTATATGGGCAAGGGCGTGCTCCGGGCCGTAGAGAACGTCAACACCACGATCGCATCCTCCATCATCGGGATGGAGGTCACGGACCAGGAGGGCATCGACAACCGGATGCGGGAGCTGGACGGGACCAAGGACAAGAGCAACCTGGGCGCG